>CAMDFL010000224.1 GCA_945897475.1 Bordetella parapertussis
AAGCGAGCTGAAGCCGGACGATGCGAAGGCCTACAGCAATCGCGGCGCTATTCTGGGAAAACTCAATCGCCTCGATGAGTCGCTGGCATGCTTCCAACGCGCGATCGAGCTGAAGCCGGACGATGCGAAGGCCTACAGCAATCGCGGCGTTATTCTGCGAGAACTCAACCGCCTCGATGAGTCGCTGGCCTGCTTCGAACGCGCGATCGAGCTTGAGCCGGCTAATGCGGATGGCTACAGCGATCGCGGTTTGACGCTGCAGGATCTCAAACGACTTGGGGAGGCTCGGGCGAGTTACCAGTATGCACTGGAGCTCGATCCTGAGAATGCGCTTATTCATTTGAATTTTGCGGTGCTGCTCTTGTTGCTCGGTGATTTTGATCGTGGATGGCAGGCGTTTGAGTGGCGTTTCAAAACCGAGAAATTCGCGGGGCAAAATGTGAATCACCTGGCGGCAGCATGGCAAGGTGAAAAGCTTGAGGGTTCGCTATTGGTGCGTAACGAACAGGGAGTCGGAGACGAGATACTGTATGCAGGCATGTTTCGCGACCTGGAGACCTATGCCGGCTCGGTTACCGTCTGCGCCGATCCCCGTCTTATTCCCTTATTTCAGCGTTCTTTCGTGAACATGACTTTCCTGTCAAAGCAGATGCTCTCTGCCGGCCTGCAATTCGACGCCGAAATACCCATGGGCAGTCTGGGTCGCCATCTGCGAAGCAGCGCCGACTCGTTCAATAGTTCAAGCCAGCCCTACCTGCGTGCCTGCCCAAGTCGCGCACGAAGTCTGCGCACTCTTATTAAAGAAGAGAAAAAAACGCTTTGCGGTTTGTCCTGGTTCAGCAAGAGCGTGGCCATGGGTGCGAATAAAAGCATGCGACTGCTGGATCTGGAATCCATGCTGAGGCTTCCCGGATTCGATTTTGTCGATCTGCAGTATGGCGACACCAGCGCGGAGAGAGCCGAACTTCATGCCACGCTTGGACTGGGTTTGAAACAGGTTGCGGAAATCGATAACTTTAACGACCTCGATGGGCTGGCGGCGCTGATTGATGCTTGCGACGTGATCGTCACCGTCAGCAACACCACCGCACACCTGGCTGCGGCCCTCGGTAAGCCGGTGTTGCTGATACTGCCCTTTTCTAAAGCATTGCTGTGGTATTGGCAGGTGGATCGCGACGATAGTCCGTGGTACCCCAGCGCTACCTTATTCAGGCAAGATCAAATCGGCGACTGGGCGGGCGTGGTGCGGCGAGTTACCCAGGCCCTGTGTGAATACGCGCCGACGATAGAATTGCAGAACAGCGGCGGCGGGCCGGCGTTATGACTCTTAGGCACTGTAAATAAATAAAGGTATCAACTGGTAGGCCTCTGATCAAACCGAACGTCAACCGAACGTCAAGAGCACTTGATGCCTTTAAATCTTGAAGCCGAATTGCCTGCGCTTGTTTTTCTACCTAGAAATCCAACGAAACTCTACGATCGACTCCAATCATGCCTGAGCGTCCAACCATCCCCTTGTTCAAGGTTTTCATGTCGCCACGCGAGCAGCTTATGCCGCGCTTGGAGGAAATTCTCTATGGGGGGCAAATTTCTGAAGGGCCGCCGGTGGCACAGTTCGAACAAGAGTTCGCCAAATTCGTCGGGCAGAGTGACGCGCTTTCTTTTTATTCGGGAACCGCCGCGCTGCATACCGCATTGGTGCTCGCGGGTGTCAAGCCCGGCGATGAGGTGATTTCGACGGCGATGACCGCCGAGCCTACCAACCTTGCCATTCTGCACGCTGGCGGAAAACCTATATGGAGCGATGTCGATCCGAGCAACGGCAACATCGATCCCTGCTCCGTCGATGCGATGATCACGCCACGCACGCGCGCCATACTTGCCGTTCACTATGGAGGAATTCCTGTCAATTTGCGGGAGTTGCGCCGGGTTGCCGCCAAGTGGAACATTCCCGTTATCGAAGATGCCGCGCATGCCTTGGGTGCCCGTTATGCCGGTGAAGCAATCGGCGCCCATTCGCAATTCGTCATGTTTTCGTTGCAGGCTATTAAGCACCTTACCTCGGTCGACGGCGGGATGCTGATATGCCGCGATCCCAACGACATTCCGCGGGGCCGTCGATTTCGCTGGTTTGGCATGGACCGCGCAGCGCCGCGCGGCGAGGTGGATATCGCCGAGGTTGGCTACAAGTACCACATGAACAATGTCAACGCGGTCATTGGGCAGGTTCAGTTGGCCAATATCGCGCCCGCGATCCACCGCCATGTCGAGAATGGCCGATGGTTTGACCAGGCGCTTGCCGGTATTGACGGATTGCGCCTTTGTGCCTGGGATGCCCAGGCCGAACCCTCTTATTGGTTCTATACGGTCTTAGCCGATAGACGTGACCAATTAATGGAGGCCCTGTCGAGCCGCGGCATTGAGTCCTCCCTGGCGCATAGACGCAATGACTTGCACAGCGTATTCGCGTCCAGCCGGCGCGAGCTTCCAGGCCTGGATGGGTTTTATTCGAAAATGCTGCACATCCCCTGCGGATGGTGGGTGAGCGATGAGCAGCGCGAATATATCGCGCAAAGCCTGCGGCAAGGCTGGTAGCGCCGTGCCATTGAAAATCCCTCTTTTTCGGGTGTTTCTTGCCCCCGAGTCGTCGCATGCCGTCAAAGCGACGCTCGATAGCGGACAGTTGGCGCAAGGCGACACCGTGTCGAGGTTCGAATCTCGCCTCGCCCAATGGCTAGGAACTCGGAACCTATGCGCGACTAGCGATTTTTCCGGGGCGCTCACCATCGCCTTGTATGCTGCGGGCGTGCGGCCCAACGACGAGGTCATCCTCTCGCCGCTCACCTGCCTTGCAACCAGCATGCCGGTGAGCAATCTTTTCGCCAAGCCGGTGTGGTGCGACGTTGACCCAGACACCGGCATGATGGACGCTTCGCAATTATCCAAGTTGATCACCGTGAGAACACGCGCCATCCTCATTTATCACTGGTCGGGTGATGTCGCCGATGTCGATGCCATTCGGGCGATCAGCAGGCGCGCGAACGTTCCGCTTATCGAAGATGCATCCGAGGCATTTGGCGCCGAATACCAGGGATCGAAACTGGGGGCGGGAAGCGCGGATTTCAGCGTATTTTCGTTTGGCCCCGTGCGTCAATTAACTTGCGGCGAAGGTGCCGCCGTTGTTTCGCGCGCCGCCGACAACGCCGAGTTGCTCTCCAGGCTTAGGCGTTACGGAATCGACAAAGCCGGTTTTCGCTTGGACAATGGAGATCTAAACCCCGCTAGCGATATTCCGATTCAGGGATTCAATTTCCCAATGAACAACCTTTCTGCGGCAATTGGAATTTCTCAATTTAGTCAAATTGACTCCAATCTGAAAATCTATCGAGGCAATGGGGCTTTCTTTCAAGATGCCTTAAAAGGCATCCCGGGGATAAGCCTTTTACACCGGCGGGAGGATTCTATTTCGTCCTACTGGACCTATTCGATGCGCGTGAAGCGGCGCGACGACCTGATCCGAAAACTCATCGCCCATGGCATCGGCTGCCAGCGTCTACACCTGCGTAACGACAATTACTCCTGCTTTGCTACCTTCAAGAGCCGCATTCCTTTGCCCGGCGTCGAGCTTTTCGATCGTGAGAACCTATCCATTCCTTGCGGATGGTGGGTCGGCGAGGCGGAACGGGAAGCCATCGCCGACTGTATCCGTGGTGGATGGTGAGGGTTTCGCCCGATACCTGCGCCGCGGAGGAGCTCTCGGAGGTGCTGCATCATCTGAACGCTGAGTTCATCTATTCACGCGGTAGGAAAATGGGGATCGAACATCGCTTCCCCGGTGTAATGAACAGTGCCTCGATTTTTTTCGTACAACGTTTAGGCGGGAAAATTGTTTCGGCGCTTGCGGTGAAACCATTTGCCTGGATTACACCAAACGAATCCTTCGACGGCACGATGGTTGGGTTGGTTTGGACCACGCCATCACAACGCGGAAAGGGTCTTGCGAAGAAAAACCTCTTGGCGGCGCGTTCGGCCATGCTCGCCGAAAATCGCGATTTCATGGTGCTGTGGACTACGCGGCCCGATTTTTACTCGGGGAACGGTTGGCAAGCAGCCGATTGCGGCTTGTACGGGACCTTTGAAACTCAAAGCCAACGGGGTATTCGTGAAACCGCGAATCCTGCCGTATTCGACCGTATCGAGGTAATTCGGCGGCGCCTGGTTCCCAGTCGTGCTTCGCGCTATACGGATTCCGATTTACCCATTCCGCTTTGCGTAGGTCATCTGCATGCATTCATTGACGCCAATGCTTATGCTGTTTTGGGGTTTAACGGCGACGAAGCATTCGTCTTGGATATCGAGGGTGAGCCGATATCCCTGGCGCATCTATGGACTCGATTGTCGGCAACGGCAAGAAAAATTCATGTCAATGTTGCCGCAAACGGCGTGAACGCCCGTTTTATGTCGCAAATTCGCGTGCCGCTTTCGCCCAAGCCGCTGGCAATGTGGATGCCACTGTCGGCACGGGCGAAAAATCTGGATTTCTCCTCGATCTACATTCCATTCTGGGATCGAATTTGATCCATGGTTCAATGCTTTTCGCTTTTCGCTCTTAGATCGCAACGTGGCGTAATCGCTTAATCTCCATTTCGTCCTCGATTTGCTCAATTGCAATCCCGCACTATCGCCTGCCGGCGAAAAGCATGGCTTCCCGTTCAGCGCGCCATTCCGCGGAAAATTCGCAGTCGGCATATGACGGAAAATACGGCCCGCCAATGGTGAAGTGCGCCAATGCGGCGGATTTGTTGGGTGGGTCGTATCCGACCAAATGATTCCACTCGCTAGGCAACTGACCAATCAAGGAATCATTCTCCAGCCACTTGAATTGATGCAACTCCAGACCACTGGCTGCGTTCACGTAGCCGGGAGTGAGCCTTCTGCACAAGGCATTGTTGAACATCACCACGCTTGACCACTTTTTCTGTTCATACGAGGTTTGTTTCTCTCCCAGGAATTTTGTCGATTCCCTTGGGCTATGCTCATGCTTGACCACCTGCACCGCGTAGCGAGAATCGCGCGTATCCCACAGACTTGCGACGTCAGCGAGCATTAGCATGTCGCAGTCCATGAATAAACTAAAGCCCTCGTAACCGGAAAGATACGGCGTCAGGAATCTGGAGAACGAAAAATCCGAGGATTGCAAAGGATGCCGCTCACGCGTCAAAACCCCAGAAAGATGCGAGAGAACGATAGGTGAAACCGATACCGGTTTGGAACTGCGTCGAACAATGCTATGCGCGAGGACGCTAAATGCCACGGTTTCGCGAGGATCAAATCCAATGAAAATTCGAATCATGTATTTCGCTTTTTAATCGCCACTGCGTGGCCTAATGCCGCGAATTGTCTCAATTTATGGCGGCATAGGGTCGGAGGAAAAAATTCAATCTCAGGATGCAAGACCGGGGAACACTACATCGCTCCTCCGCTTGGAAACGGCTCCGCGGGAGGTGGTCCTATCACAGCCGGTACCGACCAGGTCAGGTCGAGCGAGAGCTTTTACAGCGAAAAGCTGCGCCCGAGCTACGTCATGGGCCGCAACCAAACGTTTTCGGCCGAAGACCAGTGTGCGCATAAGCGTGCTCGCGCGCATGAATTGGAATTTTTAGAGCGACGCTTTCTACTTAAAGATAGAGATAGGCGTAGGGCTCGACGCCATGGAGCTTGCAGGTCTCGATGAGCGAGTAGGCCACGGCGGCGGCGCGACAGCAGCGGTCAGATCCGGCGAATAAACAGATTGCCAACTACGG
>CAMDFL010000225.1 GCA_945897475.1 Bordetella parapertussis
TACTGCGCCGGGTGATGCCACTGGATTGGCGGGAGCAGTCTGTATTGTGGTCGCAGTAGTCGTCGCATCGCGTGCGCAATGGGGCCGCTACGGATGGCGCGGCGGTAGATCCGCCTGCGCTGTGGGAGGAGCAACGTGCTGCTATTTCCGCAGAATGTGAAGTCGCGCTTGGATGACGCTATCGAATGTCACGAACGGCTTGGCGGACTCCTGCGCTACTATCACCGCAAGGCGGCCTGAGCGCTTCGTCGCAGCGGAGCAGGGCGGGGTGCTGTAGACCGGCACAACCTGCCGAAATCAATTTGCGGTCGGCGGGAACAGCACTACCTCTCTAAACTAGTCAATTTGCGGTCGGCGTCAACAGCGACCTCAACTTTTCGATTTCTGGTCAGCTTATTGACGACAGTCATACGCATAATCCACCTGCGGCGCGTGGAACTGTTGGGTAAAAGTACGAAATGACGGGACTGGCTCCATCCCAGCCAAGCTCAATGGCAACGCGAGGTCTGTGTCATCGATAAATTATCTGAGACCGTAAATCTCGCCGCAATACACCGTAGAAAGCCAGCCAATCGTTGTTTTCCCGCTCCCCGCAAATCATTGAGGAACGCTGTACCGTCAGCTTACGGTCCACACGCACGGTCTTTTTCAAGCGAGTAAAGCGCGACTCATAAACAATATCCCCGCGTTTGAAACGAACCCCCTTGGGGACTTCTTCAATCGATACGTTGCGAGGAAACGTCAACGAATAGCTCTCCTCTATGCTTCGCGAAGCGCATCTGGCGGGGAACCCGTCATCTTTGGGCGGAATAACGCTAGCCAAACTCGTCATTTCACCCGGAGCAAGACCCACCGGAACGGCTAAGGCCCCTCGACCCGGCATGTTGGACAATGATTCCAGCTTAAACTGGGCTTCGACAAAATACGGAAGTGAAAGATCCGTTGGATCCGCATACTTAAGGCTTCCTGTCCCGGATTCGTTATAACGGAACAGCAAATCCCGTACTTCTGATTCTTCAGACCGCGAGCGGGCAGAAAATCGCGAGGATCTGCTGCCGTTCTCGAAGAACCCCTTCATCCTGGCTTTGGAACTTCCAACTATCGTGCCATCCGGCTGGATGTGCATCTGAACATTGACAACATTGGAATGGTCTTGGGCTCGCATGGGCGGGGTACGACCTATTGTCCCAAGCGCCGTCAACAGAACCGGTTTATCCAGGTCGCTAAAAGGCAAGGTTCCAAAAGGAGCAAATCGGTCCGTCGAATCCAGATACAAATTCAAGCTTGGAATGTAGGTAATGACATGATCGATCGGGAAATGAACCCCGATTGCCAAAAATCTGTAGGCATAACCTGAATTAATTAAAGCTGGACTGCTGGAGATGCCCACTGCGGCAAGCAAGGATGCCAGCAAGACCTCGTGATCTTTGCAGTCACCGTAGCGGTTGATCAGAACAGTTGATGCTGGGTGGGGCACCAAACGACCATCACCCATAAAAATAGCGACGTAGCGACTATTTTGAGCGACCCAGGTATAGAGTGCTTTTGCCTTTTCTCTTTCGCTATTGAGGTCTTTGGTGAGTCTCAGCGCCAACTCTCGAATGTCATCGGTAACCTCAACATTCGATTCATAAAAGGGTTTGGACGCCGCACCGAGCGCCTGCATGTCGGCAATGGTGGATACCGCGAGGTAATCTGCATAGTGAATGAGGCTCACCGAGTTGGTGGCTGGCGCCTCGACTTTTTTACGTGAATAACGGAACGTGTAATAGGACAGCCCGTTTTCTGTTTTCTCATATCCTCCAGTAACCCCCCGCATATCGATGTATAACTTTTTGTCTGCGGGAAGAACAAATTGATACTGAATATCTTCATAGGGAATACTTGGGTTGAAAAGAGTCATCCGCTGAAATTCGCCCGGATAATTTGCAACATGCACATTCGATGACAATCTGTAAGCGGTGACACTTCCAACCTGAACGTTCGGGAAAACAATGACTTTCATCTTGGAGTCAGAGAACTCCGTACTCCCATTACTGTTGTCCTCGTCCCTGTCCCGTATGGCGGAGGGGGCAATGTCCAGCCTTACACCTTCCGGGGTAATCGTCCAGGCCTCCACCGTGAGGATGTCTTCCTGACTGCCGATGTAACTAATTTCTATTGATCCATTTTTCTCCGCTGACTGAGGGGTTAAAATCTGCGTCGCCTCATCCATTGTCTGGGAGTAAGTTCCGTCGGCTTTCACCACGAAAGTCTGGTGGTCTTTCTTGACAAGCACATGGGGTTCGAAGAGCCTTGCTGCCCAAGCTGTTAAGGGATTGAAGGTCAAAAGGCAAATCAAAAGTAACAGCCCCGCTAATCGATTAGATCTCAAAATAAATACCATCCTCTCGTTCATTATTTTTATGCATGACCAGCAGGAAGCATCATGGCTGCACCGATTTCCCGGTCCGACTCGTAGCCCTTACGGAACCCTTGATCAAAAGCCTCGCGCTGGATCAAGGTCAGAATTTTTGCCCAAGCAGCCTCATCATCTCTGTGCCCGGCATCAAAATCGGTTGCCAAATCAAAGGCCCTACCCCAATCAATCACCAACTCCCCATCCTCGGTGACATCTGCAAATAGCTCCGGCATGATTGCTCCTTAAGAATGTGGTTGGCATCGGGGTACGGTCGTCATCATGCACGATTAATCCTGCGAAACCGGTGCCCGACGGTCACCACTTTACCCCCCAGCAGTACGGCGTAACAGCGCGAGACGCGCTCGATGTCCTTCGCGGCCGGTGTGGCCCGCGACAGTCGACGCCGCGCGGCCTTGTCGAAATAGATCACCACACCACCGTGGTGATCAAATGCCTCGCGGCCGAAATCGAGCAGACAATCAAGTGCCTCGGCGGGAATGCCGCGTTGCTGCATGCGGGATTGGGCGTGACGGGTGAGAACCGGATCCATGGTGACATCCTCATTCGCTAACCAGCCAGAGCACGCCCATCAAGACCTGGGGAAGGAAGGCTACCCCGAGATCAGCGTTCAGTAGGCTAGGGCAGGAAGCCAGAATGTCAAATGCCACTGAGGCGAGATTCATGACGACACCGCGTAGCCAGCCAGGTGCACCAGCCGGCCACCCTCGGCGAGCGCTCCCCCTGCGATGCCCTTGCCGGAGAGCCGGATGTCTTCGCCTTCGCCCAGTGCGGCGAAGCGTTCAGCTGTTGCGGACTTGATCTCGTCGATGAAGCGCTGCACCTTGTCGGCAAGAACTGCCGGAGCGACCCCATCTTCCGATTCGATGGCATCCATGGCGTAGCTGCGCACGAGCTTTGGCAGGTATTTGGCGAATGCCGCGGCTGAATCGAAGATCTCCAGTCCAGACACCTTGCCATCGATCGCCACCACCGCGCCGTGTTGGCGCGCTTGCGGCTGAAATGCCCGCACACTGTCATCCAGCTTGCCGGAGAGGCTATCGTAGGCATCGGACATGGAGACGGTGGGGGACTCGGCCCGCGAGAAACGAACCTTATGTTCGACATCCTTCCAGATCTCGCCTTGATCCGATCTGTGCTTGCCGGTCTCGCGCATCGAGGCCGACACCTGGGACATCTTGCTCGCGCGCGCTTTGCGGAAAACCGCACGCCCAGCCGAAGAAAACTCCCGCGAGTTGGAATGCCAGCGGCCCTGCTCGACGCAGGAAACGGGAATGACAATGCGCCTGCCGCCGCCCACCAGAATGGACAGATTGATGATGCGGTTCTGTTTCGCACCGATCAGCTCGTCCCCGTCTACCAGCAAAATCCTTTCATCAGAAAGGTTCTCAAATGCGAGTTCTGGAACGCTGCCGCCGGCGGACACCTCGGTGATACGGGCAAGCTTGCGCTCGATAGCTTCATCCAACAGCAGATAGTCCGAGGCGGCCTCGTCAGCGGCCAGCAGCGGATAGAGCGCCAGGTTGCGAAATATTTGCGGCGCGCCCAGCGCAAGCCCTTCCAGTGAAGCGCTGATTTCTTGTCCTTGGATCTGGTTCATGGCGACTCCTTTTTGGTGAAGAGAGGCCAGTATGCGTAGGCCTATAGCTCAGACGGTGAGTCACTAAAAAGAAATTTTCAGACTCATCCAGTGAGCCACCAACTGCGTAAATTGACGAGCTTTGTCATCCGAGGAGCATCCGATGGGCGCCGCCACTCGTACCACGCTGACCCCAGATACCGCTGATACGGCTTCGCTGATCCTTACCCGCGAGGCATGGCTGCAACTGGCAACAAGGCGTCTGGCTGATGAACTATTCAGGCCGCTCGGCCACGCGGTTCCCGAGGTGAAGGTTTCGGTGGGCTTCGCCAGCGGGGGCATGCGCAGTCACGCGATCGGGCAGTGCTGGGCGCGCAGCAGCGCCGATGACCAGATTAACCACATCTTTATTGCCCCATCGCTCGGTGCCTATGATGCAATCGACACGCTCGCCCACGAGTTGATCCACGCGGTTGATGACTGCGAGCACAAGCACGGTAAGGAATTCAAGAAAATCGCGCTCGCCCTTGGCATGAAAGGACCGATGCGGGGTGCTTCGGCGGGGCCAGTCCTGAAGGTGCGCCTTGAACAGATGCTGCGGGAATTACCGCATTATCCCCACGGGCGGCTGCGCACGCCACCAAAGCGCGTTTCCCGCGGCGCGCCCCCGAAGGCCTTCTGCGAAGTTTGTGGTTACCGGGTCACCGTTCCCAAGCGCTTCCTTCATCTTGGGGCACCGATTTGCCCGGCCGACAAGGTGCAGATGCAAGAGATTGGGCAATGGGATTCATTCGAGTAATGCGCATCGGTTGCCTGTCGCGTGCTTACTCATAATGCTCAGCAGCTTTTTGATGCTCGTCGCGTACCTTGCGACGCAGCTCCTTGGGTTCGAGCACTTCCACGGCCGCCCCATGGCGCATGATCTCGAGCATCAACTCCTGGTCGTTCGAGTAGGGAACTTCGAGCAGATAGCGGCCAGTCTCGTCGAAGGCGCTGCGCTGATTCGGATGCCAGGACTCCGCCGCCACCCAGCGCGCCCGATCTGCGCTGAAGCGCAGCTTTGCCCATTGGAGATCCTCCCCTCCGAAAATCCCGTACCCCGACGCAAGGTAGTCCTCCAGCACCTTGTTTGTCACCTCCTTGGCTTTTTTGCCGTTAGCGACGGCTGATTGCACGCAATCAATGGAAAAGCTGCGCAATCCCTCCCGCAAGTGACACCACGCGTCGACATACCAGTTTTCCCGGTAGTAGATCAGCCGCTGGGGTGAGATTTCGCGCTCGGTCACCTCATCCTTGCCCCGCGCGTGGTAACGGATGAAAAGCCGCTCACGCTTGGTGACCGCAGCACCGACTGCGGAGAAATGCTCGAGCGTCACCTTGCGGGTGGCCACCGTCAGGATACGAAAGCGCTTGCGCAGGTCGTTCGCCGATGTATTGCCTGTGCCCAGGATGGCATTGAGCCGTGACATCAGCGGCGCGATGTGCGGGCCGATCAACCCGCCCTG
>CAMDFL010000226.1 GCA_945897475.1 Bordetella parapertussis
GTTGATCCGCAGATTGCGGCGTTTCGCCGCATGGTGCGCGATCTCGAGTTCGATGTATGCGAACTTGCCCCAATGACCTACCTGATCGCCAAGGCCTACGGATCGCCGTTCACCGCGCTGCCGATATTCGTCATGCGACGCTTTCATCATGGCGGCCTCGTTTGCCGCGACGATGCAGGGATCAAGGTGCCCGAGGACCTCGAAGGAAAAAAGGTGGGTGTGCGCGCCTATACAGTGACCACCGGTGTCTGGACGCGCGGCATTCTGGCCAATGAATATGGCGTGGATAACTCCAGGATCACCTGGGTGGTTGACGACGAGGAGCACGTCACGCAGATGCCGCTGCCGAAAAATGTGGTCCATGCGCCCGAAGGCAAATCGCTGGTGAAGTTGATGGAAACAGGCGAAATTCAGGCCGGCTTCAACGCGCGCGCCGGCATCGGCCGCGAGGGCGCGCCCAAGGCGGGTTGGGAAGACAAACAGCAGGTTGCAGCGCCGGTGTACAACGAGTTGTTTCCGAACGCCGAGGAACTGGAGGCCGCCTGGTTCAAACGCACCGGCGTCTACCCGATGCACGGCTTGATCGTGGTGAAAGACAAGCTGCTGGCCGAGCATCCATGGCTGGGCAAGGCCATTTACGACGCCTTCCTCGAAGCAAAAAATCAGTATGTTGCCGGGTTGCGCGCCGGAAAAGTCACGACAACCGATGACAAAAAGTATGCAGGCTTCATTCCACTGATGGGCGACCCGCTGCCCTATGGCGTCAAGGAAAACCGTGCATCAATCCAATGCATGATCGACTACACCCATCAGCAGGGCATGACCCCGAAGAAGTTCTCCGTCGAGGAAGCCTTCGTCAATCTTTAAGCCTGGTTAAGTCCCAATCACCACATTAACCGTCACTACGAACCATCACTGCGTCACGATCACTACAGGAACACCCTCATGTCATTCAAAGCCATCGATATCCATCCACACGTCATCAGCACTGATTTGGTGAAATTTCCGCGCGCCCCGTTGGGCGGGCATCCCTCGGTCTGGTCGCAGGAGCGGCCGGTGTCCTATGAGCAGATGATCAAGGCCATGGACGACGCCGGTGTCGAGAAATCCGCCGTGGTTCAGGCATCCACCTGTTACGGGCACGACAACTCCTATCTCGCCGAAGCGGTTGCGGCCTATCCCAAGCGCATGACCGGCGTGTTTTCCGCCGACGTGCTGGCCGACAACGGGCCTGAGCGCATTCGGTATTGGGTGGGCAAGGGTCTCACCGGGCTGCGCTTGTTCACCGTGGGCAGCACCATGACCACGCAATCCAACTGGCTCGATGACCCGAAGACATTTCCATCCTGGGAAACGGTGGAGGAATTGAAGATTCCGATGTGCCTGCAGGTGCGCACGCCGGGGCTGGCAATGGTGCACACCCTGGCCTCGAAGTTCACCAAAGTTCGCATCATCATCGATCACCTGATGTCCCCCGAAATGGAAGATGGCCCGCCCTATGCGAAGGCCGCGCCCCTGTTCGAGTTGGTGAAATATCCGCACGTGTATCTGAAACTCACCAGCAACAGCGTGCGGGCCGCAGTCAAAGGCAACGCGACGCCGCAGACATTTTTCCCCAAGCTGGTGTCGGAGTTCGGTTCCTCGCGCATTGCCTGGGGTTCGAACTATCCGGCCTCCACCGGATCGCTGAAGGAAATTCTCGACGAGAGCAAGGCGGCCTTGTCGTCGCTGACGGCGAAGGACCAGGAGCAGATCTTCCGCAAAACCGCGCAGAGCCTGTACCCGGCGCTTGCTGACTAGCAGGAATTCCACAGGCCGGAGCCGCTTCGATAAATCGAGGGAAATGAGGAGATAAGCAGTGAGTGCATTGAAGCTTCGCGCCATGCTGGGGGACTACCCCAACACCATGGCGCTCAAGAACGGAACGGTAAAGTCGGATCTGGTACAGCTTGATTTCGTCAAGGCGGACGTGCCGCACGATCATTTCAAGCAGGTCATAGCGGGGGAGTTCGATGTCGCCGAACTGGCTATCATGACCTACCTGCAGGCGCGCGGCTGGGGGAAGCCCATTGCCGCAATGCCAGCCGCCATCGGCGGGCGCTTTCAGCACGCGCAATTGGGCTACAACACCGACTTCGGCAAGATCACCACCAAAAACATCGAGGGCAAGCGTGTCGGTGTGCGCACCTATTCGCAGACCACACCCGCCTGGGTGCGCGGCATTCTGCAGAACGACTACGGCGTCGATCTGTCGAAGATCAACTGGGTGACATTCGAGGATGGCCACGTGCCGGAATACAAAGAGCCGGCCGACGCCGAGCGCGCGCCGCCCGGCCAGACTTTCATGAAAATGCTGCTCGCCGGCAAAATCGACGCGGCAGTGGTGATGACCCCCGACCTGAAGCTGCCCAATATCAAGTCGGTGATTGAGGATCCATCAAAAGAGATCGCCGCCTGGTACAAGAGCTACAACGCGATTCAGCTGAATCACGTGATCGTGGTGAAAGAATCGCTGCTCAAATCCAATCCCGACGCCGTGCGGGAAATCTTTCGCATGATGAAAGAAAGCAAGGCGGCGGCGAACGAGCCTCTTGGTGCAGATGGCATCGACTACCGGCCGATCGGTTACTCGAACAACAAGCGCAATTTCGAGGTTGCCGCGCTGTATGCCTCACAGCAAAAGCTCGTTCCACGCGAACTCAAAATCGACGATCTGTTTAATGACGTGACCCGCGCCATGGAGTAAGGGGCAGTCGCGACGCCGGAGGGCTGGTGATTGCTCCGGGTTATTCAAATCAAAGGAAAGCACATGCGACTCGGATATTTCGCCATGCCGATGCACCCCATGCATCGCGAGCCATCGGTCACGCTGCAGGAAGACCGGCAGGACATCATTTTTGCCGACCGGCTGGGGTTCCACGATGCGTTTGTCGGCGAGCACCTGGCCGATCAGGCGGAGAATGTCACCAACAGTTTTATTTTTCTCGCCTCACTGATTGCCGAGACGCAAACCATAAAACTCGCCACCGGCACCTCCAATCTTTCGCAGTCGCACCCGACGCTGATTGCGGCCCACGCGGCCATGTTCGATCATCTGTCGAAGGGCAGGTTCATCTTCGGCATCAGCCCCGGATTGCTGCCCTCGGATGCCGAGGCGCTGGGCATTCTCGATGAAGACCGCAACAAGATGTTTGCCGATTCGATCGACGTGATTCTCGCCATCTGGGAGCGCGATGCGCCCTACGACATCGACCTGCCCGGGAACCGCTACAAGGTGACCACGGCGAAGACCTACAAGCCCGAGATCGGGCGGGGCATCATGTACAAGCCCTATCAAAAGCCGCGCCCGGAAATCTGCGGAACGGTGGTGGCCCCCGGATCGAAGGGCGTGATCGCCATGGGGATGCGGGACTTTCATCCCCTTTCGGCCAATTTCCTGTTTTCTCACTGGCTATCGAGCCACTGGACCAATTATTGCGAAGGCAAGCAGAAGGTCGGGCGCCTGCCCGGTGCGGCCGACTGGAGAGTGGCGCGCACGATATTTGTCGCCGATGACGACAAGGTGGCGCTGGAATACGGCCGCCGCAGCCCGCAGAGCCCCTATCGTTTCTACTACGGTCAGTTGCTCATCAAGATGATGATGGCCAAGCGGCCGCTGATTTTCAAAAAGCACGAGGCGGAAGACGACAGCATGGTGACCCTCGAGCGGACTCTGGACGAACTGGTGATCTGCGGCACGGTGAACAAAGTGGTGGATGACATCCTTGCCCTGCGCGAGCAGGTCGGCGATTTCGGCGAGCTGGTGTATGCCGGCATGGACTGGGTGGATCAGAAGCTGGCCAACCGTTCCATGGAACTGATGGCCACCGAAGTGATGCCCCGCGTCAATGCCGCTATCGCGGCCGAAAAGCAGCGCGCGACCGCGGGCGCCTGAAATTTTTCAATGAACATTAATATGCCCAGGAGGCTGACCATGAGGCAGGTATTTGCGGTGTGCATGTGTGCAGCGACGTTGCTCTTTTCCACGGTGCCATCGGCTGCATTCGCGCAACTGGGCGGTGGTGGAAAGGTGGTCCGCATTGTGGTGCCGTTCGCACCTGGCGGAGGCCGCGAGCTCCTTGCACGCGCGTTCGTAAATGAAATGAGCCAGGCGCTCGGGCAGACCGTGATCATCGACAATCGCCCGGGTGCCGGGGGTGCGATCGGGACGGTGCTGGTGTTGAAATCGGAACCCGACGCACACACGCTGATTCTCGCTGCGCCCAGCCACAGCGTGGTCGCCCTGATCACCAGCCCGCCACCCTACGATCCCATCAAGGACTTTGCCGGGGTCGCGAACATCGGGATGGGCGGCAATGTAATGATTGCCAATGGAGAACTAGCGGTGCAAAACCTCGCGGAATTTCTCAAATTTGCGCGATCGCTCCCCGCCGGCAAGCTGAATTATGCCTCCGCCGGGGTGGGCAGTGCCACGCACATGTCGATGTCCTACATGATGGGGCTCACCGGCATTGACATGACGCACATTCCCTACAAGTCGACCCAGGAATCGATGAATGATCTCATCGCGGGGCGGGTGCAGTCGGCGTTCATCCCGAATATCAATGCAATCGGCTACATCAGGGATGCGCGTGTGCGGCTTCTGGGTTATTCATCGTCACGGCGCTCGCGGCTCATGCCCACGGTGCCGACCATGGACGAGGCCGGCGCCAAGGGCTTTGACTACGAGGCCTGGTACGGCCTGCTTGCGCCCGCCGGTTCTCCGCGCCAGATGATCGAGCGCCTCAATGCTGCGGTCGGTAAGGCTCTTGAGGATCCCGCAGTGGTTGACCGGTTGCTCAAACAGGGTATTGAGCCGTTTGCCATGAAGCCGGCGGAGGTTGATGCGTTGCTGCGCTCCGATCTTGAAAAGACCGGAAGGATCGTCAAGGCGGCCGGAGACAGCATCAAGCAGTAGCTCGTACAAAAGTGCGAATGAAAAAGTGCCGGCGGAGTGCACAACGCAACCAACCTGATCGGCTGTCCTGCCGAATCGTTTACAGGAGCGGGAAGACATGAACGCATCAAACATTCTGCGCACAACGCTTGCTTCAATATTGATAGGCGTTGCCTCGATATCAACGGCCCAATCCGGAAAGCCGATAAGAGTCATCGTTCCATTTGCACCTGGCGGCGGCCAGGACATCCTGGCGCGCTCCTTCAACGCCGAGCTCGGCGCGGCGCTCGGTCAACCCGTGATCGTCGAATACCGGGCAGGCGCCGGAGGCGGGGTCGGCACGGCGTTCGTGGCCAAGGCCGAACCGGATGGCAACACACTGATCATGGCCGCGGCAAGCCACATCATCAGTGCGGTGCTCACCTC
>CAMDFL010000227.1 GCA_945897475.1 Bordetella parapertussis
ATTTTCCACCTGCCGCCTGAATTGCCGGACCGGCGAGCTGCGCATACGCGACCAGCGCGTCGGGATTCTTGACCGAATGATAGACAGCGATCCAATATGCCTTTGCCATTACATTTCTCCTCTGGGTGTCAATGATTGATTTGCACGCCTGCGCAGCAAAGCGTGGCGCCGCGGACTTTAGCATTTACTCGAAGGCGCTACCGGATCGGCAAATCGACGAAAGGATGGCGATCCACAATTGTTCGATCGACAGAAGATCGATCAACAATTTTTAATCGACAATTGCTAATCGACAATTGCTAATCGACAATTGCTAATCGACAATTGCTAATCGACACAACACCTCAATCGCGTATAATTCGTTTGTGCAATGCAGCAAGTTTGTGCCGCTTAGTTGGAAGCAGTTCGGCAACTACTTGATCTGCAAAGCATGAAATCATCGTAACTAACCTCCCCCTGACCTCTCCTTTCTCGATCGGCGTTGGCAGCACTAATTGGTTGGCGCCGGTGACACGCAGATTTGCTCAACCTCCCATTCGGTAAAACGAACCCGGGTCGTGCGAATCACCCGCCTCAATGTGCTTAGCCTGGCTGCCGCCTCGATGCGTGCGCATGGCTATATTACGTCGCGGCATCACAGTGGCGGCCTACCGCCATCGACAAAGTAAAGAAATGAGGGAAAGTAATGAGTTTTAGCGAACTAGGTCTCAATCCACAGGTTCTCAAAGCCATCGAGGCTGCGGGCTACACACAACCCACGCCGGTTCAGGCGCAATCAATTCCAGCGGCCCTTGCGGGCGGCGATTTGCTGGTCTCCTCACAAACCGGCAGCGGCAAGACCGCATCCTTCATGCTGCCTTGCCTTCACCGTCTAGCCTTGGGTGCCAGCGCCCGGCAACCGCGGGTCCTGGTGCTCACCCCGACGCGGGAACTTGCCGCACAGGTGACACGCGCCGCCGATACCTACGGAAAATTTCTTCGCCAACTGCGCTATATCAGTATCGTAGGCGGCACTCCCATGCATATTGAGACGCGCCTATTGCGCGTCGGCGTGGACGTCGTGGTTGCCACGCCCGGCCGTCTGCTCGATCACCTGAATCGCCGCAGCATCGATCTGTCAAAGATTGAGGTACTGGTGCTCGACGAAGCCGACCGCATGCTCGACATGGGGTTTATCGAAGACATCGAAACCATCATCAAAGGCACGCCGGCTACACGCCAGACACTGCTGTTTTCCGCTACGCTGGAGGGTATTGTTGGCAATCTGGCTCAACGCGTGACGCGCGATGCAAAACGCATCCAAATTGCGCCGACTCGCGATGAACAGCCGCGTATTACTCAAAAGCTGATGTACGCCGACAGCAAGAACCACAAGTCGCGATTACTGGATAGCCTTCTGCGTGACGCATCGGTGCAACAGGCCCTGGTATTTACATCCACCAAACGCGCCGCCGATGAAATTTCGACCAATTTGCGTATCGAAGGTTTTGCCGCCCAAGCGCTGCATGGGGACATGAATCAGAGCGCGCGTAACCGTACCTTGCAAGCCATGCGCCAAGGCCGAGTCAAGGTACTGGTCGCCACGGATGTAGCGGCGCGCGGACTTGATGTTGCCGGCATCAGCCATGTCATCAATTTTGATCTGCCACGCCAGGCCGAGGACTACGTCCACCGTATCGGCCGCACCGGGCGCGCCGGTCGTGAAGGCATAGCCGTCAGTTTGGCGGGGCACGACGAGGGACGTTTGGTGCGCGATATCGAGCGTTACACCACGCAACAAATCACGGTCGACGTGATTGCTGGACTTGAACCTAAGCTCAAAGCAACCCCGCGTTACGCAGCGCCCAAAGGCGCAAGGTCCAACGCACCGCGATCCAATGCACCACGATCCAACGATACGAAATCAAACGACAAGCCTCCCTACAACGCGGCGCCAGGCGCGGCGCGTAAATTCAGCAACCCGGATAAGCCCAAGACAGGCTTTGGCAAGCGTCCCGCGCGGGAATTCTCCGCGGATCGCCGGCCCTGGCAGAGCTAGACAACAAGGGGGCCATCGCCCCCTGCATCTGCGCCAAATAAGAGAAAAATAGCGTCAGCAATACTGTTGAATTGACACTAGAGGTTTAGCATCGAAAGCCCTCAAACCCTGAACGCGGCAGGCATCGGCCGCTTCAGGTATCCGGGGATACCTCGATTAGCAGGTGATCTGCCGCCGCCGCGACCATGGCTTCGCGGCTTTGCGGCGATTCCAGGCTGATTCTCCCGAGTGCACCACTACGGTAGTCATTCAGAAGGATAAGCGAGGCTTTCAGATATTGAGTTGCGCCAAGCAGGCCGCGCTTGGTGGCAATTCTCTCGATCAATCCCGGTCCGTCCAGCCCCTCGGGTTGCAAGGCATAGCGCTCGCTTAGCAACATCGGATAGCGAAGAAGCAGCGTCTCTGCGAGAAATACCGCGACTTCTTCATCGATATAGGCGTTCTCGCCAATGGCGTGGCTCGCCGCGAGCATCAATCCATCGGCGGGATGCTCGATTTTTGGCCACATCAACCCAGGCGTATCGATCAGCTCCATTCTCGAATTCAACTGGTGGCGACTCTGTTGCTTGGTGATGGCCGGCTGATCGCCGGTCTTGGCCACGCGGCGTTTGAGCAGCGCATTGATAAGTGTTGACTTCCCCACGTTGGGAATGCCCATGATCATCAAACGCACCGGTTTGTCGGCACGATTGCGATGTGGGGCGAGCGCGGCCGCCTGCGCGGGAATTTTGGCCACATCGGCGGGGCGCTTACAAGAGATCGCAATGGCTTTAACATCCGTCTCTCCGCCAAATTCTCGCAGCCAAGTCGCGGTCACGGCGGGATCGGCTGCATCCGCCTTATTGAGGATTTTCAGGCTGGGCCGCTGCCGATGGCGCCGCAACTCGGCGATCATGGGGTTGGTGCTGGCACCAGGGATACGAGCGTCAAGCACCTCTATGACCACATCGATCATGGCCATGGTCTCGGCGGCTTTTTTGCGCGCCGTCGCCATGTGGCCGGGGAACCAGCCTATGGACACCTGTTTCTGACTTTAGGCCGTGCCGGGAGTGCCGGGAGTGCCAGGCGGACCGCGCCGCTGCGAGCGATGGCGAAATTTCTTTGCCGGTCGCCGAGCATTGTCGCCACCACCGCCGCCGCCACCGCCGCCGCCACCACCGCCACCGCCACCACCACCACCGCCACCACGAGTCTGGCTGCCAGATTGATTGCTCGGAGGGCGGGTGCTTTGCCCTTGTCCCTGACCTTGCGGCCTTTCTCGGTTGCTGGAGGCGAGCATGATTTCAAGTTCGTTCAACTCGTCCCATTGCGCGTCGGAGCGTTGACCATCAGAGATGGCAAGCAACTCCTGCATGCGGCGGCGTGGGTTGGCGGGTTGGCTCTGCTGGCTGGGCTGACTCTGCTGGCTCGGCTGACTCTGCTGGCTCGGCTGACTCTGCTGGCTCGGCTGGCTGGGTTGGCTCGGCTGGCTGGCCTGGCCACTCTCGTTGGGTTGCGTTTCGTCCATAGGCTAATTATCTCATTGTCAGCGGGAGAAGTGGCATTCCTATATCGCCGCCGGAGGCAAAAGGGTACTCAATAACCGGCAATCCAAGTCCATTCAACGCATAGGACAGCGCGTCGATCTCTTCCCTATCGAGGCGCACGCGACCGGCCGTTAAGCGTTTGATGGATCTGATTCATGATTGTGCAATGACTAACAATGTCATGCCTATATCATCGGCGTGAGACATTATATCGGTATGGGCACGCGAACTGGGTAAGGTTTCCCGTCACTCCGGCTCGATGCCCGCGGCCTTGATCAACTTGGCCATCACCACCAGATTGCTTTTGATCATTGTCGCGAATTCATCGGCGCCGGTGGTGCTCGCGACAAAACCGATATTGGCGGCCTTACCGCGCACGTCCGGCGAATTCATGATCCTCACGATCTCCGAATTCAATCGCTGCACGATAGCGGGGGGCATCCCCGCCGGCCCGAAATACCCCATCCAGCCAGGCGGTACGTCGTAGCCCGGCAATTGCTCGGCCACTGTCGAGACCTCAGGAATCAGAGGGTATCGATTTGCATTGTTGACCGCGAGCATTTTTAGCTTTCCCGATTTGAGAAACGGGCTGATCGTTGCAAGAATGGAAAATCCCACCTGAATCTGACCGCTGATGGTATCGGTAACCACCGGTGGTCCGCCCTTGTAAGGCACATGCACCCAGTCGATGCCGGTCATCATGCGTATCACTTCGGCCGACAAATGGTGGTTGGTGCCTATGCCCGAAGTGCCGTAGGAAATCTTGTTGGGGTTCTTCTTGGCGTATTCAATCACGTCGCGCATGCTGTTAAAGGGCGAGTTCGCGGGCGCGATGATCACCAGTACCGTGTCCGCGACCTTGGCGATAGGCGTGAAGCTTTTTATCGCGTCGTAGGACTGGTTTTTCACCAGAAACTGGCGTCCTACGATATTGGCGGCCGCCACGAGCATGATGGTGTGCCCATCGGGCGCCGCGCGCGCCACCATCTCCGCACCCACCGCACCGCCGGCGCCGGCTTGCGCCTCGACGATGAAAGGCTGGCCCAGGGTTTCGGTCAGACCTTGCGCCACCAGACGCGCCACCACATCCGCGCCTCCCGCGATGGTCATGATGGTGCGCACCGGTTTGGCGGGATATTGCTGCGCGAAACCCGAATGGGAAAAAAGAAAATGGGAAAAAAGAACAAGCGTCGAGACGCCCCATACGACTGGCTTCATTGCAAAACTCCCTCAGAAAATTCCTCCGCGCCGGGTTACTTCGAATCCGCCCCCGACGCCTTCACCACCGCCTGGAACTTCGGCCAGTCGGTTTTCACGATGTTGCGGAATTGCTCCATGGTGTTGCTGGTGGGCTCCATGCCGATCTTCACGATCGCGGCGGCGACATCATTGGTGGCCATGGCCTTGACCACTTCGCCGTTCAGGCGCCGCAGCACCGGGTCGGGCGTACCGGCTGGCGCCACCAGTCCTATCCACGATTCCACCGTGTAGTCCGGCATGCCCGCTTCAACCGCGGTAGGCACGTTGGGAAGATCCTTCCTACGAACTGAACTTGTCACCATCAGGGGAATGGCCTTGTTGGCGGTAACCATGGGTCCTATGGTGGGCATGGCATCGACCATCATTTGCACGGTGCCACCCATGAACGCACTGGCCGCGTCGGCCGATCCCTTGAAGGTGATGCCAACGATGTCGACGCCGGCTTGGGCTTTGAACATTTCCGAAAGAATATGCGGCGGGCTACCAGGGGTCGATGAGCCGTAATTGAGCTTGCCCGGCTGCGATTT
>CAMDFL010000228.1 GCA_945897475.1 Bordetella parapertussis
CGCCCTGGCGGCAACTCGGTGCCGGGCGCCGATGCCTGCGCCAAGGCTGCCCCCGATGGGCATACAGTGTGCGCGCTCAACGTTGACGCGCTGGCGCTCAACTCGTTCTTGTTCGCTAAGCTGCCCTATGATCCGACACGGGACTTTCGCTCGATCAGCAGCCTGTTCACCATTCTTGGCGGTGTGCTGGTTCGCGGAGGGCTGCCGGTTAACAACATCAAGGAACTGCAAGCGATGGCGGTGGCCAAGCCAGGCGCGCTGAATGTCGGCACACTCGGACCGAACTCCATCAATGATGTTTCGCGGCAATGGCTCGCGGATCACTGGAAGACCAACCTCGCAAGCATTCCCTATAAGGGCGGCCCTCCCATTCTCGCCGCGCTGGCCGCCGGCGAAATCGATATGACCTATCAGGGCGTCTATGTCGCGTTGGGCCTTGCAAAAGTAGGGAAGGTCAAGGTACTAGCAGTCAGCGGTACTAGGCGTCTCGTGCAATTTCCCGATGCGCCGACATTGCTCGAGATCGGTGCCAATGATCTGCCCAGTGCGCGCGCGTGGTGGGGTGTTTCCACGCAGTCCACGGTACCCGATGCCATTGTGCGCAGGCTCAACGCCGAGATCGTGCGCCTGTACAAGGAGCCTTCATTCGGTGAGTTTCTAGCTTCGCAGGTCACCGAGGGGAATGCGGGCACACCGGAACAGTTCGACGCCATCATTGCCGACACCCGCGACCGGGTGGGCCTGCTGTTCAAGCGCTACAACATCGAAAAGCAATAGCGCGTTTTGTTGCCGCCTTGAACATGCCGCCATGAACGTGCCGCTGGATCAGAGTCCGCCGCAAGATTTCCGTTGTTAACGGTGTCGGATTTTCGTAGAAATACGGCGGCCCCGAGTTGGGAGCGCAGCAAAGCGAGCCGGGTGTGATTTTGGTTTTTGAATGTCAGGCATGAACTTGCTGGTTTTACGATTTGCTGCCCGCAGGGCTTGCGGCGGATGGATTGCGCAGCAATCGTCGTCCGGCAAGCGAAGCGCGGCAGATTTGTTGCCGATGGAGTAGAAAGCTTACCGGCCCCACTCCGCTCCAGAGAAAGATCCACGCACGTGGCAACACCTGACGGACTGTCGATGACCGTCGACCCCACTGGATCAGTTGACCGTCGACGATTGACTGACCGACATTGCGGTGATACGGTCGCCGCGATCCGGAAAAGGCGTTCTATTTTCCACACATGCCTGGAAGATCGGCATCGATACACCGGGAGAGGTTCAATGAAAGCGTTCACGAAACCGCTACACTGCGCCGCTATGGTGGGCCTGGCATGGACCGCCCTCGGCGGATTCGCGCAGACCGCATCGGCGCAGCCCTACCCATCGAAGCCGATCCGCATCGTCGTTTCTTTCCTGGCTGGCGGTTCGGTGGACACCATGGCGCGCACCTTCGCGCAGAAATTCACCGAGGCCTGGGGACAACAGGTGGTGGTCGACAATCGGCCGGGCGCGAGCGGCAATATCGGCGCCGACGCGGTGGCCAAGGCCGCCGGGGACGGCTACACGCTGCTGATAACCACAACCGGCCATGCCGTGGCTCCCGGCC
The DNA here is from genome assembly GCA_945897475.1 of Bordetella parapertussis. GTDB lineage: Bacteria > Pseudomonadota > Gammaproteobacteria > Burkholderiales > SG8-39 > 2-02-FULL-62-17. The sequence continues at coordinate 1,595 of CAMDFL010000228.1, forward strand.
TGTTTCGCAAGCTGCCATTCGATCCGATCAAGGATTTCACCCCGATCACCCAGATTATTTCCACCTACCTGGTTCTCACGGTGAACAATGAACTGCCCGCGCGTTCGCTCAAGGAACTGGTGGCCATGGCCAAGGCGCAGCCGGGCAAGCTAAATTACGGCCACACCGGGCTGGGCGTCTCGCCCCACATGACCGCCGAGATGCTGCGCTTCGCCACAGGCGTCGATATCGTCGCCATCCCCTACAAGGGCGACGCGGGCGTGCTGCCCGCGCTGCTGTCGAACGAGATCCAGTTCGCATTCTCGGCCCCGGTGACCGCATTCGAGCACGTGCGCGCCGGCCGGATCCGCGCGATAGCGGTGACCGGTCTGACGCGCGGTGCCGGGTTCCCCGGCGTGTACACCACCACCGAGGCAGGCTTCCCCGATGTGAGCTATGTCGGCTGGGTGTCCTTTTTCGCCCCGGGCGGAACGCCCAGGGACATCGTCAACAAGATCGCGACCGAAACAGCGCGGGACCTGCGCATGCCCGACGTCTCTGTGCGCCTGCCGGGCTGGGGCGGCGAAGCAGCCGGTACTTCGCCGGAAGAATTCACCGCAAAATACCAGAGCGACATCGCGCGCTACGCGAAAATCATCAAGGACGCCAACGTCCCGCTGGTGGATTGAGCATGAGCCTCACCGGAAAGACTGCAATAATTACCGGCGGTGCAATGGGCCTGGGCAAGGCATTTGCCAAGCGCCTCGCGGCCGACGGCGCAAACATCGTCATTGCCGACCTGCGCAACGCCGAGGCCGCCGCCGCCGAGATCACCGCCACGGGCAGCAAGGCGATCGGCGTGGCCACCGACATCTGCAACGAGGAAGACGTCGTGCGGCTTGCCGAAACCGCAATCCACTCATTCGGCCGCATCGACATCCTAGTAAACAACGCCGCTTACTTCGCTCGCACCAAGGAGGGGCGTTTCGAGGACATCGGGGTGGAGGAATGGCACCGGATGCTCAATGTCAACATCATCGGCACCTACCTGTGCTGCCGCGCTGCGGTGCCGCACATGAAGCGGCAAGGCGGCGGGCGCATTGTCATCGTCAGCTCCGGAACCGCCATCAAGGGTGCCGCCGGGCACGTTCATTACGCGACCAGCAAAGCCGGGTTGATCGGCATGACCCGTTCGCTAGCGCGCGAACTGGGCAAGGACGGCATTACCGTCAACGCTGTTGCGCCCGGGTTGACGCTGTCCGATGGCGTCATCGCCCGCGGCGTCACCACCCCCGGGCAGCTGGATTCGCAGCGCAAGTCGCGCGCGATTCCCCGCGACGAGCAGCCCGAAGATCTGGTGGGCGCGGTCAGTTTCCTCGCCGGCGCGGACTCCGCGTTCATGACCGGGCAGACCATGGTGGTCGATGGCGGCTCGGTGATGGTTTAGGGGCGCGAGTCCAGGGAGAACGTCATGTCACGCGCGCTGAAGCTCGCTTCGCTATTAACGACACTTGCGCTTGCCTGCGGCCAATGCGCAGCGCAGGCCTACCCCGCCAAGCCGGTGCGCGTGATCATCTCCAGCGCCCCCGGCGGCCCCGTCGACATCGCCCTGCGCGGAATGACGGAAGCGCTACGCCAGGATCTCGGCCAGCCGGTCATCATCGAAAATCAGGGCGCGGCCGATGGCATCGTCGCAGCCCAGACCTTCGCCCGCGCCGCGCCCGACGGCTATACGCTGCTACACACCAGTGCCGGGCCGATCTCGCTCAATCCGGTGATCTATCCGAAACTGCCCTATGACCCGCAGGCCGATTTCACGCCGGTGGCCATGACCGGCCAGTTCAACAGCGTGATGATCGTCAACGCGGCGGTACCAGTGAACACCTTCAAGGAATTGCTGGCCCTGGCCAAAGCAAAACCGGGAACCATTTCCTGGGGCGCCGCGGGCACCAATGGCACCAGCCACATGTATGCGGAGTGGTTCCGCCACACCCTGGGCATCGATTTTTACAACGTGCCTTACAAGAACAATCTGCAAACATTGGCAGCCACCTCATCGGGCGAAGTGCAGGGCACCCTGTTCGCCCTGGGCGGCGCTTCGACCCAGGCCAGGGCGGGAAAGGTGAAGATACTTGCGGCAATTTCCGAGCAGCGCCTGTCCGCGATGCCCGACCTGCCCACCATCAAGGAAGAAGGCGTGGACCTGGTGATCCGCAACTGGGTGGGCACTTTCGCGCGCGCCGGCACGCCGCGCGACATCGTCGAGCGCTGGAACCGCGGCCTGTCGAAAATCGTCGCGGACAAGGGCTATGTGCAGAAGGTGCTCGAACCGCAGGGGTTCGAGGCGGCCGCGCCCAGCGGCGAACCAGTGGAAGCGTTCGCGCAGTTCCTCGCGCGCGACAAGGCCCTTTATGTGCGGATCAAGAACGAGGCGAAATTGAAAACCGGAGAGTAACGGACGGAAAAACCGGTTACGAATCGAAAGCCGGCGCCATCAACTCCTGTTCCGGTCTTGAAATGCCAAGCCCGCCGGCCTCACGGCGCCATTGCGCCACTGCGGCGCGAGCCTGCTTCAGGCATTTGTCCGCCTGCTGTTTGCTCAGTCCATAATCCCGGCAAGCTTCCATGGCGATGGAGACATCGCAAGCCGTCTCCACTTCGTTGATGGCCAGAGACAAATCGCGGCGCTCAATCGAAGGATTGATGTCATAAGCCGGCGACAGCCGGATACCCTGCGCGTCGATGAAAAGCCCATGGTTGCGCAAGTGGTCGTCGGTGTTGTGAATCAGGAACTGATAGTCAAATCGAGTGCGACACGAAGTCGCTTGTAGAGGTTGTTCCCACTTTAAAGGAAAGGAGGAGGGGAACCGCCCGTGTCACCGGGTGAATCAGGGGTCTGAATAAAGAGCGACCCTTACAATGTAACAAAGCACCACGAGGTGCGGGGTGCAAATCGCGAGAGACGTGCCCTTCTGGCAGCCACAGGCCGGATCAGTGCTAGACAGTCGGTAGAGTGGAGGTAGCTAAATTTCTCCAATGGGCCATGTTTTGGACTGTTGAAAAGCGCGCATCCGTCATTACGTTCAATCCGGTGTGTTACCGATGCCCGAGCCCCGGATTACTGGTTAACGAAGTTGGAGTAATGCCGCGCCGATTGGCGAAATCGCCCCAGGCCACGGGATCGGTCCAAGTTATCCCCGAACCCGTGTACGGTCTTTGTTGCAGGCACCCGGCACTCTAACCCGATTCGCTGCTCCTGATCGGCATATCGGAGCCTGTACTATATGGCGATGTGTCCGGCAACAAGATCGGAGAAGGCCGGCCCGCCACCCTTGTAGGGAATCAGCTCCATCTTTGTGCCGGTCTGCTGCATGAAAAGGAGGGCTGACAGCTGGGATGGCCCAGTGCCGTCGCCGAACTGGATTTTCGCCTGGTTCGCCTTGACGTAGTCGAGGAACTCCTTGAACGTGCGTGCCGGAAAGCCAGTCCGCGCGAGCAGCATGCTCGAATCGTAGACAATCGTGCCGATGGAGTCGAAGTCGGTGAGCGGGTTGTATTCAATGTTCCTGAAAAGCGCCGGAGCGGTGGCGAGTCCCAGGTTGTGCTGCATCAGCGTATAGCCGTCTGGCGCGGCCTTCGCGACGCGGGCCGGCCCGATGTTGCCGCTGCCGCCTGCCACGTTCTCGACGAGGACCGGCTGGCCGAGCT
>CAMDFL010000229.1 GCA_945897475.1 Bordetella parapertussis
ATGAAGGAGCTTATCGCCCACGCGCGCGCCAATCCGGGCAAGCTCAACTACGGGCACCCTGGCGTGGGCGTCGCGCCGCATTTAATCGGTGGACTGCTCAAAGCCCTACCGGCATCGACTTCGCATGGATCGCCTACAAGGGCGATGCGCAAACCGTGCCGGCTATGAATTAATAGGAAAATTAATCGGCACGTACGACGCGTGGGCGGATGGAATGCTCTGCCATGTTGTGATTCAGGGTTTCAAAATCGCGCACATCATCGATTATGTTCAAACCTTGTGTTTGCCGATGCCCGATCCTGGGCTGCCGGCCAGCCAAACCCTGCCAGGGTACGATGTCAGCGTCTGGCACGGTATCGTTGGCCCGGCCGGCATGGATGCGGCGCTGGTGGCGCGAATCAATGGCGTGTTCAACCAGGTATTGCAGGCGCCCGCGGTGCGCACGGCGATCACCGAAGGGCAGGCTGCCGACATCATTGGCGGCACGCCTCTGCAATTCGATGCGTTCATCAAGGGGGAGCACAAGCGTTGGCCGGAGGTGGTCAGGGCCGCCGGCATCAAGTCCGAATAAAAAGCGTGTTGGTTCCCTGGCAGCAGCATCCGTTCAACGTCTGCGTCTCGAATCATGGCGTCAAATCTACCAAATGCGCTTGACACCATATCTGGCAAAAACCGCGTCCGCGGTGACAATCGGCAGATTCTCCACCAGTCCTTGCGCGATCAACAGGCGGTCGAAGGGGTCGCTGTGGCGGGTCGGCAAGGTTTCAACCCGGCCGACGTGACCAAGTTCAATGTTCAACAACCGGAATCCATTGGCCGCGACGTGTTCGGTTACGTAGCGTTGCACCGGTAACGCGAGCTTCAGCTTGCCCAAGGCTGCCTTGATCGACAGCTCCCATACGCTGGCCAGGCTTAGCAGGCATTCGCTTTCCGGATTGGCGAGAACGGCGCGGGCCCGCACTGGAAGGGCTTTGTCTCCCTCGACCCACCAAAGGAAGACGTGCGTGTCGATGATGACGCGCATCAAACGTAATCCTTGAATCCTTCCGGTGTTGCGTCGAAATCCGGCGCAATATAAAGAACTTGTCCTTTTCCGGACCCGGGTTTGCGCGGACCTTTGGGCCGCTCCACAGGCACAATCTTCACCAGGGGTTTGTTGTCCTTGGCAATGATGACTTCTTCCCCCAACATGGCTCTCTTTACCAATTCCGAGAAATGGGATTTTGCCTCGGCGATATTGAACCTGGACATGGCACGACCTCGATATACGATTATGGTCATATTAGATGACCATAATCATTTTATCAAACCCCATTGGGTGGTTTGGGGCTGGCGCGGATTTTGACCATTGCGACAGCCAACCCAGGCAGTTTGCCACGCGTATCACGCCCCGGAGAATCTCTTGCAGGGCGAAGCAAACAAACTGCGTGCCGAACCTGTGCAGTCAGGATATGGCACACTGCTTCGACAAAAAAACGCCAGGCGTTCCTGCACGCGACCGGCACATCGAACGGGAGGTTGAATGAAGATCGAATGTCTTTGCTTTTGCATCACGGTGGCCGCGCTCGCGGGCGCGAACCCGGGTTTCGCGCAAAGCTACCCTGTGAAACCCATTCGCTACATCGTGCCGTTCGCACCCAGCGGCACCGGCGACGTGTGCGCGCGCTTTCACGCACAGGGCCTTCAGGAGCGGTTTGGTCAACCGGTGGTGGTGGAAAACCGCGCCGGCGCGAGCCAGGCGATCGGCATTGAGGCGGGCGTGAAATCCGCCCCCGACGGCTACACGCTGGTGCAGGGCACGAGCTCGGGCCTGGTGTTGAGTACGGTGTTTGCCGAGCTCGGCGGCAAGACCCTGCCCTACGATCCGGTCAAGGATCTGGCGCCGGTGACAATGGTGTGCACCGCGCCACTGTACCTGGCCATCAACGCCGGATTGCCGGCGACCAGCATCAAGGAATTGATTGAACTCGCGCGCAAGAGTCCCGGCAAGCTCACCTATGCCTCCAACGGCACCGGCTCGAACATGCACCTGGGGATGCTGCTGTTTGGCGTCAGGATGAACATCGACCTGCTGCACGTGCCATACAAGGCGAGCGCGCAGGCCACCACCGATCTGGTTTCCGGCGTCGTGGATATGTTTCTCAGCGGCTCGCTGTTGTTGCCGCATGCGAAGTCCGGCAAGTTGCGCGTGCTCGCCTCGGGCGGGCAACAGCGCACGCGGGCCACGCCCGACGTGCCCACCATGGTAGAGGCGGGTGTGCCCGGTTACGAGGTCACCTCATGGTTCGCCGCGATGGTGCCTGCTGGCACACCGACTGCAATCATCCGACGCCTGCGAGAGGAAAGCGAGATCGTCTTGAAGCCCGGCACACCGAACGCAAACAAGGTGTCCGATGTCGAGCTCGCCGCGAGCCAGCCGGAACAGGTGGCGCAGCGCATCGAATCGGAATTCAAGGTCTGGCGTCAGGTGCTTCGCGCCGCTGGCATCAAACCTGAATAGTGATGAAAACCGCCCCCCCAGCAGGGCGGTTACCGAGGCACGCCGCCACCAGTCCGAGCGCGAGCAGACCTACCGTGAGCAGGCGCTGAAACTGTAACCGTGGATCCGCGGCAATTGCGGTCGCGATTTCGCCGGAAAAAGACTTGCGGAGCTCACGGTGCATCATAAAGACCACAATCACGATAACAACCCGCCTGATGGCAGCAACTGGGAATTGCTGGGAATTGTTATGCCTGTACTGCCACGATAACGAGCACTCGCGACAGCTGGAGTTGGCGTCACAGGGAAACGCCTCGACGGGTCGCGATTCAAGGCCGGCAGGGACGCATCAGCCGCTCGCCGAGCTGCTCGAGCGCAAATCCTGGTTTGCGCACCGGGGCGCATTCCATCATTGCTTGCTGCTGCGGGCCGAGCTTGATTCCCGATTTGACGAGCAGTTATTTCACCAGCATGGTCTCGAAATTAATAGGAAATTCAATCGGCACGTACGACGCGTGGGCGGATGGAACGCTCTGCCATGTTGTAATTCAGGATTTCAAAATCGCGCACATCATCGATTATGTTCAAATCCTGTGCTTGCCGATGCCCGATCCCGGGGTTACTGGATAATCCTCTTCCAGGCCGCCCCGGTGTCCTGTGCCGCCTGCACCAATCGCGGCAGATGCCGGCGCACAAACACATCAATCAGCATTGACTCGGCCAGCCACACGCAATTGAGGCAGGCAATCAGGCGGCCCTGCGCAAATATCGGCAGGGCGATGGCCGACTGTGCGTGGACTTCGTCCCCCGCGGGACCGATCGAGGCAGGATCGCGAATCGAGTAACCCCTTGCACGCGTATCAGCGATGATCCGCTCCAGGTGTGCGGGTCTGGGCAGCCCGCCGACGAAGCGGGCGAGTTGCGCGAGCAAGTCGCGGCGCTCGGCCTCGTCGCAAAAGGCAAGATAGGCGCGCCCCATCGCAGAGTGCAGCATGTCGGGTCGATAGCTGATGATGCGGCGATTGACTTCGAGTTCGCCGCGGGTGTCGTTGCTCTCGAGTGTCATCATCTCCATGCCATCACGAACGGCGATATCCGAAGGCCACGGCATATCTGTTTTGAGGGAAAGCAAAACGGGCGCGGCAGCTTGCACCAGTCGCAGCCGCTGCAGCAGCACCGCATCCAGATTTTGATTCGCCGGTCTTGGCATGTAGGCGCCATCGGCAATGCGCCGCGCAACCCGGCCACTCCCCTCGAGGGTCTTGAGAATGCGCAACAGCGATGCTTTCGGCACACCCGTGGCGTCGTGTATCTCCTTGAGTGTCGAGACGAATCGTCCCTCAAGATAGCAAAGCACTTCGATCCCGCGCCGCAGGCTCACGATGGATTTCACCTGCGGCAGCGCGTGCTGCGTCCTGCGCGGCGTCGCGAAATTCCTAGGAGTCGTCACGGCGCCGCTTGATCATCCGATGCTTCCCCGCCAGGAAAAGGGTTTGCGCGAGCCACATTGCTCACAGTCGTCAACGTGAACCGCATTCTACGGGCCGAACTGCCGGGTCGACGCCTTCCTCCGGGTTTCACTGCGTGAAATGCGGGTTTGGAATTTGCGTCTCGATGCAATACCGTGCTTGCACACACCATTCTCCCAAACCGGTTTCTGAGGAATCATCCCATGTTGACGGCACCCGCGAAAGAATCCAGCACCCTATGGCCGCGCGACGATTTCTCGCGCGTGCCCTACGCCGTGTTCACCGACGAGGACATCTATCGCCTGGAAAACCAGCGCATTTTTCGTGGCCCGGTGTGGAACTATCTGTGCCATGAAATCGAGCTGCCGAAAGCCGGCGACTTTGTAACCACCTGGGTGGGCGAAACCCATGTGATCACGGCGCGCAACAACGATGGTGCAGTGCATGCATTTGAAAACTCGTGCGCGCATCGTGGCGCCAAACTCACATCAGCCGTACGCGGAAACGCCAAGCGCCTGACCTGCCCCTATCACCTGTGGACCTACAGCCTCGAAGGGGATCTTCGGGCGGTCACGTTTCAACACGGGGTGGGCGGCAAGGGTGGCATGCCTGCAAGCTTCGAAAAGAAAGACCACGGACTCAACAAACTGCGCGTCGCCATTCACGGCGGGCTTGTGTTTGGCACCTTCAGTGACGATACCCCGACGCTCGAGGAATATCTCGGGCCGCACTCGATCTCGCAGATCGACCGCCTGCTGGTGCAACGCAAACCTAAAGTCCTGGGCTACCTGCGCCAGCGCATTCCGGGCAATTGGAAGCTCTACAACGAAAATGTGCGCGACCCCTATCACGGCTCGCTGTTGCATCAGTTCCAGGTCTCGTTCGGCCTGCAACAGCCCACCATGCGCGGCGGCATCAAGCTTGACCGCGATTTGAAGAACACCTGGAACCATTCGATCGTCACCGAGCAGGACGCCGCCAGCCAGAAGATCGTGGCCGATGCCTATGCCGGCACCGACAAGTTCAACCCCGACCTCAAAATGGCCGACCCGGCGCTTACAAGGGTGCCGCTGGATCTGGGCGACAACTACAAGACCACCATTCTCTCGATGTTTCCCACCCTGGTCGTGGCGCAGGTGGACAACACCTACGCGATTCGCCATCTGCGACCCAAGGGGCCGGACCTGGTCGAACTGCACATCACTTATCTGGGGTTCGAATCCGACACGCCGCAGCAGACCCAGGACAAATTGCTGACTGTCAATTTCATCGGCCCGGCGGGATATATCTCGCTCGAAGACGGCGAGGCGCTGCGCCTGGTTCAGGAAGGCA
>CAMDFL010000230.1 GCA_945897475.1 Bordetella parapertussis
AACACTTCCAACCTCTTGGATGGGGATATTTCTCCCGAAGGTATGAAATTTATACCTGCTGCGCAAAGCCCAACGGGCGTTGCATTGCTTGTGGTCGGTCATGAAGTGACTGGCTCGGTGGCGGCCTATCAAATAAAGTGACCTGCATAGATATGTTAGCGGCTTAGCGGAACGACAATTATCTGGCGATCAAAGACCGAGCAAAGTTGTGTATAACAAAGGGTCCGACGTAGGCCCCTTTGTTGTTCTGCGCGATGGTGCGTAAAAATCGTAAGCGTCCGGCCAGTACCGTCTTGACGCCGGATCGGTGAATCAGGCGGTCGCGGTAGGGACGACGGTTACCCGTCGCCCCCCGCACAGATCCGTACTTGCAGCACTACTGCATACGGCTCCTGCCAAAAGTCTTGACGTAAAACCGATCCGCCGGAAGCGGATGGACTACCCGACACGGTGGCAAGTATTTCTTGATCAAACGGCTAAACCGAGACCAAGGCATTCTGTGCCGTTGACTTCTTCGCATTAATGCGTGACGCCATGAGCGACACACCTCGCTACGAAATGCCGCCAAACGGCACATATTGCCCGGTACCGCATGGTAATTAAAGTACCCTGTTACCACGCGCTCCAGCCATCGGCCTATCACCGGCACCGATTCGTGACGCCTTCGCATTAGCGTTTCGCGAATGGCTGCAAGCGTTGCACGCATCCGCTTCTTAATCGTCAATCTGACGATCTTGAAACCGCCGCTATACTGACCACAGCAGTGCGTAAAACCAAGAAAGTCGAAGGTTTCCGGCTTTCGCAGTCCACGCTCCCGGCATCGTTGCGCGGCAAATCGTCCAAATCGGATTAGCCGCGTTTTATCCGGATGAAGCTCCAGTTTGAATTTGGCAAGGCGCTCTCGCATTTCTGCCAGAAACCGTCTTGCTTCTGCTTCGTATTGAAACCCCACCACACTGTCGTCCGCATAGCGTACCAGGATGACATCGCCACCAGCCTTTCGTTCGCGCCACTGTTGTGCCCACAGATCCAGTGCATAGTGCAAATAGACATTGGCCAGCAACGGTGAAATCACCGCCCCTTGAGGTGTTCCCCGCACTGATGCAATGCGGCGTCCATTCTCAATCGTACCTGCCGTCAGCCATTTTCGGATCAATCGAATTACCCGTCGATCAGCAATCCGGTGCGCTAGAAATCGGAGCATCCACCCATGATCGATTTCATCAAAGAATGAGCGAATATCCGCGTCTAGAATCCAGTTTACTTTTCGACTGCAAATTCCTTCCGATAGGGCATCCAACGCGTCATGTTGACCGCGCCCCTGCCGGAATCCATAAGAGAACCCGAGAAAGTCCTGCTCGTAGATCGCGCTCAATACCGTTGCTACGGCCTGTTGCACGATCTTGTCTTCCAACGCCGCAATCCCCAGCGGGCGCATTTTGCCATCCGCTTTCGGAATGTGAACTCGTCTGGTCGGTTGTGCACGATAGGCACCGGTATGTATTTCGCGGTGTAGTTCATGTACTCGGCCATGGAGTTGGCTCTCATAGTCTCGCCACGTCACGCCATCCACACCTGCCGCCGCCTCCTTGCGAAGCGCATAAAAGCTCTCCACCAGTAGTAGCGGCGTGACGTGATGCAGTAGCGCCGTGAAGCGTAACTTTCGATTCCGTCGTGCCGTCTCTCGTACACCTTCAAGTCCCGACGACGCGCGTTTATCTCGGCTCAGAGTCCGTGACGCGGGGGATTCGTTGGCGTTCCCTTTAGCTACACCCCTTCCCTCCATTGCCTCCGCAGGGTTGGCCCCTTTGTTCGGCAACTTCTTCGGTACTACGGGCGTATCCGACTTCTCATTGGCGTCGATGACTGGATTACGGTCATTGACCTTCCCAGTCCCACCCGGCCAGCTTCCGCCGGGTACCGATGAGATCTCGCTGCTTCCGTGTGAAAGACTTCCCGACATGCACAGGGTCTGCGACCGCGTGGGATTGGCGCACGACTTGCGATTATCGTTGCGCACCATATGGCCTTCCGCTTCGCTTAACAGCGTCGGCATCCCAGAATATTGATTTCGCGGCTCAATGGCTGGCCTGTCAGTTTCCCCTGTCAACGCTTCAACCTGCACCTCGCGATGCACGCCGCATGACTCGGGGTCGGAGTGATTCGCCATTTCTTCTCCGTATCGAACTTTCATCGACTATCTTTCACCGGCTTTTGCAGCCGCACTAAGCGGTCTTTTAACCCCGCTCCTTGCACCAGTCGATCAATTGTGATGGGCGCGAGGAGTCCGTGCCGACAGGCTCACGCTGCCGGCAGCACAATCCGCCAAGGCAGCAGGGCCTCGTAATCGTCAGTCGTGACTCACGAACTTAGCGCACCCCTTTACAAACGCTATTTCTCGGCGCCGCGCACCCTGGTGCCCGATGAAATGGCGGCGGCAAGGAAAAAACTGCTGTTGAAAACCGTCAAGGACAAACTGGTGATGAACGACGGTTCACGCACCGTGGAAATTCTCCACATGCGAGGCCAGGGCCATGCCGACAACCTGTTGATGGTGTACCTGCCCAAGGAGAAACTGCTGATCGAGGCCGATGCGTTCACGCCCCCACCGCCCAATGCGACGCTGGCGCCGCAAAACGTGCCCCTGGCCGCCAACCTTATTGAGAATATCGAGAACCTCAAACTCTCGGTCGAACGCATCGTGCCGATGCATGGGTCGATCGTGCTAGTCGGCGAACTCTATCGGGCGGTTGGCAAATCACGGTAGTCCGCACTTGCCTTCAGGTCACTCCGGCTTGATGCCCGCCGCCTTGACAAACTCTTCAATGAACATGATCTGTTCGCGGACCTCAGCTGCAAATTCGGCCGGTGAACTGCCTGCGGCCTGAACATCCAGCGCGTCGAGCTTGGAAACAATGTCGCTATCGCGAAATCCCTTTTGTATCTCATCGGACAAGCGCGCCAACACCGCCTGCGACATCCCCGCCGGCCCCCAGAATCCCCAGAAAGTCCCAAGCAGGCGATACCCAGGGATCAGCTCGGTAATGCCGGGAACGTCCGGTGCGCGCGGGTTGCGTTTGTTGGCGACGATGGCCAGCATCTTCACTTTTCCCGCGTCCGCTGACGCCTTCAGCGCGGCATACGGCGCGATCATTGCCTGGGTTCGGCCGGTAAGAAAATCGCCGATGCGCTGCGAATTGTTCCCCGAGGCATAAGGCACATGCACCATGTCCAGCTTTCCCGCCAGAACCAGGCCCAGCCATTGAAGATGCAGTGAAGACCCGATGCCATTGCTCGAATAAGAAACCTGGCCCGGGTTGCGGCGCGCGTATTCGATCAAATCCTTGATTGACGTCACCGGGATCTGGGCGCTGGTCGCCATGAAATTATTGTCCGCCCTCACTGCAACACTGATCGGAACCAGGTCCTTCTGCACATCCACCGTCATGTCTTTCAACAAATAGCGGCTGATGAGAATGGAGCTCGAACTAAATAGCAGCGAATGACCGTCTGAACCGCCTTTAATCGCATCGGTCGCGGCCAGTTTGCCCCCCGCGCCCACGCGTGTCTCGACCAGCACCGGCTGGCCGAACACGACACTCATTTTTTGACCCACCACCCGCACCGCCACATCGCCGGGATTTCCGGCAGCGGAATTGCTTGAGATGCGTATCGGTTTGGCGGGGAAGCCCTGCGCATTGACTCCCGCCCCGATACCGGCGGCAAACATGGCGGCAATCATGCCTGCGAGCGACGAGCCTGCGCCGCAAAACCGGAATTTCCGCATTGTCATTTCACCGGGACCAGATCCGGAAACAACCGCGCCTCGACGCGCTTTTGATGCTCCCGATACTCTTCCTTGAAAATGTTAGCCGCTTTTCCAACCAGATTTGGGATCTCTTTTTCATCAAAAAGCCCGACATACAAGGCTTCTGCTTCCGGATTGTTCGGAAAACTGATGAGCGGCGGCGTATGCGCTTCGAGTAACACGATATCCTCCCCGGTGCGGTTCCAGGCCCAGTGAATGGCATTGCGGGGAACGCGGTGGAAGTCGCCCTTCTTCAGCAAGAAGCCCTCTTCATCCACGAAAATCCAAAGCTCGCCCTCCAGGCAAAAGTTCAATTGCTCCGCATCATGGCTGTGCGGAAACGAGTGATAACCGCCCTTGCGGATGGCATACATGAAGCTCACTTCATTGCCGTACACCTTTTTGTTAAACAGGTTGTTGCCCTGCTCATACAGCGTCTTTTTGTTGACTGCAGATTGCACCTCGTCCCACTTGGCCAGTAACGACATTTCCTCCCCCTGCAAATTTAAGAACTCCGGCAACCATTGTCAGCGCCCCTGACATTTCCCGCTATTGCGTCAGCTTGATGTTGCGATCCTTCACCAGCCTGGCCCAGCGCGCGGTGCTGTCGGCGATGAATTTCGACAAATCCTCCGGGCTGCTTGCGCGCGGTTCCACGCCCAGCGCCGTGAGTTTGGCGGCGATGTCGGGCATTTCCACCACGCGCCGGATGTCCGAATTGACTTTGTTGACAATATCTCGCGTCGTCTTCGCCGGTGCGAACACCGCGCTCCAGGTGCCGCCTTCGAAGCCCGGCACGCCGGATTCGGCAACCGTCGGCATATCCGGAATCACGCGCGAACGCTGCGCCGGCGTCTGCGCCAATGCGCGAAGTTTGCCCGCTTTGATCATTGCCTGGGCATTGCCGAGGTCGTAGAAGGCGAGCTGCGTTTCGCCTGCGGCGGTACTCGCAATCGCCTCCAGCCCGCCTTTGTAATTGATCACCGCATAGTCCACACCCGCGAGGGATTTCATCATTTCGTGGGTCAAGACGGTGCTGGCCGACGCGCTGGAACCATTGAATTTACCGGGATTGGCGCGCAGCAAAGCGATCAAGTCGGACACGCTTTTCACCGGCAGGTTCGCATTGACAACGAGCACAAACGGATTCATTGACCAGAAGGAAATCGGCGCAAACTCCGCCATGGTGTAAGGCAGGTTCGGCATCGTGGCCATGTTGACCACGAACGGGGTATCAATAGAGAAAAACAGCGTGTAGCCATCCGGGGCCGCCTTGGCCACAAACTCGGCGCCGATCATCATCGAGGCACCCGGCTTGTAATCCATGACCACCGGCTGCTTCCACAAATCCGACAATTGATTTCCAAGTAACCGGGCGTGTATGTCGAGCGCCGACCCCGGCGTCGAAGCCACCACCATGCGTACAGGCTTGGCCGGGTAAGCCTGCGCGTGAACCG
>CAMDFL010000231.1 GCA_945897475.1 Bordetella parapertussis
ACCCGGAGCCGCCATGCTCTGCTCGGTCTTGATGGCGTCCTCGGCATCCAGATGCAATCCCATCAGGTAAGGCAGGACACCGAGCACCGGCTTGCCGGTTTTTTTCTCCAGCCATTCCAATCCAGGATCAAGCAGCGTCTTGTCGCCGCGAAATCGGTTGATGATGAAACCCTGGATTCGCTCCTGTTCGGTTGCTGACAGACAATCCAATGTTCCAAGGAAATGCGCGAACACGCCGCCACGGTCGATGTCGGCCACCAGTACCACCGGGCAATCGACAGCCTCGGCAAATCCCATGTTGGCGATATCGCGATCGCGAAGATTCACCTCCGCCGGGCTTCCCGCGCCCTCCACCAACACGCACTGATATTGCGAGCGCAAGCGCTCATAGGATTCGAGCACCGCCGCCATTGCCCGCGGTTTGTACTCGTGGTAGGCGCGCGCGTCCATGTCAAGGCAGGCTTTGCCGTGAATGATGATTTGTGCGCCGGTGTCGGAACTGGGTTTGAGTAGCACCGGATTCATATCGCTGTGCGGCGCAATGCCCGCGGCCTGCGCCTGCAATGCCTGGGCACGGCCGATTTCGCCGCCGTCGATGCTGACCGCGCTGTTCAAGGACATGTTCTGCGGCTTGAATGGCGCCACTCGCACGCCTCGGCGGGCCAGCACCCGGCATAAACCCGTGACCAGCGTGCTTTTCCCGGCATCCGAAGTCGTGCCTTGCACCATTAGCGTGCCGCGCGGACCGCTCATCGATGCGCCAGGATTGTCACTGCCCGCTGAAATAAAAATACCGGTTGGTTCATCACCGTGTCTTCGGCCGTTTGCCGCGGGCCGCGTCAATTTTCTCGCACATCGTCTGCGCGCCATCGAGCATGCGCGGCGTGTGACGGCTGATCAAATCGGTGTGAATGACAAATAAATTGTCGCGCGCCACCGCAAGCATGCGTGGCCATTTTTTCCAATTGTCGAGTTTGCCGCTGGTATTGACTTCCGCGGTCGCCCCGCCGATTGCCTCTGGATCAGCGGCAAGCACCGCCTCCGTGGAAATCACCGGCGCCAGTTGTTTCAGGCCCGCGAACACATTCTCTGCGCCGCACAGGCGCAACATGTCGCTGATGATGTGCTCGCCGCTGACGGTCATCAAGGGATTTTCCCAGATCTGATAGAAGACCCTGACTGGCACGCGACCCGAGTAGCGGGAACGCAGCTCGGTTTCGCGTCTTAAAAAATCCCGGGCAGCCGGCATGGCTACGGATTCGCTGCCGCTTAAACGGCCGAACTGTTCGATGGACCGCGCAATGTCGGCCAGGCCGCGGGGCTCGTTGTAATAAACCGAAATGCCAAGCTTCAACAGGCGATCGAGTTGACGCTGCGCATTGCCATGCTGCCAGACAATGATGAGATCGGGCTTCAAGGCCACGATGCGCTCAAGATCCAATTGGGCACTGTCGCCGATGCGCGCAATGCTCTTGGCCGCTTCCGGAAAATAGCTGTATTCAACCGCGCCAACGATGCGGTCACCGGCTCCGGCGGCAAACAGCATTTCCACGATATGCGGCGCCAGAGTAATAATGCGCCGCGCCGGCTGCGCCAGCCTCACAGCGCGACCACTGTCGTCAGTCACGAGGATTTCGCAATAAACCTGACCGGCTGCGGTCATCATACTCATGGCCAGCAACAATTTTAGCAGCCACGCGGTCATAGCGAACCACGGACGACCGGCCAACGGCGGCCTGGACGCGCGGTCGATCACAACTCAACGCCCTTTTGCGCGCGTATCCCATCATTGAAAGCATGCTTGACCAGAGTCACTTCCGTCACGGTGTCGCCGGCATCGATAATTTCCTGAGGAGCGCTGCGGCCGGTGATCACCACATGCTGCATGGCAGGGCGCGCGCGCACCGCCGTCAACACTTCCTCGACTTCGAGATAACCGTATTTCAGCACAATGTTCAACTCGTCCAGAACGATCAATCCGATGGCGGGATCGGCCAACATGCGTCGCGCGTGATCCCAGCCTTCTCGTGCTTTGGCGATATCGCGCTCGCGATCCTGAGTCACCCAGGTATAGCCTTCGCCTGCCGTGTGATATTCCACCTCATCGGGAAAACGACTGAAGAATTTCGCCTCTCCCGTCTTGATCGCCCCCTTGATGAATTGAACAACCCCCACCTTCATGCCATGACCCAAGGCTCGAGCCGCCATGCCGAATGCCGAACTGGATTTTCCCTTGCCATCGCCGGTCAGAACAATAAGCACCCCGGCATCGCGCTGCGCCGCCTTCATTTTCTGATCCACGGTTGACTTCAGTTCCTTCATACGAGACTTGTGCAGACTGTTGGTATCGGTTTCGCCATCTGCCGTCGTATCAATTTTGCCGTCTTGCGGTTTGTTGCCGTTCATATTTACTCCGCTACAAAAAGGGTTCTGCCCGCGTGCGCCACGCGGGTCACTCGATGTCCAAATGCGCGCGACAATGTGTCTTCGGTCATTACTTCGCCGCTTGGCCCCAGGCTGATCACGCCCTGAGACCCAAGAATGACCGCATGGCTCGAGAATCGCGCCGCCAGGTTGAGGTCATGAATGGAAAATAACACGCCCTTGCCCTGCAGCCGGGCAAGTTTTTCAAGATGCGACAGCACCAGCACCTGATGACGCAGATCCAAGTGCGACAAGGGTTCATCGAGCAACAAGAGCGAGGGGTCCTGGGCGAATATCGCGGCCAGGGCGACTCGTTGCCGTTCGCCCCCGGATAGGGTCAGTACGTCACGGTTCTCGAAACCTGCAAGATCCACCAGGCTAATCTGTTTCAAGGCCATTTCACGTTCCAATTCGCCCTCCCACTGCCATCGGCCCAGATGCGGGTGCCGCCCCATCATGACGCAATCGAGCACACTGGCGCTGAATGCATCGTGAAAAATCTGCGGCAGAAATCCACGCAAACGAGCCGCATCCATCGGCTTCCAATCGGCAAGTCCGCGCCCGTCAAGTAACACCGCGCCGCCCTGCGCCTCCCGCAGGCCCGCGACGGTATGCAGCAAGGTGGTTTTTCCCGCGCCGTTAGGTCCGAGCAAACCCCATATCTCGCCAGGCCGCACGCAAAAGCTCAGGTTTTTGATCAAGCTGCGCCCCGCCACCTCGAGGCTCAGCCCTTGGATATCTAGCAACGGAGCGAGCAAGGGTGTATTCATGCCGCTCTCGGTGATCGCGACATGAGGTACATGAACGCAGGCACCCCGATGAGCGCGGTGATGACACCCACCGGAAGCTGTTGCGGCGCAATCAGGGTGCGCGCCGCAGTATCGGCGAGCAGGAGCAGGGTGCCACCCGCCAGGGCCGATGCCGGCAGCAAAATCCGCTGATCGTTGCCCAGCGCCAATCGAAGCGCATGCGGCACCACCAAGCCGATGAATCCGACCGTGCCCGCGGTGGTGACGGCAATCGCGGTTCCAACAGAGGCGATCAAATAGACCGCGCCACGCAGAACCGCGATTCGCACGCCCAGCGCATGCGCGACAATTTCTCCGCGCAGCAGCACGTTGAGTTCGCGCGAGAGGGGATAAACCAGCGCAACCGCCGCCGCCAGCGCAATTACCGCCGGCGCCCAGGATTGCGCGCCGTTCAGATCACCCATGAGCCAAAACAACATTCCGCGCAACTTGGCTTCCGGCGCCAGGGCGAACATCATGGTGATGATCGCGCCCCAGCCTGCTGCCAGCATCACGCCGGTCAAGAGCAAACGCGGCGAGGCATCCATCACAGCAAAGATTTGCTGCCGGGAAAAATCGCGCCGCACCAGTGCAAACAGCAACAGAATCGACACAAATGCCCCGAACGCCGCACAGACGTTGACGGCAAGCATGCCAAGCCCGGCCAGCATGGCGCCCAAGGCGCCAACCGCCGCGCCGCCAGAGAGCCCCAGCACATAGGGATCGGCCAGAGGATTGCGAAGCAGGATCTGCATCAAAGCCCCCGACAGGGCCAGCAGGCCGCCGGCGCCAAATGCCGCCAAGGCGCGTGGCAAACGCAGGCCCATCACAATTTCATATTCGATGTTGTCCGCGGGGCCGAACAAAGCGCGCAGCAATTCGGTTGGCGCCAACCAATTGCTGCCACTGGCCATTGCGAGAGCAAACACCGCCAACGCGACCCCCGATAGGCTGAACCAGATAAGCAGCGCGCGGCGCAAGTGCTCTCCTATTGTTGCCAGCCGAGCGAGACAAACAGGCCGCGCCCCGGCACGTTGGATCCATGCGCCAACTGGTATTTGGCGTCGAAAAAATTCTCCAGGCGCGCGGCGATAAAAGTCTTTTTATCCAAATCATGACGCGCAACGAAGTTCACCAGATTGTAGCTGCCCAGCTTTAACGCAGCACCACTGGTAATGTGATTGTCCGATCGGTTGCCGGACATTATCAGCTCGGAGCCCAAACGCCATCCCTGGTAATGGGTATTGACAAAAAGGTTGCCGAAGGTATTGCCGCGGCGGCGCAAGGGCGCACCGGTAACCGAATTGATCGGGTCCTGCACGGTCAGGCTGGCACGCATATCCCAATTGCTGAATTGTGCGGTATAGCTGAGTTCGCTGCCTTCGACTCGGGCGCTGGAGACATTCTGCGCCCTGAAAGTAGGCGCCGGCGCGTCGATCAGATCGCGGTATTTTGTTCTATACGTTGCAAAACGCAACAGGTTGGCGCCGGCCGCGTACTGCAGGCCCAGTTCATTGCTTGCGCTTCGCTCCGGCTTCACGTTGGGATTGCCGAAACCGGGAAAATACAACTGATTGAAGGTGGGCGCCGTAAATGCGGCGGATCGCATCGCCGTCAGCTTCCAGTCGGAATTGAGGTCATATCCGTATCCGGCAAGCCATGACTTGGCTTTGCCGAAGTCCGAGTATTGATCATTGCGCGTGGCCGCCTGCATCTGATGCGCGCCCTGCTGGCCGTTATAGGCAAGCATCTCGGTTCGCACATCGCG
This sequence comes from Bordetella parapertussis, assembly GCA_945897475.1. Taxonomy (GTDB): domain Bacteria; phylum Pseudomonadota; class Gammaproteobacteria; order Burkholderiales; family SG8-39; genus 2-02-FULL-62-17. The sequence goes on from CAMDFL010000231.1 coordinate 4,981, forward strand.
TCCGGTTACAGGAAGAAGGGTGCCTTGGACGCGCTGCGCCTGACGCTCCACCCCGGCGGTAATAATCTGGTTCGTCGCCAGCGTGAAGTCGTTCTGCCACTGAATCTGCGTATTGGTCGAATCAACGCGCGTGGGCGTGGCGCCGTTGGTGAAGGTCTTTCCCTGGTCCTTGCCTTCGACCAGGGTTAGGCGAGATCTCCAGACCGAATTGAGCTTGTTGTTTAAATACAGGGCATAGCTCGAAACGGAATTGACCGAACGATTGATATCACTGGC
>CAMDFL010000232.1 GCA_945897475.1 Bordetella parapertussis
TTTCTCGCTGATGATCGGCCGATGCTCGCCTTGATACCAAGCCCCCTTGTGCGCGATCTCGCCCCGATACGCCCGGTTGTTGAGAATCTTGTAGATCAGGCCCTTGTCGATCGGAATGCCGCGGCGCGTGCGCCCGTCCTGCGTGGTCCAGGCTTTTGAGGTGACCCCGTCCAGGCGCAACTCTTTCACCAGGTGCGTGCTCGAGCCCAGTTCCACAAAGCGCGTGAAGATGTGTCGCACCGTCTTGGTCTCGGCCTCGTTGGGCACAAGCCGCCGGTTCTTAACGACGTAACCAATCGGCGGCACGCCGCCCATCCACATGCCCTTGCGTTTGCTGGCGGCAATCTTGTCGCGGATCCGCTCACCGGTGACCTCGCGCTCGAACTGCGCAAATGAGAGCAGCACGTTCAACATCAACCGGCCCATGCTGGTGGTGGTGTTGAACTGCTGCGTGACCGAGACAAAGGACACGCCGTGGCGCTCGAAGACTTCAACCATCTTGGAGAAATCGGCCAAGCTGCGCGTGAGCCGGTCGATCTTGTAGATCACCACCACATCGATCTGCCCCGCCTCGATGTCCGCCATCAACCGCTTGAGCGCCGGTCGCTCCATGTTGCCCCCGGAATACCCCGGATCGTCGTATTCGGCAGCCACCGCCGTCCAACCCTCGGCGCGCTGGCTCGCGATGTAGGCATGCCCGGCATCGCGCTGCGCGTCAATCGAATTGTATTCCTGATCCAGCCCCTCTTCGCTAGACTTGCGGGTATAAACAGCGCAGCGTAGGTTTTTTTTATTGAGCTCGCTCATGCGCCACGAGCCTTGACGCCAAAGAAAGCCGGACCCGACCAACGCGTGCCGGTGATTTCGCGCGCAATCACGGACAAACTGCGGAAGGCCTGACCGTTGTAGTCATACTGGCCCTCGGCCGTGACGAACACCTTGTGCACGCAACCCTTGAATTCCCGCGTGAACAACGTGCCCGCCGGTGCAGGCGCATCGGTGTAGCGCGCCGCCATCTTGCCGGTCTTGATCAGCGCCGCGATGCGTTGCTCGTTGCGCTTGAGCAACGCCTGATTCTCGCGGCGGAACTCGACCTCCTGAATTTTGTAGGCGAGACGGCGTTCCAGAAACTGGCGGTTGTGCGTCGGGGCTTCTGTCTTGTACAATTTTCGCCACAGCACCTTGATCTCGGGCATCGGCAGGCTCGATAGGCCGGTGACTTGGCGCAGCACCGAGCGCGGCATCAGGGGAATCGGCGGGGTATTTTTCATACGGACCTCTTTATGTCTATTGCGGGGTTCGTATGAACGCTCTGGGTGGCAGTAAAGCCAAGCGAAATGTCTCGATTAGTCGCGTTTATCGGACTGACCGGCAAACCGGACTCGCGCAAGCGCATGAGGCCCGCCACCAGCAGCGATGCGATCTCCGAGCGGCGCTGCTCCGGGGTCATGCGCTCGGGTGGGATGGAGTTGGTAGTGTTCATTGGGTAGCAGTTCAAAAAGTGCAACGTTTGGGAACAAAATTGTCCCAATCGCGCCCAATCCGCGCCAGAAGGTAGTTATGGGCGCGCGTTAGCGGAATTGGGCTCAAAAATGCTGACACATTGCAGCGTGACCGATTGTTCTCTATAATCGGCCGGTGAAAAAAATTACCAACGACCCCGAACACCTAGCCACCCTGCAGGACTACTACGCCCGCCACCGGGTGCTGCCCTCCTACACCCACCTGATGCCGTTACTTGGATTTGCCTCCAGGTCCGGCATCAAGAAGGTTTTAGAGCGCTTGCAAACGGCCGGCATGCTCGAGCGCACGGCCGAAGGCGACTGGGCACCGAGCGGGCGCTTCTTCGAGCGCTCGATCGCCAACATGCCGGTGGCTGCGGGCATGCCACTGGCCACCACGGACGAAGGCGGCGATCAGATGACCCTGGACCGATTCCTCATCCCACGCCCCGCCTCCACGGTGTTGATTCGGGTCAAGGGCGACTCCATGATCGACGCGGGCATCCACAGCGGGGATCTCGCCGTGGTCGAGCGGCGCACCAAGGCCAAGACCGGCAATGTGGTCATAGCGGTCGTTGATGATGAATTCACACTTAAAACACTGGGACGAGATCACGACGGATACCACCTGCTGCCTGCGAACCCGAATTACCCGGTGATTCGGCCCAAGGGCAAATTGGAGATTTTCGGCGTTTTGGTTGGCCTTGTGCGTCGATACTCATGAGGAGCAACTTGTTTGAAAATATTCTCTCACGCCCATTTTTTACGGCACATCTCGATGCCGACGCTGCGAGAATTCACTGATGCGCACGTTCTGGGCTCAAGTTTAAGCATCGATTGGGACGCGCCCGCCGACGCCTTTGCGACACAGATCAACGACGCAGTTAATGCGTTGGAGGCGTCACTACATGATGCAAAAAACGCACCAGAGGCGCTTGAGACGATGGAGCGCAATTTGCATCTCTGGCACGACGACCTGCGCCGCGCCCACCTCTTATCGAACGAGTTGGCCAGCAAAGAGTTTCAGATCACCTGCGCCAAGGACCACGCCGTGATCGCCGCATTTGCCGATCGCGACGTGCGGGAGAAGGCATTGTGGATATTCACCTTTCGCGACCAGGTATTTCGTGATGTCGAACTGAACTTGGCGTTCCAAGCCAAGGCCAACGGAAAATACTGGAAGAAGCACCGCATCCAAGCAGGGCTGGATCTAACAAAAGACCGCGATCAACTCGAACTGTTCAGCAACGAAGTTGCCAAGCTGTATGAAAAAGTCGGTGGCGGCAAAAGCACCCACATCGAAGTCAGCAATCACGCCTCGGGGGACAGCGTGCAGCTGACCATCTACGTTGAAGGGCCGGTCACGGCGCTGGCGCATTTTACTGACAACCATTTCAAACGCCTGACCACGCGCATCGCCTTGGAGACGGCCGTTGTCTACCAGAGGTCCACCGGTGTCCTTGAGAGCGTGGTAAAAGGGGGTGCCAAAAATCATCAAGCAGTGCTGGCGCTATTTGCCAAGCACGTCGTAGGTCACGAAATTAAGCCAGAGGAAATCGAGAAGGCCCGCTACAAACTCAATGAACTGCGTGATGGAATACTAAAGCCATTTGAGGACCTATCCTCGATAGGCGTCGATAAGATTCGCCTACGCCGGGCGAAGTTCGCCCCGCGCGGCAGCACCGGAGTCACGCTCCAGGTTGAGGCCTCTGCGGAAAAGGATAAGGATGATGCCATCAATCTGGCACGAAAAACCTTGACGGTCCACCATGCCTTTGAGGCCGAATACAACATGGAGGGTGCATCGGTTCTGGTCCTCATGTGCGCGGACGGAAAAAAGAAAGGAAAACACTTTAGCTTTAACGTGCATTCAGCCGGATCCTCCACCATCAAGAACCTCACCCTGAAAAATCAAGTGATCGCAAACGCGGTATTAAAATCATTGAACGTGATCGATAGTGAGGAGGTTGCTGCATGAGCCTGGCGCAAATTAACGCCACCGCATTGCTGTGCCAGTTGCTCGAAATGAACAAGCCGGAAATCAATGGCGCGGCTCTTTTGGCACCCGCAGTTGAAAAAATTGGGCGCGACCTTTTGCATGAACGCTTACTGGGTATCGACTCCTCACTGAGCTATGTCACCTGCCCAGAATGTGGCGTAGAGTTGGCGCGCGTGGTGCGGCAGATCGCTCAAGATAAAATTCTGCTGTACTGCGATGAATGCCAGGAGGTGCATGCTGGGATTGAATTGCAGCAAACCTACCGAGTCAACCTGAGTAAGTTGGTCGATCGGCTTGCGGGCAGCCTGGATCTGCCCGCGGCATCGCGCAAGATGATTAACACCGATATCTCATGGCGTTTGGGGGTTACCGAGCCTACACGCGCCAAAGCCGTCACGTGGTATCTCGCCCGCCACCTTCATGACCCCGCCGTGGCAAGGCATGTGTTCGAACAAGTGCGGGCTGACCAGGCGATGCAGTCGGCAAAGATTCTGACCAGTTCGCAGGTGCCCTTACCTGATGGCTCACCACTGCGTGATTTTATGGTGCTCAATCTGAGCGCTGTTGCGCGCCTGTCGCAAAGTCGGTTTGTGTTTTTTACAGACAGAGCAGACACACCGCCTGCGCCAGTCGTTGACCGTCCAGCGCCCACAACGTCCCTCATTGATTTGCGCAGCCTGTCGGTGGCCTATGTCGAGGGACACAGTTATGCACTGGAACCGATGCAGGTAAAAATTCTTCTGGCCCTGCTCGACAACCACGATCACCGCATGGAGCCCTCCGCGCTAAGAGACGCGTGCGGCTCCGACGCGGACCCATTCAAGCCCGTTAAATTCTTCGGCCGCTGTAAATCGGTCTACAAGGCCTTCATACACTACGCCGCAGGTGACAAGGAATATGCACTGATCCTGTCCGACGAGGATCGATCCTGGGTCTGCTGATCCACCTCTAGCCAAAACACCCCTTAAAAACCCGGCTCCTGCCACCAGGAAGCCGGGTTTTTTGCATTTTGGGCTCACGGCGTCGATTTGCAGAACGTTTCTGCAGAATCTGCAGAACGTTTTGCAGAACCTGAATTGCTCAAATAGCCCTGTCGATCCACGCAGCCCAACGACTGCATGTGACGGAGCTTTTTAACCATCAAGGAGATTCAATTGCATAGCACAGAAAGGGTCAAACACCTAAACCAAAGCGAACTGGCAGACCGCTGGTACGTTTGCGAGGGAACGCTGGAGCGCTGGCGCTCCGAGGGCAACGGGCCCGTCTTTATGAAACTGCAGGGGCGGGTTCTATACCGACTCGAGGACCTCGAGGCCTTCGAGTTCAAGAGCCTGCGCAAGAGCACCTCCGAGCGCGTGCGCGCGCTCGCTGCAGGAGATGCGCAATGAGCCCGGTTGCCTTGGATCAGATTCTCGCGATCGCGCCGGCCGAACTGGCGCAGCAATCGGGCGACGCGCTGTTTGAGATTAAAAACAGCGCCGCCCTGCGCCTCACACAAGCCAAAACGCTGGCCGCACAAGTCGATCGCGCCCTGGATCTGAAATACGCCGACCGTGCGCGCGCGTTTCGCCTTAGCGCGGGCAAGGACACTGGCGTCGTGCACTTCGATGACGGCGCGGTGCGCATCACCGCTGATCTGCCCAAAAAGGTTGACTGGGACGCGCCCGGACGGCGGCAAGGACCGGGTCAAGGATCACT
>CAMDFL010000233.1 GCA_945897475.1 Bordetella parapertussis
AAAAGCCATCCCGCCAAACGGGCAACGAATTTGAGCCTCAGCACGGATGTGCTGGATGCCGCCAGAACCTTGCAGATCAACCTGTCTCAGGTCTGCGATAACTATTTGCGCGACTTTGTCCAGCGTGAGCATGAACGCCGCTGGCGGGAAGAGCGTGCGGATTTCATCGCCGCCTACAACGACGTGATCAAAACCGAGGGTTTGCCGCTCGACGCGTGGAAAAGCTTCTGATGGCAAGGTTCGATATTTATGCGAATCGCGGTTCTCACGCGAAAACGCCGCCCTACCTGCTCGACGTTCAGAGCGATCTTCTGGATGAACTGGACAGCCGCATGGTGATCCCCATGCGCGGCCTCAAATCACCGCCGTGTTGGATTTCCTTTCCCAAGGCTATTGATTGACCCCGTGTTTCTGAAACTGCAGGGCCGCGTTCCGTATCGACTGGTCGATATCGAGACCTTTGTGCATTGCGCGCATGATCAAGACTATATCGATCGCGTGCCCAAACTCGACGAACTGTTCACGCCGATCTGAGCCTGGCCTAACGCAAACCCGCCCGATCAATGGGGGCGGCGTGCTTACTCCGCTTTAATTCCCGCGTCCCTGATGACCCGCGCCCAGAGGGCGGTTTCACGCTTGATCTGCGCGGCGAAATCATCGGGGCTATTTGCCACCGGTTGCAGTCCCTGCCCCAGCAAGGCGCTTTTCACATCCGCAAGATTGACGATGGCGGCGATCTCGCTGTGAATTCTGCCGACGATGTCGCGCGGGGTGCGCGCGGACACCATGGCGCCGTACCAGGAGGGGACATCGACATTTTTCAACCCGCCTTCGGCCATCGAAGGCAGTTCCGGCGACGTGGGTGAACGCTTCGCGGTGGTCACCGCCAGTGCGCGCAGCTTTCCGGCTTTGACTTGCGGCATCAGCGTACCCTCCGCGCCGAACATCATCGAGATCTGCCCGCCCATCAGGTCCTGCATCGCTGGCACCGTGCCCTTGTAGGGGATGTGGACCATGTTGACGCCGGCTTCGCGATTGATCAACTCGCCGATCAAATGCAGGCTCGATCCAATTCCCGGCGATCCATAGGAAAGCTTGCCCGGATTGGCGCGCGCATAGGTGATCAGTTCCTGGGTGGTGCGTGCGGGCACTGAAGGGTGCACTGCCAGCACGTTGGCGGCATAGGCAATCAGCGTCACCGCGGTGAAATCGCGGTCCCAGTTGAACGGCATATTGGGCATCAGCGTGGCGTTGATGGTGATATTGCCCTGCGGCACAAATAGCCAGGTGTATCCATCTGGCGCGGACTTGGCCACCATCTCAATGCCGATATTGCCGGCCGCGCCGGCACGGTTCTCCACCACCACCGCCTGCCCGGTACGCTGTTGAAATCTTTGTCCAATGGTGCGAGCCAGAACATCGATCGCACCGCCAGGCGGAAACGGCGCAATCAATTGCACCGGCTTGACCGGATAGGATTGCGCCGTGGCAACGCAGGGGAAAATGCATGCAAGCGCCGCACCGATTACGGCGAAGCTTATGAAATTCCGTGGCATAACACTCTCCTGGTTGGGTCTTGCTTGCGCTCGTGTCGCGAACGAGCATGCTCGTATTTTAACGTCCGGATCTTATCCGCCGCAGCGGCCTTGATTCGGCGCGATTGTCATTGTTCATCGGTCTCGCTGGCGAGTGTATTCAGTCTATTTCCTGCAGGCCAGCGCGGCTTGTGGGATCATGCTGCGGCAGCGCCGGTGAACCTTGCGCCCTGCTCCAAAAGGAGGAATCCAATGAATGCCCGCGATCAGGATCAACCCGTCATTGAACGTGAAGTCGGCAAGGGCCTGTTGCCCATCCATCTGGCTTTGGCCGATTACGACCGCACCAAGCCCTTGATCGACGGACGCGTCAAGGCAGAAGGCGTTGATCTGACTGTCGATCCAAAATGGATTGGCGATTTCTGCGAGCAACCGGTGTATGAGAAATACGATGTCGCCGAGTTTTCGCTTTCCTGGTATGTCGCGGCACGTATGCGCGGCGAGCCGGTGATTGCAATGCCTTTGTTTCCCCTGCGGATGCCGGTGTTGGCCTATCTTTTCGTTCGTGACGACTCGGCAATCACCTGCCCTGCGGATTTGATCGGAAAACGCATTGGCGCTCCTGGCTATCGTTACACCGTCAACCTCTGGTCACGCGGCATCATGAAAGATCACTACGGCCTTTCGCCGGATCAGCTCACCTGGGTGACCGGCGCGCCGGAAGGCGCGGGCTTCGTGATTCCCAAAAACATCAAGGTCGAGATGATTCCCGGCGCGAAGCCGGAACAAATGCTACGCGATGGCATCGTTGACGCCATCATGGTGCCGACCACGCCGAATTCGGTTTTACGTGCGCAGCCCGGTATCCGCCGCTTGTTCCGCGACGCGCGCGCGGAAATGCGCAGCCTGGTGGCTCGAACCGGCATTCTGCCCATCACCCACACCATCGTGATGAAACAAAGCCTCTATGATCGCGAGCCCTGGTTGGCGAAATCGATCTACAACGCCTTCTGCGATGCACAGCGCATGAACGACGAGTTCTATGACAACGATTCCAAGCGCCTGGGGCTATCCGAGGCGGTGTTCTTCCTCGAAGAAGAACGAGCCATTTACGGACCCAATGCCTGGTCGCAAGGGCTTGATGCCAAGAACCGCAAAGTGATCGAGACCTTTGTGCGTTACGCGCACGACCAAGGCTATATCGATCGCGTGCCGAAACTCGACGAGCTATTCACGCCTGTCTGAGTCTGACTTTTGGCAATCCCACCCTCTTCAGGGGTGCGGCGTGCTTGCTCAGCTTAAATCTCTTATTCCCCGCTCACTCGCAGCGGGGTCAGATGATTGATCATCGGTAATGAGGAGGTGAAATCATGGCGTATGAATTTTTTTACTGGCCTGGCATTCAGGGCCGCGGCGAGTTCGTTCGGCTTGCATTGGAGGACGCGGGCGCGGCCTACGTGGATGTCGCGCGCCTGGGCGAAACTAAAAGCGGCGAGACCGAAAGCGGCGAGACTCAAGGTGGCGGCGTTCCCGCCCTGATGAAGATCATGCAAGGCCCCGACGAGGAGCATCCGCCTTACGCGCCGCCATTTCTGAGAGATGGATCGCTGCTGATCTCGCAGACGGCTAACATCCTTCAATACCTTGGCCCGAAGATCGGCCTTGCCCCCGCGGACGAAACGGGCCGCCTTTGGGCGCACCAACTGCAATTGCTGGTCACCGACTTCATCAAGGAAGCGCATGACACGCATCACCCGGTGGGCAGCAGCTTGTATTACGAGGAGCAAAAGCCCGAGGCGTTGCGCTTTACGCAAAATTTTCTTGCCATCCGCATGCCCAAGTATCTGGGGTACTTCGAGCGGGTGCTGGAGCGCAATTCGAAAGGGGCGACTCACATGGTCGGCGACGCGGCGAGCTACGTGGATACCTCGATGTTCCAAATCGTCGAAGGCATGCGGTACGCTTTCCCCAGAGCCATGACCAAGGCGGAAGCAGCCGTGCCCAGACTTATAGCCCTGCATGATCGCGTCGCCAAGCGACCCAAGCTGGCAGCGTATCTCGCCTCCAGTCGGCGCATACCGTTCAACGAAAAGGGAATTTTCCGGAAGTATCCGGAGCTGGACCTGGATCCGCCAACGTCATGAATGACTGAGATTCGTTTGGCGGCTCAAGGCGCCCGGTGAAGCTCATCAGGTTTATGTACCCTTGGCGTTTGTCACGCGGACTTTTTGTCAGGCATGTTAAAAAAATTTCTCCGTCTGATCGCCGTGGCTTGGCGCAGATCCCGCACTGGATTTCAAGTGGCGTTTCGCCACTATGAGCAGGGTCACGACGTACAAGCCGGACTCGCTTGCGATGCATTGATCGCACGCGGCGAATCCATCGCCGACGCCTGGTACTTGAAGGGACTCATTCATCGGCGCGCCGGGCACGCGGCGCAGGCCATCGCTGCAATGCGCCGCGCGGTGGAGCAATCTCCCGACGAACCCGCCTACTTGTTGATGCTGGGCGAACTCATTCTCTGGGAGGAGGGCCCTGGGGCGGCGCTCCCCTGCTTTGAAAAGGGGACTATTCTCGCTGTCGGCGGCCCCATGCACGCCGATGCGCTTGCGGATCTCGGAACCGCGCTGGCCGGCCTTGCCAGAGTTGAAGAGGCGCATCGGGCGTTTCTGCAAGCCCTGACGATCGAACCCGGACACCGAGGCGCGCTTCGCGCCCAAGCCGATCTTCTCTACAACGAGTCGAATTCCCCAGCGGCCACCCGCGTCGCCACGAAGTGCATTACATCATCCCGCGACACCGCTGGGCGCCTGCGCCGGGCGCTGATGCTGCCCATCATTCCTGACTCTATCGAGGAGATCACCGAGGCACGCGTGCGCTTCGAGGAGGATCTCGACCTGCTGCTCGCCGACAAATCGGACCCGCTGCCCAACCCTGAATCAAGCGTCGGCATGACGGCCTTCTATCTGGCCTACTACGGCATTGAGGATCGCGCGCTGATGAAAAAACTGGCTGGCGTTATCCGCAAGAACTACAGCGGCGCCGCGGTAATTCCGGATTTCCGCGGGCGCTTCCGGCGGCGCAAACGCAGGGTCGCCTTCGTGTCGACAAACTTCAACACGCATTCGATAGGCCGAACCACTATTGGCTGGATACGCGATCTGCCTCGCGACGATTTCGAGGTATGGGTTTTTTCCATCGCGCCGCGCGCGGGAGACCCGCTCGCCGAGGACATCCGTCGCGCCGCGGACGTGTATGTTGTGCTATCCACGAATATGGATTCGATTCGCGCCGAAATTGCCGCGGGCGAACCCGACTTCCTTATTTTCGCGGACCTTGGCATGCATCCGCTGACCTACTACCTGGCATTCTGGCGATTGGCGCCGGTGCAACTGGTCGCCTGGGGCCATCCGGTCAGCATGGGCATTGATAGCGTTGACCACTTCATTTCGGCGGATATGCTGGAGCCCCCGGGGGGCGAGCAACAGTACAGCGAAAACCTATTGCGGCTTTCGCGCTATTTCATGCCGCGATATACCCGCCCCAGTCAAACACCTGAACCGATTGATCGGGAATCGCTGGGTTTGCCGCGCAACGCCAATCTCTACGGCTGCCCTCAGACCATGTTCAAGCTGCATCCGGATTTCGACGAAGTTTT
>CAMDFL010000234.1 GCA_945897475.1 Bordetella parapertussis
CGCCTCGAAAGAACGCTCATCCTTGATGCCGGATGTGCCCACCATGGTGGAGGCCGGCTACAAAGATTTTGAGGCGAGCGGCTGGTTCGGTTTTCTCGCCCCCGGTGCAACCCCTGCGGACATCGTCAATCGTCTGTCCACGGAAACGCAGCGCGCCTTGCAGTCACCGGATGTGCGTGAGCGTATTACCGGCACCGCCAACGAACCGTGGCCGACCACTCCCGCCGAATTCCGCGCCTCTGTCGCGAGTGAAATTGAGAAGTGGGGAAGAATCGTCAAGCAAACCGGCACCAAGGTGAATTGAGATTCACCAGTAACCCCGCTACCTGGGTTTGGCGGCCTTCACGAATTCAAGCAAGGCCGGCGTTTTCAGCTCGGTGAAAATATCGCGCATGCGACGCGGGCAATGGAATCCGGGGGCGGCGCCCAAATCGGCGGAGGGCAATTGAGTCCGGATAATTATTACATTTTTGGAATGTGAATTTCCATTTTATGCCCAACGGACAAAGGTGTATGCCAATTTAATTGGCTGAATTGAGCGTTCCGGAGGCGCGAAAGCGGCCATAATTTTTCGCAACCGGCGTCGCGCTTGCGCCGAAGTGAGGACGCCCGCAATCACTCGGGTTTGATCCCCACCAGCTTCACCACCTTGCCCACCGAAACAATGTCGCGCTTCACCATCTCGCCCAGCTCGTCGGACGTGCTGGGCGACACCACGGTTCCCGAAGCCTCGATCTTGGCGCGGACATCGGGACTGGTGACGATCTTCACCATCTCGGCATTCAGGCGCTGCACCATGCCGGCCTGCATGCCCGCCGGCCCGAAGTAAGAAGCCCAGGTCGGTGGCGGTTCGTAGCCGGGGATCTGCTCGGTGACGGTGGGGATATTGGGATATTTGGCGAAGCGTTTGCCACTGTTGATGCCAAGGATCCTCACCTTGCCGGTTTTCTCGAAGGGCACCAGCGTCGCGTAAATTGCCCAACCGATCTGCACCTGGCCGCTCATCATGTCGGTGAGCACCTGCGGGCCCGACTTGTAGGGCACGTGTACCCAGTCGATGCCCGTCAGTGAGGAAATCGCCGCCGCGGAAAAATGATGTGCGCTGCCGATTCCGGTGGTGCCATAGGCAAGCTTGCCCGGATTTGTCCTGGCATACACCACCATCTCGGCAACGTTGCTGTAAGGCGCGGAAATTTCCGATGACAACAGCAATATCGATTCGGCCACGCGCCCGATCGGCGTGTAACCCTTCACCGGATCGAAGCGCGAATTCACAGAAAGAAAACCGTTTGTGATGTGCGTGCTCGCCACCGACATCATCAAGGTGTAGCCATCGGGCGCGGCGCGTTGCACCGCCTCGTGACCAATTGAGCCTCCCGCGCCGGGCATGGTTTCCACCACCACCGGCTGACCCATGGACTCCTGCAACCCCTGCGATACCAGGCGCGCAACCAGATCAATCCCTCCGGCCACGGTAACGATGGTCTTAATGGGTTTCACCGGATAGGTCTGCGCGCCAAGCGATGTCGCCAGAACCGTCAAAACCGTCGCGAGCAGCGTCCCGCTTGAAAATAGAACATCGCGTTTCATGCCAATCTCCTAGTTGAATCAATTTTTTTCATTCTACCAATGCGTCGCGCGAATCGCACAACACCACGGCGCCGTTCGCGGTAATCGCCACCATCGCCGAAGCAATCGCACCGCCCTTATCGTCTCGCGTGCCCACGTGCAGCGAATACACGTTGCCTGCCACCATCGGGCTAGTCTACTGCGTCAATTAGGTTACGCGGGAGCAACTCAACGCGCAGGGGCTGGCAGTATGGACATTATCGTCAGGGGGATTCAGGGACCTCGTTCGTAGCGAGGGCCTGGCCTGGGCGCGTATCATCAAGGATCGTCAGATCGTGGCGCAGTAGAACTCTGGATCATCGGCAACTGCGCGAGAAGTCAAAACCCCAACTCCAACACGGCAGAGCGTTTCATCGGCCCAAGCGTCTTGCGTGCTGCTCGATTTTCTTATTGTTTTTTCGCTATTCGGGTTCGTGCCCGCTCGCCTTGACCAGTCGTTGCAGCCTTAGCGACTCCGACGACAGGGCCGACGCCAGATCGCCCCCGCTGGATGGCGAAGGCAGCACACCGTACTTTGCGATGCTTTCCTTGAACGAAACGCTTCTTGCTGCCTCCATGATGATGCCGTTGAGGCTGGTGGCCATTTCCGGGGGCATTGCGGCGGGCCCCATCATCCCCATGCGCACCACGCTTGCGACCGGCACGCCGCTTTCCTTCAGCGTCGGCACATCGGGCACCAGCGGCGAGCGGACATCGCCGGTGACTGCCACGATGCGAAGCTTTTTCGCCCGGTGCATCTCCAGCATGGTGCTCAGGCCGTGGATCAACACCGGGATACGGCCGCTGATCAGGTCCGATACCGCGAGGTTCCAATCTTTGTAGGGCACGTGCTGCATCTTCACGTTGATCGAGTTGCCGAGCTCCAAACCGATGAACTGCGGCAGGCTGCCGGTGCCGGGTGTCCCATAGAACGCATTGTCACGATTGGCAACCAGCCACTCGATGCATTTGCGCATCTCGGCGGCGGAGGTCATCGGACCCGTGGCCACGCCCATGTCGAAGGTACCGATCCCGGCGATCGGCGTGAAATCCTTCACCACGTCATAGCCCAGATTCTTGGTGATATGCGGGGACAGCGTGAACGCGCTATCGGTAAAGAACAGCAGCGTGCGCCCGTCGGGCTTCGCGCGCAGCAATTCTCCGATCGCCACTCGCTGCCCCGTGCCTGGCTTGATTTCGACAAGCACCGGGCGATCGAGCTTTTCTCGCATCCGGTCGGCAATGGCCCTCACCGTGAAATCGCTCCCAGAGCCGGCGGCCCCGGCGCTCAAAATGCGGATGGGCGATTTGTCCTGCGCACCGGCCTCTCGCGCAACCAGTGCGATGGCGCCGGCGGCAATGGCCTTAAGGGCTTGTCTGCGGGTAGTCAGCATAATGGCATCCTGATTGGCTTGATCATCGGGTAAGAGTTGTAGAGAGACCTTCCGGCCGCTGCACCGATTCCATCTGCCGGCGGTACACCTCGGGCCATTTGAGAGTCAGGGGGGCGGTAAAAAAGCCCCCCCTTGCCTCGAGAAACAGGCCCGGATCGTCGAAGCCGGGTGGCGCAACACCGCTTTCGCGAAATTGCCGCGCAGCCTCCACCGCGCGCAGCCGCGTGCACGCGACCATTTTGTCGCCGGCCCCGAGATGTTCCCAGGCATGATCGGTGATGGACCCCATGCTTTCCGTGACCGCCTGATCCTGCAGGCCGATATTGTCGATGCCGGAGTAGATGACATTGTTGCGCTGCGCTTCGCGATCAATCAGCCAGTCGTTCTTTTCCTGCGCGAGCAGGCGCCACCGCCCCAGCCAGCCGGTGTCGTTGGGCAGAAATTCCGGGCGTGGGCGCGAACCCGGCAGCGTCTTTCCGCCTTTGAGCGCGCGGCTGCTGCCGCGCAACTCGCGCTTCCTGAGCCAGATGGTCATGGTGTGTTCGTCGTCAATCGGCACCCAGGCGCGCGCCTGAATGTTGTCGCGAAACGCGCCAGCCGGAGTCTGCGTCCAGAACGGAAACATGAAATGCGCGCAACGCCAGTACATGTTGTTTTCGTCCACCTGTTTAAACGCACCGTACATGGTGCCCCAGGGCGTTTCGCTGACTTCGAACTCCGGCGTGCGCGGCGTGATGGTGTACTCCAGATGATGCCCCTTCGGAATGTCCTCCGGATCCAGGCTCCCGAGATGCAAAAAACCCAGGTGCGAGGTATCGATATCCCCTTCCAGCGCCTGCATCCAGTTGCAGTCGCGCTGCACGAACACCAGTTCCAGATCATCGAGGTACGCCGCGTCGATCACCGGCAGCGCGGGGATGTTGTCCTGCGAGCCCATATACACCCACACCAGGCCATTTGCTTCATGGGTCTTGTAGGCTCGGGCCTTGACGCGCTGCTTGAAATCCTTGTCCGCAGGCACATTGGGCATATCCACACAGCGGCCGTCGATGTCGAACTTCCAGCCGTGATAAATGCAGCGCAATCCGTTCTGCTCATTGCGCGCGAGAAACAGCGACGCGCAACGGTGCGGGCAGCGCTGATCCATTACCCCCACGCGCCCACCGCTGTCTCGAAACGCCACCAGCTTTTCTCCGAGCAGCATCAACCGCATTGGATCGCCATCGGCCTTCAGCTCATCGGATTTCAGCGCCGGAATCCAGTACTGGCGCATGAAATCGCCCATCACCGTGCCCGGGCCGGTGCGCGTCAGGTCTGCGCTGAATTTTGCATCCATCCATCTTTCTCCATGGTCGGCAGGTTCAAATTTAGCTAGGGCGCATAATCGCAGATTGATGCGACTCTTGCGGCGGGGCACTTCGCGCGTATTGCTTCATGCCTGCCGCGCGGCATTGCAATGCACATACCGCGGCGGGCTGCGGCGCGGCATCTCATGGCATTACGGCGACCTGGGAAACGGCCGGACCGGGTCGGTCCGGCCGGGCTGTCATTCGAACCTGATTCTGGCCAGCTTCACCAGTTCCAACGCCGTCGCCTGTGAACTGCGCACGATCTGCGCGAGTTCATCCGGCGTTCCGCCGCTCGCGGACAGGGACGTGGGCCGCAGGAATTTTTCTTCCCATTTCGCATCGCGAACAATTTTGTTGGACTCGGTGTTCCAGCGCTGCACGATATCGGTGGCAACGCCGCGCTGAAAGAACAGCGCGTTCCAGTTGCGGAAATCGAGGTCGAAACCCTGCTCCGCCAATGTGGGCACCTCGGGCATGAGCACGCTGCGGCGATTGATGACCCCGAGCACACGCAGTTTGCCCGCCTTTGCATGCGGCAGCGTGGCTCCCGGTGTGTTCAGCATCGCGGGCACGTCGCCCGCGATGGCCGCCTGCAGCAGGTCCGGGTTCGACTTGTAGGGTATGTGATTGAAGGCCGCGCCGGTTTTTGCCTGGAACCACTCGAGGTAGAGGTGCGAACTGCTGCCGATGCCGATCGACCCCCAGTTGAGCGTGCCCGGTTTTGCCTTGGCCAGTTCCATGAGT
>CAMDFL010000235.1 GCA_945897475.1 Bordetella parapertussis
TCCCCGGCGTAAAAGACGGAACTATCAAAAAGCTCCCGATCGGCTTCCGGGCTGACCGACGGGATCATCCGATCGCGGCGCGGGCTCTGGCAATGGAATCGGCCGCTGGTATCAGCTTGGCGCGACCACTTTCGATTTCCTCGATGCGACGCTCCACTTCAGCCGACCAGGCATCTTCGATATTCTGATCCTTGAAAAGGCTGGCGACCAAGCGATCGGCGAGCTGCGCTCGTTCTTCGGGAGGAAGCTTCAATGCTTGAACTTCAACAATATCGAGCTGATCCGACATTCGGTTCTCCTGGGCTGGAAGCAGCTTTAATGATACTCGCGCTGCAATGGGCTTGCCATTGCCCCTCACGGCCAGTACTTTGCCTTGTCAGGAAGTATCCAGCGCACGCCGCCGCGCGGGTCAGGTCGAGCGCTTGGCGAATCATGACCCGCGATTGTCATTGGAGGAGCGTTACCGCAATCGCGACGGCTATGTCGTCGCAGTGCGAAACGCGGCGGCGCGTGCGGTGAAGGAAGGATTTTTATTGCAGGCCGATGCCGATGCGCTTATCAAGCAGGCGGCGGCGAGCAATGTGTTGGCGCCGTGAAAACTGTAAATTGAAAAATGCGCATCCTTCGATGCGCATCACCAAGCACGGCGGCGCGTGCTCTTTGACGCCGTCAGGATGCGGCTGCTCGCGGTGGCGACCTACATCCTCGTCAAAATCTCATTGAGCCGACGGTGGTTGGTGTCGCATACCGACTGAAACGCTTCGCTGATGCGCGGGTCAGTACTGGCTTGATGCCAGAACAGCAATGCGGCAGCGCAGGCAATATCCCAGACCCCTCGTTGCGCGGGTAGCGGCAGAGCCGGTATAAATTCCCGTGGCGGGACTTCGCCGCCGGGCAGCGGCGCGTACATCATCGGCAACATGTCGTAGGCGGGCGCGAGTTGCAGCACGCGCGCAATATGAAAGCTCAAGTTTCCAGGATGCATGTCGGTATTGCCGATCAGACGCCCGAACCACCAGAGCAACTCAACCGCATGTACCATGCCGTTATCGACCAGGCCCAGTCCCTGTAGTTGCGCCGCGAGCAAAGTCCAATCGGTCGAACCGGAACCCAGCAACGCGTGGCTGAGCGAATCCAGTGAGCATAAGGGCAGGCGTCCGTGAAGGCCGATACGGTCAAAGCGTTCGGCTTCGAAAAAGGTACGGGCGCCATGTTGCACGACGCGGCTACGCGCGCTTGCCAGACCGGGGAGGGTGGCGGCGCATTCCAGGGCAAGGTGCTCGCAGACCAGAAGATCGGCCCAGCGCCGCTCCGCGGCCGATTCGCCACCGCCTGAGAATTTCACCAACACATGCGGTGTTGCATGCCCGTGTTGACGCAATGCGGTGAATTTGGGGAATTCACCCGCCGCGCTGGACGCGGCCAAGCCGCCCATCAATGCTTCCTCGGCAAGCTCGGTGTAATGCTCGCCGAGTCGGGCTTCGGACGCCGGCGCTAGCGGCGCGAGCTTGGTATCAAGCCAAAGCTTGTACGCGTCATTGCCGAGCAGCAAATTTCCGCTGACATCCGACCCCGAATGGCTTAATACGAAAACGATATCGTCGTCATTCCATTCGTTTGGGTTCGACGACACGCCAAGCCTTTGATGTTGCGCGTGCGCGAGTTGGCGTCCGATAAAACCTTGCGGACGAATGTCGTAGAGCGGATAGGGCAACCCATCCCACCAACCGTCGCGAGACTCAGGCGGGACCGGCCAAGGCGAAGCATCCAGTGGCATGAGCGAGCCCTTTGGGTGCAAGAGGGCTAACTGTGACAAGAGTTTCACCTCGCCCACCGGATTCACTTCATAAAGTGGGATATCTGTGGAGAAACCGCGCAACGCTCGACGGCGCGCGTAACGGGTGCGACGCGTTTCACCGGCGCATACCCAACGTTCGACCGGGAGTTCCGCCAACAAGCGGTGCAGCGAACGAACGCTTACGTTTAAAGCCTTGGCAAGTACTGGAGCGCTGGCCCGAGGCATTCGACCCAATACTGATAATAGTTGGTCACGGGCAGCTTGATTAGAAGGTCGCATAAACACGAGGCGCCGATAGTTATGCCTCGAATTATGACACAAATATATATTTAATACTATATTAAATACAATAACATAATATATTATTTTATATAATTATGGCGTGAAATAAATAAGCAATTGTTGACAGTAACTGTTAGTAATGGATGGAACGGGATATCTACTCCGCCTTCAGCCCCGCTTCCTTGATCAACTCGCCCCACATTCGCCGGACGCACCCAGGGTGCCTGTTTCGCCTACTGGTTGCCCATCGAATCGTCCCGATAACTTAAGAGCTCCTTGGCGGGGAGTAGGTATTGTATAATTTGTACAATACGTCTAATTTGAGTAGACGATTAAAAGGAGGCACCATGCGTACTGTGTCTGCAAGTGAGGCAAAGCAGGGATTGGCCGCTGTCATCGACGCGGCTGGCCGGGAACCCGTGGTGATCCAGCGGCAACGCCGCGATGTCGCTGTCGTGCTCTCAGTTCATGAGTATCAACGACTGACTCGGCTAAACGTTGCGGAATTCCAGCGTTTATGCGATCAGGTCGGACAAGCCGCAGCTGCCAAGGGCATGACAGAAGCGAAGTTGGCAGCATTGCTGGCCGATGATTGAACGCAGCCGCTGGGTCTTCGATACCAGCGCGCTGGTCAGTCGTCTTTTGGTGCCCTCAGGTACCACGGCGCGGGCGGTAGATGTGGCTCTCGCGCACGGCGTGCTGCTGTTCTCCGAAGCCACCCTCGCCGCATTGGCCGAAGTTCTGTGGCGCCCCAAGTTCGATCCTTATCTCGTTAACGCACAGCGCCGGCAGTTCTTCTCACTGTTGGCCGGCGTGTCGCAAATGGTCTCCACTCCCCACCAGTTGCAGGCGTGCCGCGATCCGAAAGACGACAAGTTTCTCGATGTGGCGCTGGCGGGCGAGGCGCGCGCCATCATCACCGGCGACAAGGACCTTATCGCGCTGCATCCCTTTCACGGCATCCCGATCATGACGCCCGCCGATTTCATCACACTGCCCATTCAACCTGCTATCTGACGCGGCTCTGGTCGAAAACCCCTGCGACCTGCTGGTGTTGGATTTGGGCCTGCCGGTCGAGGATGGCCTTGTGATCGCACGGCGTCTGCGCCAGCAGCAAGGCTCGGCATTGTCATGCTCACGCACGCAGCAGTCTCAATGATCGACTGAGTGGGCTGGAAGAAGGCGGGGATGCCTATCTGGTCAAGCCGGTCGATATGCGCGAACTGGTCGCCACCTTGCACAGCGTGGAACGCCGACTCATGGCAAAAGCGCTGCCTACCGAAGCATGGGTGCTGATGGCCGACACCCTGTCCATTTGCTCACCTACCGGCGAAGCCGTGGCGTTGACAGCGACAGAAATGGACCTGCTCAAATGTCTGACGGCCGCCGCGCCCGAGCCGGTATCGCGCAAAGCGCTCGCCGCCGCCATGGGTCACCCGGAGCCTGATTTCGACTATCGGCGTCTTGAAGTGACCTTCAGCCGCGGATATCCTCACAGTGCTGCGGTCTCTAAGCTCTGCTGCGGCAGTTCGGGCGCGTTGGCGGCGGCGGGTAGCCATATCGTCACCGTCGTGCCCGCGCCGAATTTGCTGTCGATGTTTACTTCGCCGCCGTGCAACTCGACGATCTCACGCACGATGCTCATGCCCAGACCTGTACCGGGAATCTTGCCGGATATGTCGGCACGGTAAAAGCGCTCGAAGACACGGCCGAGCTGTTCGGGGGTCATGCCGATGCCCCGGTCGGTGATGCGGATGCCGACCAGCGGCGAGCCGGGCACCGACTCAACAAACTCAATGCCTACCGGGCTGCCTGTGGGTGAATACTTGTACGCGTTGGAGAGCACGTTGATCACCGCCTGGGTCAGTTTTTTGCGGTCGGCGCGCACCCACAGCACCCCGTTGGGGGGCGGCTCTTCGGGCGACAAGCGGTCGGCCGGCGTCTTGAAGTCGACGATCATTTCGTGCATGAGGCTGCGGATAATCACGCGTTCAAAGGTGAAATCCTTGCCGCCTCGGGCCTCTATGCGCGAGAGGTCGAGCAGATCGTTGATGATCGATACCATCAGTCCAGACTGCTTGAAGATCGTCTCCAGAAAGTCGCGCCGGTCCGCTTCGCCGAAATCCCGCATCAGCAGCAGTTCGGTGAAACCGTAGACGCTCGCCATCGGCGTACGCAATTCATGCGCGGCGGTCGCGACGAACTCGCTCTTCAGGCCTTCCACTTCGGTTTCATGAGTCACGTCGCGCAGGTAGAGAATCTGCGAGACGGTTGCCGCTTGCGATTCGCGCAGGGCGACTTCGAGCACGCGCCTGCCGGCGCCGGCCATCTCGATCCTCTCGCGCCGCTCGCTCGCCGCCGGCACCGTGCCCTCGGCACCGGCTTTCTCTTTCTGCTTCGCGCGCAGCGCCACCGTGCCGGAGAAGTTTGCCGGTGGCAAGCAGACACCGGCCAGTCGTTCAGAAAACGCGCCTTCATCAAGGCCGATCATCTCGAGCCTCTCCAGACCGGTCAGGCGCGCAAACGCCGGGTTGACATACTTGACGCGGCGCGCGGAATCGAAAGAGACGAACGCGTCCGGACTCAGGGCGAAGATGGCATTCAACTGCTCGGTGCGGTCGCGGACGCGCTCCTCGGCCATATGCCGCTCGCTGATGTTGCGCACGAACGCGATGAAATGCTGTTCGCTCTCCAAGCGCACCGCAGTTATCTGCAGTTCGACGCTAATCTCCGTGCCATCTGCCCGGCAGGCAGGCAACTCGATCACTTTGCCGATTATGCGAGGTGCGCCACTTTGCAGCATACGCGCCAAGTCCTGCGCATCGCCCTCGCGGTGACGGAGCGGAATAATATTGTCGGTCAAAAGCTGGCCGATTACCTGCGCCTCGCTCCAGCCAAACATCTGCGTCGCCACAGCGCTCCACTCCACGATTCGGCCGTTTGCGTCGATTCCAATGAACGCATCGGTCGAGCTCGAGACGAGCGC
>CAMDFL010000236.1 GCA_945897475.1 Bordetella parapertussis
GCCGCCGAAGATCAAACCGACCGTAACGCCGGAACACATGGCAAAACTTGAACGTGAAATGGACAAGGTGCAGAACCAATACCAGCAGGCGGAGCAAACCTACGGGGCTGATCTGCTGCATCTGGTGGTGGCCAAGGGTTACTTGACCAAGTTGCTGGCGAACGAGGCGGTGCAGCGGTATTTGAACCAGCACCAGCCTGAGATCCTGAAGGAGTTCCAGGCGCTGGTCGACACGGTGGCACTGGATCCAGAGAAGTTGGGGAGGGCGGACGATTATGAGGAAGAGGAATACGCCGCAACGAACGCCGGTGGCGAAGAGAATGCCGAAGCGGATCGCTTGCCAAGCCAGACCGCTAAAATCGTCGCGATTGCCAAGGCCGCATGATGGACATTTCACGCATCCCCTTGGCGGAATTGCAGCACCTGCTCTCGATACTCCCTGTTGAGATTGAGCAACGTCGGATGCAGGTGCGAGCGCAGGTGCTCGAGGAGTTGGGTGCCCTCGCACGGGCGCGGGGGTTTGTGCTGGAGGATCTGTTGCGGGCGGCGGTCAAGCCAGTGGGCGATTCGCAGGCGCCGGTGGGCGTGCAGCGCAAACCGGCGCCAATCAAGTTTCGACACCCCCTCAACGGTGAACTGACTTGGTCCGGGCGAGGTCTGCGAAAGAAGTGGGTAGCCGCTTGGCTAGCGGAGGGTAGGAAACTGGGGGATTTAATGGTGTAAGCAACGACTGACTGAGGCGCCCATCCAAGCGGATAGCTATTTTGATTCTGCGGGTCAGTCACAGCGCCCATTTGGAATAGTGGTGACCATGTCCTCATCGATCACTCTGGCTGACAGGGCTCATCTCCCAGTTACAAGAGGCGGAACGTCAAACATGAACAGCGTGCGCCACCAGTTTTACGCCTAGCGCGGTGCACACACGGCTGATCGTATCGAATCGCGGTTGCGCGTCAGGACGCAGCGCTCTATACAACGCCTCGCGGGTAAGACCTGACGCTTTGGCAATCTCACTCATGCCACGCGCACGGGCAATACTGCCAAGCGCCCCCGCCAATGCAGCAGGGTCGTTTTCTTCCAGAACAACCGTCAGGTATTCAGCCATTGCCTGCTCGCTGTCGAGATGCTCAGTAATGTCGAATTCAGGCAGATCGGCAACGCGAATTTTCTTGGTCATGGCTTACTCCTCAATGGTCGCCGCCAGCTTCACGGCCTTAGCAATATCGGCGGACTGCGACGATTTGTCGCCGCCACCCAGCATCACAATCAGCACCGAGCCACGCTTAACGTAATACATGCGCCAGCCTGGCCCGAAATGCTCCCGCGGCTGTGGAGTGCGGCGCTTGACCCGCCGCGTATCCCGGATTTAGCGACTTATAATTCCTAATGAATAATCTCGGTTAATACTTGCCAAATAACACCAACGCAATGAAATGATGGCCCGACATAAAACTAATAACGCATATTTGGTTGCATAAAATCTATGTGCATCCTTATAATGCGTCTTAAATGAATTCCACCACGCCACTTCCCCTGCCAGTCACACGCAGCCTGAACCGTCTCGGCCAGGCCGTCTCGCTGGCGCGCCGGCGCCGGCACCTGACGCAACAGGACCTGGCTGAACGGATTGGCGCGTCCGCGAACACCGTGCGACGCATGGAAGCGGGTTACCCGGGCACCGCGCTCGTGCATTTCGCCAGGGCCTTGCAAGTTTTTGGCGAACTCGACAAGCTGGACCAACTGCTCGACACCCCGCACGACACCATCGGATTGACGTTGATGGACGAGAAGCTGCCCCAGCGGGTTCGCAAGTCGCGCAAAACACCGGAATCGGGAGCGTTCTGATGGCGACCAAACCAGCTTTCAAATCAACCCCGATCCGCACTGCACTGGATGTTTTTTTGGGCAGGGTCGAACAGCCCATGGGTCGGCTCATCTTCGTAAAAGACGGAGTGCGGGAGTTTTCTCAATTCGCGTACAGCGAAGCATGGTTGGCCGATGCACAGTACTTTGACATCTCGCCCGATTTGACTCGCCAGGCAGGCTATCAACTGCGCAAGCCTCCCACCAAAAATGACAGCTGTTTTTTCCTGGCGCTGGCCGACACCGCACCGGATGCATGGGGGCGGCGTGTGATTGCACGCGCCCATGCGAAAGCGCGAGCCTTTGATGCATCCCTGGGGCCACTCACCGAGCTGGACTACCTGGCCGCTGTGGACGATTTCAGCCGCGTGGGTGGCCTTCGTTTGCGCGATGAAAGCGGCCAGTATTTGCACAGCCGCAGCGCGACAGAAGGCGAAGGCGCGCGTTCAACACCCGCGTTTTTGGAGTTGGAGAAAATCTTGCTCGCCTCCCGTGCGGTGGAGTTGAGCCAGGAGACGTCCGAGGACCTGGCCTACCTTCAGGGCAAGGGCACATCTTTGGGCGGCATGCGCCCCAAATGCACCATTCTGGATACCGACGGCGCCTTGTCACTGGGCAAGTTTCCGAGCGTGAACGATGAGCGCGCTGTCACACGGGGCGAGGTGCTGGCACTGCGCCTGGCCAGACTGGCTGGCGTTGACAGCGCCCAAGCACGGATCGTGATGGTGCGGGATCTACCCGTCGCCATCATTCGACGCTTTGACCGCACACCCGAACAAAATCGCATTCCCTACATCTCAGGCGCCAGCTGGTTGCAAGCCAAGCGGGACGACGAGCACTCGTACACCGAGATCATCGACGTCATGCGTTCAAAATGCGAAAATTTTGTAAGCGATGCCAGGCAATTGTGGCGTCGGCTCGTGTTCAACCACCTGATCACCAACGTCGATGACCACCTGCAAAACATCGGCTTTCTATACGCGGGCAACAAGCAGTGGCGGCTGTCACCCGCTTTTGATCTAAACCCTTTTCCTGACAAGGATCCAGAATCCAAAACCTGGCTGAGCGAAGACACCGGCCCGATCACCTCGGTGCCGCAGTTGCTGGCGCAGGCCTTCCGCTTTGAACTGACGCAGCCCCAAGCTGAAGTCGTCTTGGCCGAGGTGCTTGCTGCGGTGAAATGCTGGAAGGATGTGGCGATGACACCGGAAGTTGGCTTGCGTGCACATGAAATCGCTGATTTCAAGCTCGCATTTGCCTCTCCCTCAACTGGCGTCTGAACTGTCAGGAGTGTGGCCCTCCAGCTCGGCCATCAATCCTGCCATACCAGCTGATACAAGGCCAGCCTGCGCTGCCGACTGACCAGTTGCTCATAGGCTTGGCGCGGCCCCTCGTAAACCGGATCGCCACGGTTGGCCAGGCCTTCGGCTTGGCCAATGGCATTCCTGTAATCGGCGATAGACTTTTTGGCTTTGGCGACCGAAGTGTCCTGATTCTTGAACATATCGGGCCACAGCCAGCGATTGATGATGGCCTTGTAGGGCTTGAGCACATCGTCGCCCAGACTGAGACGGGCGTGCAGAAAGGTTTGGTTATACGCTGCTACCAATAGACTGGGGAATAACGTAAGCGGGTTGACAATACACCAAAATGGAACCAAAATGGAACCAAAATGGTTCTTTGAAATTAGGAAATACTATGCCTACAACGCTAACACTGAAAAACATTCCGGATGCGCTTTATGGTCGTCTCAAAGAGGTCGCCGAGGCCCATCGACGTAGTTTGAACAGTGAGGTGATCGTCTGTCTTGAATCCATCCTGCTGCCACCAAAAGTGTCGGTGATGGAGCGTTTGGCTCGGGCTCGCGAACTCCGGCGGGCGTTGCCTAACGGTGCATTCAGCGCTGCTGACATCGCGCAGCTGCGAGAAGAAGGGCGGCCATGATCGTTGTTGATTCAAATATTCTGGCCTATCTGTATCTGCCTGTAAAGTTCACTGAGCAAGCCGAGAAGCTGATGGCCGAAGATTCCGATTGGGTAGCCCCCCCGCTATGGCGAAGCGAGTTTCGTAACATCCTGGCCGGATTTACGAGACGAGGCGCGCTGACTTTCGACCAGGCGTATGCGATACAGCGTGAGGCAGAGGCCTTGCTGAACGCCAATGAGCATGAAATTGATTCCTATGCTGTGCTGCAACTCGCGGGCAAAAGCGATTGCTCCGCGTACGACTGTGAATTTGTCGCCCTCGCTGCCCACCTGGGAACCCGGCTTGCAACCATGGACAAAAAGGTGCTTCGGAATTTTTCTGAGATCGCCTTTTCGATTGGCTGACCGGCTCACTGAGGGCTCAATCTTGGCCCGACGTGGAGCATGAAATTGGGTGCTTCTCATACAATAATCAGCTCATTGCGAACCTCCTAAGGTGTTGCCGTCCAACGGAAGCCGGACGGCTTGGGAACGGAAGCCTACTCATCGGTGCTTGACGCTGTCTGTTAGGCGAAAACCACGCTGGTGCGACCGGTGGCGCGCGAACGAGATGGCTTGCGCACGACAATCTCGACATCCCGCCCTAGACGATTCATACACTCAAGCATCTTTGCTTCGCTGATGCCCCGAAACTGACCGCGCAGCATGCCCGAGAGTTTGGGCTGTGGGATGCCGAGAACCTCAGCCGCCTGAATTTGCGTGAGATGGCGATGCTTGATGATCTCGCCGATCTTGGCAGCTAGGGTCGCTTTGACCTGCATCTGGGCAGCATCAGGCAAACCAAGGTCCTCGTAGACATTGGCCGAACCATTTTCAACTTCGATCATTTCAGGCTCCTTTGGCATGCGCTTGCGCTGCCTTCAAACGTTCGTGAATCAGATCCATGTCTTGCTTTGGTGTCTCGATGCCTTTGGTGGACTTCTTTTGGAGCAAGGAGGGCCTTCTTTGAGGAACCCACCCAGTGCAGTTGCTTCAGTTGATCAGACATGAGGAAATTATATCTAAATGGGTCTAATACACAAAGCTACAGGCTCTTCCGATTTATTCGACACCCGTTTGGTAGTTGTAGGTCGGCGCCTTCAGGTCCGACATGCCGGGTGCTGAAACAATCGGGATCTGACCCCAATTTCTGCAAAACAATTGGGATCTGACCCCAATTTATTCATTC
>CAMDFL010000237.1 GCA_945897475.1 Bordetella parapertussis
TTCAACCCTACGCAGCCACATCGAGGCAATGGGTGGGCAGTTGGAGGTCGTGGCGCGCTTCCCGGATGGCTCGGTCAGGATCAGCAATTTTGCCGATCTGGGTAGCAATGCGACGTCATAAGCAGACGGGCTTGATGGCCGGAAACTGAATTTGTATGTGCTATCACTATTAGCTATCATGGACGGGTGAATACCAAACACCGCAAGACGCTTGTGGCGATCTTTGCCCGGCCCACTTCAGCGTCCATTGTGTTCGCCGACATCGAGGCGCTTGTCAAAACCCTGGGTGGTTCTGTATCCGAACGCGAAGGGTCGCGTGTCAGGATCGAACTCAGTGGCGAGCTGTGGCGTTGTCACAGGCCACACCCAGGTAAAGAGGCCAAACGCTATCAGGTTGAGGAAGTCCGTGAATTATTGGAACGAGCAGGAGTGCAATCATGAACACCATGACCTACAAAGGCTATACCGCTCGCGTCGAGTACGACGAGCGTGACAATCTCTTCGTTGGCCGAATTCTCGGCATTCGCAACATCATCAGTTTCCATGGCGAAACGGTTGCAGAACTGAGGACCGAGTTTGAGCTCGCGGTCAAAGACTATCTGGCGGACTGCAAGGAGCGAGGCATTCACCCCGAGAAGCCAGCGTCCGGCAAATTGCTGCTGCGTGTGCCGCCCGAGGTTCATGGTCGCGCACTTGTGGCTGCGCAGGCTGCAGGCAAGAGCCTGAACCAATGGGCGACTGAGGTTCTACAGCACGCGGCTCAGCCAGGCTAACGGGCACCGGTAGCCTTGGTAAGCCTTGAGCATTTGCTGCATGTGCTCGCAGCGCCGATCATCGGTGAATTCGTAGAATACCGCGGCCGGATGCTCGATCCACTCGGATTGCGCGTTCGCTATTCAACGCGCACCCGTGGCAGATTCTTGGGCAGTGCCGGGCGCCCACGTCGCTCGCGCTCGTAGGTGATCGCCTCACTTTGTACCGGTGGCAGCGGCAGGCTCACGGTCTCTGCGAACAATGCTTTTGACATCACGGTGGGGCAGGGCGCTGTCGTTGGCGAGGTTCGCTATTGTGCCTGCTCGGTCAGGCGAGGTCGGCGGATGCCGTGCGTTCATGAATTTCCAGATTTTTTATAAGTCAGCTTGGTCTGTAACTGGGATCGGGGCAATAAAAACGCTGTTGTTTCTTCAGGAATCGGCGCAGATTTTTTTTGACCATACGACCGTGGAATTTTCGATTTCGAATTTTTTGATTTAGAAATCACTTTGATAGGAGCAGCATCGTGAAATCACATTTATATTTCAAAATTGGACTGTATATTTTCGCTTTAAGCGCGTCAGTTCTGGCACACGCACAACCATTTCCCGTAAAACCCGTGCGATTGATCGTCCCCTTCCCCGCCGGCGGTGCAACCGACCTGGTGGCGCGCACCATCGCGCAAAAAGTCAGCGATGGCTGGAAACAATCGGTCATCGTGGAAAACCGCGCTGGCGCCGGCGGCAATATCGGCGCTGACGTGGTAGCCAAGGCCGCGCCCGATGGGTATTCGCTCCTTATCAACATCCAGGGCCAGGCGATCAGCGCGAGCCTCTACCGCAAGCTGCCGTTTGATGCCGTCAAGGACTTCACGCCTGTCGTGCAGATTACCTCCTCGCACATGATCCTGGTGGGCCATCCCTCCATGCCAGCCACGCTAAAGGAAGTGGTGGCGCTGGGACGCGCGCAACCGGGCAAGCTCAATTTCGGTTCCACGGGCCTGGGCGCGCCGCCGCACATGGCGATGGAATTGTTCAATAGCGTCGCGGGCCTGGGTGCCGTGCACGTGCCTTACAAGGGCGATGCGCCGCTGCAACCGGCGATGCTCGCCAATGAAGTGCAGCTTGCCTTCCTGCCCGTTTCCGCGGCCGCGCAGCACATCAAGGCGGGGAAAATGCGCGCCTTCGCCGTCACCGGGGCGAAACGCGGTTCCACCATGCCCGATGTGCCCTCCATGGTGGAGCTGGGATACAAGGAGCTGGATATCAACGGCTGGATAGGCATTTTCGGCCCTGGCGCCATGCCGCGCGATCTGACCGCGCGAATCCGTGACGAATTCGCGCGCGCCACGCGAGCGCCCGATCTGCTGGAAAAATGGCCCGGCTGGGGCTACGAGCCCGTGGCGGGCACCCCGGAGGAGTTCGGCGCCAAATATCGCGGGGACATCGCGGTTTTCGAAAAAATTATCCGCGATGCCAAGGTCCCGCTCGTGGATTGATGACGTTATTCCCTCGGAGATTGCAAAGTTCCCCCGTCAGTCCTGGCCGGCGGCGCGCGCCGCCTCGACATGCAAAGACAGCAATCCCGGAACAGCATCTGCGGTGTACCGACCCAGGCCGCATTCGCAAGCAAGGCCGAACCGGGGTGCATAGCCTTGCGCGCGCCCTATGCGCCGCAGGGCGCCTGCAACGCCGTCCTCTGCGTGCAGCAGCCCGAGATAGAGTTCCCGGAATGCCTCCTGTTTCAGCCCGGCGAGCGGGGCGAAGTAGGCGTCATCGTCTCTGCTGATCGGCACAGGCAAATGCAGGTAATCGATGCCCCGCCGGGTCGCGGCGGCCAGGGCGTTCGCCACCGCAACCAGATTCGCGGTATCCACCGGATCCTTCCAGTGCTTGTTGTTCATGCTGCCATAGCAAAGATGCACGCCAAGCTCAACCCCTTGCGGGGCCGCGTCCAGCAATCGGGTGATCGACGCGATGATTTCCCGCTCGACGTTGCGGCGCTCCGGATTCCCGAAGGGAGCGGGGTACACGCCCTCCCACCAGCTCATTTCAGTGGCTACATCCCATTGAATGCAAAGCTCATCCCGGGGAATGGCTGCTGCGATCGTGGCAAGTTCGCCAAGCAGCGCTGTTTCATACGCCTGGTGAACAGTGCTCTGCCAGCGATGGGCGATGAACGAGTACACCGGCGCCCAGGCGGTGGGCAATGCGACCTGAAAGCGGGCGCCACGTTCCATGTCTCCGCCGGTTTTTTTGGCGCGAAAAAGCGCGTAGGACTGAAGCGCCTCGCGCGCGAAACCCAGATCGCCAAAGCGCACATCCTCGCCCCGGGCGCCGTCGCGAAGCGTGAAGGGCGGGTAGAGTTGATAGGCCCGCTCGCGTTCGGCCATCGGGGTGAGCTCCGCAACGGCTTCGAATACTTTTCGCTGCCATGCGATCCACGTGCTGCGCGCGCCGGTTTCACCATCGGGAAACCGGGAAATCCTGCCATTGAACAGGCGCGCGACACTGGAAAATACCGCCTCGGCATTCTCCAATGGCACACTGCCTACCAGCAGCAGGGGAAACGCTGTTTTTGGCAAGGTCATCCTTTTGACGTGATCCACCTGGAATGCCGCCGATGAAATGAAACAGGCACGTCGTGTACAGTCATGCCTTGAAGTTTCTCCCGGGCAGCGCCGTGAATTTCAACATCCTAGTTATCCAGCAAACCCGGGAACGGGCATCGCCAAACCCACCGGGTTGAACATAATCGGCAACTGTACGCTTGTCAAAAGTACAAAACATGGCCCATTGTGGAAATTTAGCTGCCGCCATACGTTCAGCTCGGGTTAAATTTGACTATCAGTTATCGATGCCTTCCAGGTCCAATCAACACGGCCCCTGAAAGATTAGTCCGCTTTCGCGCCCGATGCCTTCACTACCGGCGCCCATTTGATGATTTCCGCGCGGATGAAACCGGCGAATTGATCGGGCGATGCCGAGGTGACCGGGTCGAGGCCGACATTGGCGAATCGCGCTTTTACCTCAGGCGAGCCGATGGCCTTGACGATTTCCGCGTGATAGCGCGACACGATCTCGCGCGGTGTGCCAGCGGGCGCCACCATGCCGAACCAGGCACGCACGTCGAAATCGGAAAAGCCCTGCTCCGCGATCGGCACGACATCGGGAATCACCGATGAGCGTTCGCGCGTGGTCACCCCCAGCGCGCGCAGTTTTCCGCTGCGGATATGCGGCAGGGCCTCGGGTATGCCGACGAACATCAGTTGAATCTGCCCCGAGACCAGATCGGGAATCGCCTGCGCCGCGCCCTTGTAGGGGATGTGCTGCATGACGGTACGGGTCTGCATTTTGAAAAGCTCGCCGGCCAAGTGTTGGGACGTGCCCGTGCCCGCCGAGCCGAACGACAGTTTGTTGGGATTGGCCATTGCATAACGAGCGAGATCCTGCGCTGTTTTAACCGGAATCGAGGGATGCACGACCACCACGTTCTTCAACTCTGCCACGAGGGTGATGGGCGAAAAATCCTTGTTCGCGTCGAAAGGCATGGACGCGCCGTAGAGCGTGGGATTGATGCCGTGGGTGGACACGGTGTTCATACCTATGGTGTAGCCGTCTGGCGCGGCCTTGGCGACCACGTCCGCGCCGACATTGCCGCCGGCGCCCAGGCGATTCTCGACCAGCATGGCCTGCCCCATCTGCTCGGTGAGTTTCTGGCCGATGCTGCGCGCCACCAGGTCGAGCGTGCCGCCTGCCGCCGTCAGCGTCACGATGCGCACGGATTTATTGGGGAAGCCTGCCTGTCCCCATACGTGGGTGGCCAGACCCAGCAAAGCAATGCCTGCTGTTGCGATGACGCGATTCATTCGTGCTCTCCCTCTTGTATGTTCATTTGACCGGCGCGAATCGCTCACGCAATGTGGTCTTGGATACTTTGCCGATACTAACCCGCGGCATCTCGGGCAACACAATAATCTCGCGCGGCAGCTTGAATTTCGCGAGCGACGCAGTGCAATGCGCGATTACCCTGCGCGAATTTCATCCGCGCATTCCATGCGCTCGTCGATCACCACGAATGCCGCCACCACTTCGCCATATTGCGCATCAGGCTTGGCCACCACGGCCACATCGACTAGGCCCGGCACCTCGGCGATCACCCGCTCGACCTCGGCCGGCGCGACGCCTTCGCCGCCCACCTTGATCAGATCCTTGGCGCGTTTGGAAAAATCAATGAAACCATCCTCGTGCAGTGTCACC
>CAMDFL010000238.1 GCA_945897475.1 Bordetella parapertussis
TGGAAGACCCCTATCGCCTGTTCCGTTGCCATACCATCATGAATTGCACGGATGTCTGCCCAAAGAACTTGAATCCAGCCTTGGCCATCAGCAAGATCAAGACCATGATGCTGAAGCGGACGGTCTGAGAGGGCTGGAAAATTGGATGCCGCTGATCTGCGTCGCCTGGAATGGAGCTGTCGACGGGGCATGCTCGAGAATGACCTGATACTGCGAGAGTTCATGCATCGCCATGGCGCAGGGCTGGAGGGAGTAAGGCTCGAGTCGTTCAAACGTTTGCTTGTCCTCGCCGACGGTGATTTGTGGGACCTGATCGGGGGACGAAGCGACACCACGGATAGCGCACTTTCCGAAGTTGTGACTATGCTGCGAGACTGCTCCGTAAAATGTGATCCGTAATAAGTGATCCGTATCAAGTGATCCGCAATAAGTGATCCGAAATAAGTGATTGATCGCCTAATCGACCAACAGATAGTGAAGACAGGAGAATGCAATGAGCACGAACGACAAGGCTGTTCTGACCTACGGTGATGGCAAAACTGCGGAGTTCCCCGTATTGAAAGGGAGCATCGGGCCTGACGTTATCGACATACGTTCTCTCTACGCAAAGACCGGCCAATTTACCTATGATCCCGGCTTTTTATCCACCGCCAGTTGCAGCTCCAAGATCACCTATATCGATGGCGACGAAGGCGTCCTGTTGTATCGCGGATATCCCATCGAGCAGTTGGCGGAACATTGCGATTTCCTCGAAGTCTGCTACCTGTTGTTGAATGGTGAGCTTCCGGACGCCGCGCACAACAAGGAATTCGTCAACACCATTACCCGGCATACCATGGTGCATGACCAGATGACGCGGTTTTTCCAGGGATTCAGGCGTGACGCGCATCCCATGGCGGTGCTGGTGGGAACAGTGGGGGCTATGTCGGCGTTCTACCACGATTCGCTGGATATCAATAACCCAGAGCACCGCAAAGTTTCCGCGATGCGCTTGATCGCAAAGCTTCCGACCATGGTGGCGATGGCCTACAAATACAACGTGGGACAGCCGTTTACTTATCCGCGCAATGACATGTCCTATACCGCCAATTTCATGCGAATGATGTTCGCGGTCCCCGCGGAAGACTACAAGGTAAATGACGTTCTGGTGCGCGCTTTGGACCGGATATTCATACTTCACGCGGATCACGAGCAAAACGCTTCAACGTCAACGGTGCGCCTGTCGGGTTCCTCGGGCGCCAATCCATTCGCCTGTGTCGCAGCAGGTATCGCCTGTCTGTGGGGCCCGGCGCATGGCGGGGCCAATGAAGCCGCGCTCAACATGCTGGAGCAGATCGGCGATGTCTCCAAGGTGGGCGAATTCATCACCAAGGCCAAGGATAAGAACTCGGGCGTGAAGCTGATGGGTTTCGGCCATCGTGTCTACAAAAACTATGACCCACGCGCCAAACTCATGCGCGAAACCTGCCACGAAGTCTTGGACGCGCTGGGGCTACAAAACGACCGCCTGTTCAAGCTTGCCATGGCGCTTGAGAAAATTGCGTTAGAAGACGATTACTTCGTGCAGAGAAAACTCTATCCCAATGTGGACTTCTACTCAGGCATTGTGCAGCGCGCGCTGGGTATTCCGACGTCCATGTTTACCTGTATTTTCGCGCTGGCGCGCACCGTGGGTTGGATCGCACAATGGCAGGAAATGATCGCCGATCCGGAGTACAAAATCGGTCGACCCCGTCAGATGTACGAAGGCCCGCCACGTCGCGATTTGATACCAATGATTAAGCGATAAAACGTCCCACGGACGCGATTCACAATAAAGCGTCCTGCGGACGCGATCCAAATATGGGAGCAAAGTCATGAGCGTCATGAAGCAATTCTTCGATACTTCCTATCTTTTTGGCGGCAATGCGCCATTTATTGAAGAGTTGTACGAAAACTATCTGGAGAATCCGGAATCGGTTCCGGAGCGCTGGCGCGACTATTTCGACAAGATGCAACTACTGCCGGCCGTAGGCGGTGGGCAAGGCATTCGCGACGTCGCGCATGCCCCTGTGCTTGAATCGTTCGCGCAACGCGCGCGTAACGGTACTACGCGCGCGACACCGTCGGTGGCCGGTTTTGACCGCAAACAACTGTCGGTCGCGCAACTGATCACTGAGTATCGCTTTCGCGGCGCCTTGCACGCGGATCTGGATCCGCTCAAGCGCCAAGAGCGTCCGCATATTGCCGAGCTTGAGCTCGCTTACTACGACCTCACCGACGCGGACATGGATACGGTGTTCAATACGGGATCATTGATGGGGCCTGAGCAGGCGCCGCTACGCGACATCATCAAAATGCTGCGCGACACCTACTGCGGAACGCTGGGCGCGGAATATATGTATATCTCAAGCCGCGCCGAGAAGCGCTGGATTCAGGAAAGGCTCGAGCCGACGCGCTCGAAACCCAGCTACTCGCAGGATTTCAAGCGCCACATCCTTGAACGTCTGACGGCCGCCGAAGGCTTAGAAAAATTCCTCCATACCCGCTATCCAGGACAAAAACGTTTCTCCCTTGAGGGGGGCGATACCCTGATTCCCGTGCTGGATAGTCTGCTGCAACGCGCTGGCGAGGCCGGTGTACAGGAACTGGTGATCGGAATTGCGCACCGCGGTCGTCTCAACATGCTGGTCAATACCCTAGGCAAAATGCCCAAGGACTTGTTCTCCGAGTTCGACGGACACCACAGCGATGATGTCTTGACCGGTGATGTCAAGTATCACCAGGGCTTTTCCTCGGATATCAATACGCCGGGTGGCCCCATGCACCTGACCCTGGCCTTCAACCCTTCTCATTTGGAAATCGTCAACCCGGTGGTTGAGGGATCGGTGCGCGCGCGCCAGCATCGTCGCAAGGACCGCGGTGGCGATCAAGTTTTGCCGGTGCTGATCCACGGCGACGCGGCGGTAGCCGGTCAAGGCGTGGTCATGGAGACCCTGAACTTGTCGCAGACGCGCGGCTACGGCACCGGTGGAACGGTACACATCGTGGTTAATAATCAAATCGGATTTACCGTTTCCGACCCACGCGACACGCGCTCGACCCTGTATTGCACCGACGTCATGAAAATGGTCGAAGCACCGATTTTCCATGTCAATGCCGACGATCCGGAAGCCTCTGTTTTCGCGATAGAGCTGGCGCTTGATTACCGCATGAAATTCAAGAAAGATGTGGTCGTCGATCTGGTGTGCTTCCGTAAGCTGGGCCACAACGAGCAGGATGAGCCCATGGTGACACAGCCGATGATGTACAAAATCATCAATAAACATCCCGGCACACGTCAGCTCTACGCCGACAAACTCATGGCGCAGGGCGTCATCGGAGCAGATGACGCGGCTGCCATGGTGGCGACTTACAGGCAGGCCCTGGATGGCGGATATCACACCAATAAGACCATTCTGACGAACCACAAACCACCATTCGCGGTCGATTGGGCGCCTTACAAAAATACGCGCTGGAACGAAAAAGACGACACCAAGATCCCATTGTCGGAATTGCAGGCCTTGTCGGAGAAATTGACCACCATTCCTCCTGGTTTCAAATTGCAGGCGCGCGTAGAAAAAATAATCTCCGATCGCCGCTTGATGGGGCAGGGCAAGATGCCCCTGGACTGGGGTATGGCGGAAAGCTTAGCTTACGCATCGTTGTTGAAAGAAGGTTACTCGGTGCGCATTTCCGGGCAGGATGCCGGGCGCGGTACTTTCTTTCATCGCCACGCGGAGCTTCACGATCAGAATCGGGAAAAGTGGGATGCGGGAACTTATATTCCCTTGCAGCACATTTCACCCAATCAGGGTGATTTCGTGGTCATCGATTCGGTACTGTCAGAAGAAGCAGTGTTGGGTTTCGAATACGGTTATTCAACTTCCGAGCCCAATGAGCTGGTGATCTGGGAGGCTCAGTTTGGTGATTTTGCCAATGGCGCCCAGGTAGTGATCGACCAATTCATCGCGGCTGGCGAAGTCAAATGGGGACGCATTTGCGGACTGGTGATGATGCTGCCGCATGGTTACGAGGGGCAGGGGCCGGAACATTCCTCGGCGCGCCTGGAGCGCTTCCTACAGTTATGCGCGGACTACAACATACAGGTGTGTGTGCCTGCTACGCCGGTCCAGATGTTCTTCCTGTTGCGCCGGCAGATGATCCGCCCCTATCGAAAACCACTGGTCATTTTTACGCCAAAAAGTTTGCTGCGCCACAAAGAATCTGTATCTCCCCTGGAGGAATTTTCAGAGAGCAAGTTTCAACCGGTCAACGCCGAGTGGGATACAGAAATCAAAGCGCAAAAGGTCAAGCGCGTTATTCTGTGCAGCGGCAAGGTATTTTTCGATTTGATGGCGGCGAGAAAAGAGCGAGCCATCAAAGATGTCGCCATCGTTCGCATCGCTCAGCTGTATCCCTTTCCGCACGACGAATTTCAGGCGCAGATCGACCTGTATGCCAACGCGCTGGAAGTCGTCTGGTGCCAGGAGGAGCCTGGAAACCAGGGGGCCTGGCATCGCATTCAACACTATATCCTGCGCCACATGCGCTCGGATCAGGTGCTTGCCTATGCGATGCGCGCCTCCTCGGCGTCGCCGGCGGTGGGCTACACGTCCTTGCACAACGAGCAACAAAAAGAACTGGTGAACGCGGCTTTCGCCCCGCTTACCGATAACCTGGTACGTCCGGTGCAAGGCACCGGACGCGCGACGCGAAAATCGCGCCGTGCAACATAGATAAATCTGGAGACCTGAAATGATAATTGACATCAAGGTTCCACAGCTCTCGGAGTCGGTATCCGAGGCAACCTTGCTTGCCTGGCGCAAGAAGGAAGGCGAGCTTGTTCGCCGGGATGAGAATCTGATTGACATTGAAACCGACAAAGTAGTCCTGGAACTGCCCGCGCCCGCCGATGGCGTGCTCACCAGGATCATCAAAAACGACGGCGTATTGGTGAAGGCAGGTGAAAT
>CAMDFL010000239.1 GCA_945897475.1 Bordetella parapertussis
TATGAAAAGCCTGGGTTACACGCCGGTGCCGCTGGAGACCTCGGACATCCTGCCCTCCATCCAGACCGGCATGATCAACGTGGTTCCTTCAACTCCCTATTTCGCGCTGGCGAGCCAGATCTACAACACCGCGCCCAACATGCTGGAGATCAACTGGGCGCCCATCGTCGGCGCGCTGGTGGTCACCCGAAAAGCCTGGGATGACATGCCGCCCGCCCTGCAGCAGAAAATGCGTGCAGCTGGCGACATGGCAGGGGCGCAACTGCGCGTGAAGGCGAGGCAGGAGGTCGATGAGGCCGTCGAAGCGATGCGCAAGCGCGGTCTGCGGATCAATCGCCCCACGCCAGAACAAATGCGTGAATGGAATGATCTTGCGGAGAAGCTGTATCCGCGCATCCGTGGCGCGATGGTTCCCGCGGCGACCTTCGATGAAGTTTTCGGCCATGTGAAGGCCTTTCGCGCCGGCAAGGGCAGATAATTTTGGCGTCACTGTATTGGATTCGCCTGCGAAGTCTTGGGCGCTTTGACGAAGTCCTGTCCTCGGCCGCCCTTGCGCTGATGACGCTGATTCCAATCATTGAAATTGCAATGCGGCCGATGTCAGGACGTGGCGTGGAAAATGCGCCGGTGCTGGTCCAGCACCTTGGTCTGGTACTGGCCATGCTGGGTGCGGTGGCCGCCGAGCGACACGGTCATCTGACCACGTTGGGCAGCGGTATTGCCGACCTGGGCAACGCGCGCTGGCAAGCCGCAACCCTGGCCTTTGCCAACGCAAGCGCGGCGCTGATTTGCGGGCTGCTGGCGCTGGGAAGCTGGCGGTTCGTCGCCACTGAAATGCAGGCATCGCAGCCTCTGGCCTACGGCATTCCCGTGTGGTGGGTGCAGGCGACAATGCCGGCCGGCTTTCTGCTGCTTGGCGCGAAACTGGGCGCGCGATGTTTTCAGGCGATCTGGCTGAAGATGGCCTGCGCGCTGATACTGCCCATTGCCGCATTCATGCTGGCCGTTCAATGGGAAGGGGCCAGCCCGCCGTTTTGGCCGGCGGTCGTGTTGTTGATTGCCGGGCTTCTCGCGGGCGCGCCGGTATTTGCCATACTTGGCGGCCTTGCACTGGCGCTTTTCTGGAGCGAAGGCCAGCCGCTCGCATCGGTGTCCCTTTCGCATTATCAAATAACCGTCAACCCGTCACTGCCGGCACTGCCGCTATTTACGCTCGCCGGGCTCATCTTCGCGCGTACCGGAGCGGCGCAAAGGCTGGGCGCGGTGTTCCTCGCCATGTTCGGCAGCGGCGTCACCGGCACCGTCATCGCCGCCGCGGTGCTGTGTTCATTCTTCACTGCATTTACCGGCGGCAGCGGTGTCACCATTCTCGCGCTCGGCGGGCTGCTGTTGCCGCTGTTGCGCAATGCGGGCTTTCCCGAGCAGCGCGGCATCAGTCTGGTCACCAGCGCCAGCGCCCTGGGGGTGTTGCTCGCGCCTTCCGTGCCGCTCATCATGTACGCCATCATCGCGCGCGTGCCGATCAAGGACATGTTTCTGGCCGGACTGGTGCCGGCTGCAGTCATGGTGTTCTTTTTGCTGGTCTTTGGCGGATATTTGAAGCGAGGCGGAATGGTGAGCGCAAGCGCCGAGACGCCCCGCACGCCATCCTCCCGCGCCGACGAGACTTCACTCCTGACGGCCCTGTGGCGTGCGAAATGGGAGATCGCCGCACCGGTAGTGGCCATCGGTTCGCTGGTGAGCGGCCTGGCCACGCCGACCGAAAGCGCTGCGCTCACCGCAGCCTATGCGGTGCTCACGCAGGCGTTCGCCCATCGCGAACTGAAGCTCGCTTTGCTGGCGCGATGCC
The DNA here is from genome assembly GCA_945897475.1 of Bordetella parapertussis. Classification (GTDB taxonomy): domain Bacteria; phylum Pseudomonadota; class Gammaproteobacteria; order Burkholderiales; family SG8-39; genus 2-02-FULL-62-17. The sequence continues at coordinate 1,850 of CAMDFL010000239.1, forward strand.
TCGCCGACTGCGCCATGATTATCGGCGGGGTGATGCTGATCCTCGGCATGGCTTTGGGCCTGACCAATTATCTGGTCGATGCCGGCGTCCCCGATGCGGCGATCGAATGGGTGCAGAGCGTCATTCCAAACAAGTGGGTGTTCCTGCTCGCACTCAATGTTTTTCTGTTCGCAGCCGGCGCGTTGATGGAAATCTTTGCCGCCATCGTGGTGCTGGTGCCCCTCCTGCTACCCGTTGCGATGGCCTATGGCATCGACCCTGTGCACTTCGGAATCATATTCATTGCCAATATGGAAATGGGTTTTCTGTGTCCGCCAGCCGGCATGAATATCTACTTTGCCTCGGCCATGTTCGGCAAGCCGATACGCTATGTGGCTGTATCCGTGTTGCCGGCATTGCTGGCGATTTTTCTCGGTACATTGGCCATCTCCTGGATGCCGGTGATCGCCACCGGGTTGCCAGGTCTGTTTGCCGCAAAATGACCCCTGCCTTTTAGGCGGTCCCAGCTTGTTTTATTCATGATGAGAAAAGCAGGGTCGCTATCGAGCGGCATGAGGAAGTGAATCTTCGCCACTTCGTTCAGTTTGGAGACGGGGAGTTTCGCAAGCAAAATCCCTGGCCTAACAAAGCCAAGGAGGGTTGATGCGCCCTCCTGGATTATCAATTAGCGCCTGGTCACAAAACGCGGGCGTAAAACCCCCCAACGGAAAAATTTACGGGTCAAGCCAAATCTGATGAAGCGGGGACTGACGGAAGAACAGGCGTTTCGCTCGGCCTTCAACCAACGCGGGCCGTGGTGGAACAGTGGCGCAAGCCATATGAACCAGGCATTCCCGAAGACCTTCTTTGATCGTTTGGGTCTGGTGTCGCTGCTCGATAAAATGCGAGGACTCCAGTGTGTTCAATGAACCGCCGGATGCGGAACCGCACCTCCGGTGGTGTGGGAGGACGGAAGGGGTGGCCCTTCCTCCTGCCCGATATGAAGTGCAGTCAGGCTACCGGTCGTAGTGATAGCGGCAGGCGATGATCACCAAGTCATCACCATCCACGCAATACACGAGGCGATGCGGGGGGGCGACAGCCCGGCATTTCGATAGCGTCACTGATAGTCAAATCGAACCCTGCTGAACGTCTGGCGGCAGCTAAATTTCTCCAATGGGCCATGTTTTGGACTGTTGAAAAGCGTACATGATCGATTATGTTCAAATCCTGTGTTTGCCGATGCCCGATCCCGGGATTGCTGGTTAAGCAATCGTCTTGATCGAGCGCATAACACTTCCAAATATTAGAAGTGTTATGCAGATTCATTCGAATTGCTAGATCTATTTCCAATCACTAGCATGTGTCCCGGGCGGCGTTGCAACAGACGGGTTGCCCGGAAAAATGGATCTGAAAGGATTGCGCCTGCATGGAATCGATCGGCACCTGGTATTGGTACCTGGGATTCACGGCATTTGTTGTCGTGGCAATGGTGGTCGACTTGGTCGCGCTGGAGTCCAAGGGAAGCAGCAAGGTTTCCTTCAGGCAGGCGCTCACCTGGTCGTTGGTGTGGATCGCCCTCGCCTTGATTTTCAATGCGCTGCTTTGGTTTTATCTCGACGGCAAACTCGGTCGCGAAGTCGCAAACCGCAGTGCCACCGAGTTCTTCACCGGCTATCTGCTCGAGAAGTCGCTGGCGGTGGACAATCTTTTCGTGTTTCTGATGCTGTTCACCTTCTTCGGGGTGTCGCCCCTGCTGCAGCGGCGTGTGCTCATCATCGGGGTGATCGGCGCGATAGTGCTGCGCGCAATCATGATCGTCATCGGAGCATGGCTGATCGCGCAGTTCCACTGGGTGTTGTATCTGTTCGGCGTGGTCCTCCTGGTGACGGGCGTGAAAATGATGGTGTTTGCGGAGGTGGAGCCGGACATAAACAGCAATCCGATCCTGCGTTTCATGCGCAAACATATGCGCATCGCCGATGAGTATCACGGCGAAAAATTCTCCATCATTAGAGACGGCGTTCGCTGGTACACGCCGCTGTTCGCGGTGGTGGTCATGATCGCGATCACCGACGTGATTTTTGCCGTGGACAGCATTCCTGCGATATTCGCGATCACACTGGATCCCTTCATCGTCCTGACTTCCAATGTGTTCGCGGTGCTTGGTTTGCGGGCGTTGTACTTCATGCTCGCCGATCTGGCGGATCGTTTTCACCTCTTGAAGTACGGGATCGCCTTCATTCTGGTGTTCATCGGCATCAAGATGCTGTTGATCGATATTTACAAGATCCCGGTCGGATTTGCGCTTTCGGTGGTGGGTATCGTGCTCGCGATCTCGATGGTCGCCAGCCTCTGGATCACCCGGGCGCCCAAGGCGATTCCCGGGCAGGTGCAATCATGAGGCGGGGGGCGCTGCGCAGATGGCTGCCTGCCGAAGCCGAACTGCGAAGCAATCGCGCGCTGCGCTGGCTGGGCCCGTTGCTCGACCGGCCCTGGCTGTGGCGATCAGACCGGCGCTCGCTGGCCGTCGGCCTTGCCATTGGCGTTTTTTTCGGATTATCCATTCCTTTCGCGCAAGGCCTGTTTGCCGGCGCTTTGGCGGTGCTGTTGCGAGCGAACCTGCCGATAGCGGTGCTGGCGACGTTCATTTCCAATCCATTCACCACGCCGGCGATCCTGGTCGGGGCCTACTTTACCGGTGCTTATGCGCTGGGTGAGCCGTTCCTGGAGATCTGGAGCGCGATCTCCAACCAGGCGTGGCTGGAACTTCTCGCCGATATCGGCCAGCCCCTGCTGGTCGGGTTGCTGCTTATCTCCACGGTCAGTGCGGTTCTCGCCTACGCCGGCGTTCATGCATTCTGGCGGATCTCCATTCTCTTCCGGATGCGCCGCCGGCGGTTGCGGCAGAGGGCGGCCTGAGGGCATGTCGACTCGGTCAAACATCTGTTGCGCCGGGGCCTGATCGATCTCCCCGAGCGACTGTTAGCGAGCATTGCAACTCCGTTGCCGATCCTGCCGCGTTCTGAGTCGCGTTGCGGACTGGCATCGGCCACGCCAAAGCCTTCGGCTGCGGCCTGCTAATCCCAGGCGTCATTTTATTAAACTATTCTTTAATTCATGGCGCCACATGTAAT
>CAMDFL010000240.1 GCA_945897475.1 Bordetella parapertussis
GCCGACTACCTCATCTGCTACGACATCTCTCATCCACGCCGACTGGCGCGACTACATCGCTACCTCAAAAAATGGGCAGCACCCCTGCAATACTCCGTCTTCCTGATGACCGGCGACCAACGACAACTCACACGCTGCCTGATCGGCGCCGCAGAAATCATCCATCCTGAAGAAGACGACCTACGCGCCTACCCACTACCCAAACGCGGCTTCAAAGCACGCCTCGGCCGCCCCACACTCCCGGAAGGCATTCAATGGAGCGGACTACCACAAGCATGGTAACGTCCTAGCACAACTACACGCCCCACAACATAACTTTCCAAAAATGCCACAACCTCCAGAACGCACCCGCCAAACAACTGACAAGAAAGGTTTTTTTCGTTAGGATGAGTTTGCATGAAGCCCTGAAGTCAATGGGATTGAGACATGCCGTTACCGTTGCAATCGCTTCGTACACTGTTTGCAGTGGCGGTCGGGAGCCTGATTGCCTGTAAGGTGGTGTCGCGGGTTCACTCATCGCCGTATCCGGGCGAATGCTTGCGGTACGGCCCGGTCAGATCTCCACAATATGCGTGACCGCCTCACCGGCAACAAATCGCGCCAGATTCTCGGCGACAAAATCGGCCAGGCGCTCCCGCCCACGCGCACCGCTTGATCCCGCGACGTGCGGCGAGATGATCAGGTTGGGGCTGGCCCACAGGGGATGGTCGGGTGGCAGGGGTTCGGGGTCGGTCACATCCAGCCCAGCTGCGGCGATTGCCCCGCTTTTCAGGGCCTCGCCTAGCGCCGCCTGATCGATCAGTCCGCCGCGCGCCACGTTGATCAAAATGGCATTGGGCTTGCACACAGACAAGGCCTTGGCATCAATCATGTGACGGGTTTGCGCGGTGAGCGGCGCGGTGAGAACAATGACATCGGCGCGAGCCAGTACGTCATGCAATGCGCTGATCGGTTGCACTTCGTCGGCGAACGGTTTGGGCGTCGCGTTGCGCGACACACCGATCACATGCATGCCGAAAGACCTGGCGCGGATCGCCACTTCGCGGCCAATGCTGCCGTAGCCGATGATCGCCATCGTCATACCATCGATGCCATCGATACGAGCGGTGAATTTTCTATCCCAGCCGTGCCTGGCCTGGTTCTCCAGGATCTGCGGCACGCAGCGAATCAAGGCAAGCATCAAGGTCATGGCGTGTTCGGCAAGCGCCGGCGACCAGGCATCACCCGCCTTGGCCACCACCACGCCCGGCGGCACGCCGTGCTTCAAGGGCCCGTCATAGCCCGCGTTCATCAACTGGATGAAGCGCAGGCGCGTGCCATGCTCTCGCAGCACGTCGGCGACACGCGCGTCATAGGTGGTCTGGCTCACCACCAGAGCTTGCGCTTCTGGAATCGCCGCAACCAAACTATCGACAGATTCGATGAGATCAAGATCCATTCCTGCGATCCTGCCGAATCGTTCCAGCATCTCGACCCTGGCCAGATAGGGCCAGAAAACAACTTTCATTCAATCCTCCTTGAAACCAATGGCTTTAACCCGCGCTTCCCAGGGCTTCAATTGCCAGGCCCCGGGTAAGCATGGGACGAGTCCTCTCGAGGATGGCCCAGGCGCAATTCGCCGCAGCCCGTAGTGATTCACGAAACGCCGTTATCCTTTCGATTTTAACGTGCCCTCGTTCGCCTTGATGAAGACGCGAATGTCCTCGGACATATCGAGCAGCTTCAGCCACTGCTCTTTGTACAAAGTCACCGGAAAACGCCCCATGCCATACACCGAGAGACCGCCTTTTTCGCTCACCTTCATGGTGATGCCGGTGGCTGCGCCTTTTTTGAGCGCTGCGTTCTCGCTGCGCAGGCGTTCCAATTCGTTTTTCAGATCATCATCAGACATGCTTGCTTCCTATCCACAAAAAAATTAACTGCGGAAATTATCCGCGAAAATAAAGCGGGAAAACTATCCACGAAAACCAAACGTAAAATCCAAGCACAAAAATTATCCGCGAATTATGGCCGATCCCCTCGCATTCACCCAATGCGCAGCGATTTCACCCATTGCGTCGCTACGCAGCCTCGGCTTGTACCTCTCCACCTCGCTCCACCGCCAGTCGATTGATACCGCTCACCAGCGCCTTTATCGACGCGGTGACAATATTGGTATCCAAGCCGACGCCGTAGCACTGGTTGCCGCCCTTGGAACGTGTGAGTTCCATGAAAGCACAGGCTTTGGCATCGCCCGCCTCATCGCTTGAACCCACCGAGCGCTCCTCGTAGCTACGCACCTGAACCATGATGCCGATACCCTGCAAGGCGTGCACTGCGGCATCAATGGGGCCATTGCCTTCGCCACTGAGTTGGTGATGAACGCCATCGAGTTCGACACTCAAGCGAATGCCCTGGGCTGCGCCATGCTCGAACAGATGATGCTCCACGTAACGCACTGGCCGATCGCATTCCAGGTAGGTGAGGGAGAACAGTTGCCAGATAGCGGCCGAGATCATTTCGCCGCCATGGACATCGGTATGGCGCTGCACTGTGCCGGAAAACTCCACCTGCAAGCGCCGCGGCATGACGATTCCATAGTCTTGCTCAAGCAGAAAGGCCACGCCGCCCTTACCCGACTGGCTATTGATGCGAATGATCGACTCGTAGGTGCGGCCAAGATCGGCGGGATCAACCGGCAGGTAGGGAACGTTCCAGATCGCGTCGGGCGCCTGAACCGCAAAACCCTTCTTGATGGCATCCTGATGAGAACCCGAGAAGGCCGTAAATACCAGGTCGCCCACATAGGGGTGGCGCGGATGGATGGGCAACTGGGTACATTCCTCCGCAGTGCGCGCAATGGCATTGATATCGGAGAAATCCAGCCCCGACTCGACGCCCTGGGTATGCAGGTTGAGCGCAAGCGTGACGAGATCCACGTTGCCGGTGCGCTCGCCATTGCCGAACAAACAACCTTCGACACGATCAGCGCCTGCCATCAAGCCCAGTTCCGCGGCGGCCACTGCGGTTCCCCGGTCGTTGTGCGGATGCAGACTGAGGATCACGCTATCGCGGCGCGCAAGATGGCTATGCATCCATTCGATCTGGTCAGCATATATGTTGGGGGTAGCCAGCTCCACGGTTCCGGGAAGATTGAGGATGACCTTGTTTTTCGGCGTGGCGCCCCAGGCCGCGGTGACTGCGTCGCACACCTCAAGCGCGAATTCCAATTCGGTGGCGGTGAAATTCTCGGGACTGTATTCCAGCGTCCATTCAGTTTCAGGCTGCTTGGCGGCCAGTTGCTTGATCAACAAAACAGCTGACACCGCCATGTCGATAACCTCGGCCTTGCTCATGCCAAAGACAAATTCCCGGAACGGTTTCGAGGTGGCGTTATAAACATGGACGATGGCGCGCTTGGCGCCGCGCAGGGACTCCATCGTGCGTCGGACCAGATGTTCGCGAGCTTGAGTAAGCACTTCGATGCTCACATCGGAGGGAATATGACCACCCTCGATTAATTGTCGAACCAGATCGAATTCGGTCTCCGAGGCCGAAGGAAACGCCACCTCGATTTCCTTGAAGCCGATGTCGCACAGCATGCGAAACAGCCGCATCTTGCGCTCCACGTTCATCGGCTCGAACAGCGCCTGATTGCCGTCGCGCAGATCGGTGCTCATCCATATCGGCGGCGCGGTGATGGTGCGGCTTGGCCACTGGCGCCTGGCCAATTCGACCTGTGGGAACGGACGGTACTTGTTGGCGGGATAGTTCAACATGAGGGCGACTCCGGAATTCAAGATGCGGTTGCAAGATGCGATTCGCGACTGCCACATAGTAGCCAATGAGGATCGGCAGTGGATTGCGTTATATGCCTTGTTTTTTTATTAAATTGATATTAAATGGCTAAAATTAAAAATTTAATGTAATTTATTGCCAACTTTTAATACAAATGGGCAACTCTATGGAAATTGATCGCTATGATCGCCAAATTCTCGGCGCACTACAGAAGGAGGGGCGCCTGAGCAACCAGGACTTGGCCGAGCGAATCGGCCTGTCACCTTCACCCTGCCTGCGGCGGGTTAAGGCCATGGAAGAATCGGGCCTGATTACCGGATATCGCGCCCATGTCGATGCGAAAGCGCTGGGCCTGTCGCTGTTCGCCCTGATTCACATTTCCATGGACCAGCATACGCCGGAGCGCTTTAAAAATTTCGATGCGCAAATCAGCGATATCCCGGAAGTCATGGAGTGCCTCTTGATCACCGGTCAGGCCGCTGACTATCAGGTGAAGGTGGCGGTCAAAGACATGGATGCATTCCAGGAGTTGCTGCTCAACCGAATTACCCGAATCAAGGGCGTAACCGGTGTGCATTCGAGCTTCATTCTGCGACGCGTTGTAGATAAGACGGATCTACCGGTCTGAGACGATGATTTGATGCGGGAAACGATTAAAATTCGTGCTCGACTAAAACCCAACCTCGCGCGATATCGCAATGCAATCAAACGCGTGATCAAACACTCGATCAGACATACGATGAAATGCGTGATCAAACGCGCGATTAAATGAATTTGGATTCAGGAGAAACAATATGAAACACGCCCCCGTCAACTCAAGCTTGGTCGCCGCCGCGCTCCTCATCAGTTGCGCCAATGCCCTCGCGCAGGCCTATCCGATCAAACCGGTGCGCATGGTCGTGCCCTTCCCGCCCGGCGGTGGCGTAGATGTAACAGCGCGCGCCTTTTCGCAGAAATACAGCGAGGCCTGGGGGCAGCCGGTTGTGATCGAGAACCGTCCCGGTGCGGGCGGCAACATCGGCGCCGACGCGGTCGCCAAATCAGCGCCGGATGGCTACTCGCTGTTGGTAACCACCACCGGTCATGCGATCGCGGCCAGCCTCTACAAGAAGCTGCCGTTCGATCCCATCAAAGATTTCGCACCAGCCAGCCAG
>CAMDFL010000241.1 GCA_945897475.1 Bordetella parapertussis
GGTGCACCGGACTTCACCACCACGGCGACCCCGGATTTCATCAGATCAAATCGTTTGCCAACAATTTTTCCCGATGCGATCAATTGGTCGATCGCATTTGAGGCGAGTATCACGGCATCGAAGGCCTCGCCAGCCAACACGCGTTTAGCTGCATCGACTCCGCCGACCGACTCGATACTCACTGTTAACGATGACTTATTTTCAAACTTTCTGGCAAGCTCAGCTAATATCTGCTTGGTCGCCATAGAGGAAATTATTTTTATCTGGGATGGCATATGAACGCTTCTCTATTTTCTGAAAGGAACCGGCAGGCGCATCTGCCGCATCAATGCCGCGGATCTGCCGCACCAAACCTGCGGCTGCACTAAAGCCCGGTACTATATCAGCGCGGATCGGCATGGCGCCCATGCCCAATAGCCCCAAGCAGGCAAAGCCGGGACCAAACAAGGTGTTATTGAGGCCAATTTTCCCGCCAATTGCTAAAGTTGCAAAAGCGCAACTCTACCAATTGGCGGGACGTATGCAAACCTGGGATCTTCGCCAGAATTGTCAACACTCAGATCGTACGTAACTATTGAGACTGGATGCGGCCCGACTTCACCGCCGCGCCGAATTCGGCGACCGCCAGGCGCAGCATGGCGTTGAATTGCTCTGGAGATGTGTGTATGTCAACCATGCCAAGATCGCGGGCCTTGGCACGCACCTCCGGGGCGGACACAGCGCGGCCGACCTCGGCATTGAAGCGCGCAACCACGGCTTGCGGCAACTCGGCCGGCCCGAAGAACGCGAAAAACGACACCGGAAAACTGTAAGCGGGAACCACTTCGGCGACCGTGGGGATGTCCGGCATGTCTGCAAAGCGTTTTGCGCGCGTAATTCCGAGTATTTTCACTTTTCCGTCGCGCACCTGGGCCGCGACCGAAGCGACATTGGTGATGTTGACTTCGATCTGCCCCCCCAGCAGAGCCACCACGGCGGGCGCCAAGCCGTTGAACGGAACGTGCATCATATCGATTCCGAACTGCCTGAGCGATTCGCCAATCAGGTGATGCGATGCATTGATGCCCGCAGAACCGAAATTGAGCCTTCCGGGGTTCTTCCTCGCATAGTCAAACAACTCGCTCAAGGATTTGACCGGCATCGAAGCCGATACCGCGATGCAGCCCACGGATTCAAGCGCCGAAGCAATTGGCGTGAAATCGCGCAGCACGTCTAGCTTGAACTCCTTCGACACAAAAGGCCTGAGCGCGAGGTCGGAGCCAGAGGTATAGACGATCGTATAGCCATCCGGCGCGGCACGCGAAACGATCTCGGCGCCGATAACACCCGAGGCGCCCGCACGATTTTCAATGATCACCGGCTGACCCAAGCCTGCCGAGAGGCCCTGCTGGAGCAGCCGCGCCGTAAGATCGACCCCGCCACCAGGAGGAAATGGAACGATGACACGAACCGGTTTGACCGGATAGGTCTGGCTGTGCGCCGCGGGCGCGAGAATCGAGAACAAGATCGCTGCGAGCACCGCAATACGGGACTGTTTCACGAGGAGGCCTCCTTTGCTCCGTTGATACCACTATCGATGTCAGGTGAATGACGCTACCTGCTATATCGCAGGCTTGTATGCAAAAGCGCCAACAATATCTCAAACAAAAGCGCCGAATCTTCGACAAGCACTCCAGCGGATCGAAGCCGCCGTTATCGGCGCTCGGTTCATAGCACTGCCTATCGAGTTACCGCTCCACCGTCGGCTTTCTGTTCGCCTTCACGTACTCGCGCAACGCTGCATTGATGCGAGTCTGATAACGCTTGCCGGTATCTTTGAAAAATTTTATTCGAATGCATCCGGATAGATTTTTCGCTGAATCTCCTCCAGCAGGAATTCATTGTGCGTCTCTACCGATACGCCGACCCCTGGAATGAGATCCTTTAGCCAGCGATCCAGGCTGTCGGTGGACTCTTTGTTGGTCAGTGGATTGTGATTTCGTCCCTCTTGATGCAACAGGGTGAAATTTTTCTGATAGCTCTCAGGGAAATGGTGCCCACAGCTTCCCCATCTTGCATCTGGCGCCCATGGGTCATTTTTTTCCAGAATTTGCCAGGTCCTGATGGATGGGTGCAGTCGCCACAGGTGTGCGTAATCTGCTGAGCAGGATTGATTGTGCAAAACCGCGCCAACGATTTGCGGGTCGACCTTATCCCAGTGATAGGTCGTTCTGGCGCCCTCTGAGTGCCCACTCAGAATAATTGGCTTATCAGTAAGCGACTTGATATAGGCGACCACTACCGATAGGTCATCGGTTCTTGCATCCAGTCTTGCTGGATTTCTGGCGGTAAAAACGCCCTCTTTGAAGTTCTTAGATCCGCCTTTGAGCGAATCGTCGGCGCCGCTACCGGGGCATCCGGTTTTATTACCTGGGCGCGTGACAAATTCCGGCGTGATCACCGCGAAGCCTCTGCGGTAATAAAACTGGGCGACTTGGGTCTCCCACCCCCACATTCCCCCACAACCATGGTTATGAATCACCACGCCGCGAACATTGGGGTCTGACTTCAGCACCGCTTCAAACTTGGCTCGATAAACACCACCCCAGCGCGGGCCATAAAAAACACTGCGCTCCAAGACCCGTTCCGCGTACTTCTTTTGGTAGGCGTCAACCATCCTGGCTTGTTGTGAAAATACCGGGCCAGCTACGGCACAACAAACCACGCTGCTAGCGAGTAATTGCCTCATCGACAAACGCATTATTACCTCCACCCATTTTTACCTCCGCTTGCAATCGGGGCTAATTCTGAATATCCGACGCTTGCCGTCGGCGTGAGAAGGACGGCTTAGTCCGAATCGTAGTTAGAATCGCGATGTGCCGTAATAGTCGAGCCTGGTCCATTTTTAGAAATGCGAGCCTGGCCCCTTTTTCCATGGCCTCGCAGGCGCCCGGCGGGCCAGATATAAAAAGGGCCGGGTCCGGCGACCCGCCCCTCACGGCCCGCCCCTGCTCTACTCGCGCGAGATCTGAATGTTGGCAGCCTTCACCACCTGAGGCCAGACGCGGAATTCGGTCTCTAAGCGCCGTGCGATATCCAGCATGCCCGCGCCCACAGGCACGAAATTCATCGCCTTCAGCGTGGCCGTGAACTCAGGGGTCTTCACCAGGCCCGTCACCTCGCGCTCGATCACGGCGAGCAGATCGCGCGGGGTCTTGGCCGGCGCGTAGATGCCGTGCCAGCCCTCTTCGAAATCCAGGTCCTTAGCGCCGGCCTGCGACAGGGTCGGCACATCCGGCATCGACTCAAGCCTTGTGTGATCAAGGGTCGCTAGTGCGCGCATCTTCCCGGCGCGCAGGAACGGCGCCACCGCCTCGGGTGACTGGATGAGGAACTGCACTTCGCCGCCGAGCATTCCCCGATTCGCTGGCGCGCTGCCCTTGTAAGGCACGTGGGTCATCTTGATGCCTGCCTGCGTCGACAGGAGCTCGGTGAGCAGATGGAAGGAGTGACCGATGCCCGGCGAGCCGTAAAAGAACTTGCCCGGCTGCGTTCGCGCCAACGCAAAAAACTCGGGGAGGGTATTGGCCTTGACATCAGGTGGGATCACGATCAGCCGGGGATTGCGGGCGACTACGGCGACCCCGATCAGTTCGCGCCGCGCATCGTAGGGCGGTTTGGGATCGAAGTTCTCCGCAATGGTGATGGGGGTGGAGCCGCCGTACAGGAGGGTGTAGCCATCGGGCTGGGCCTTGACCAGAGCGTGCACGCCGCGCTGCTGCGAAGCACCGACGATGTTCTCAACGATGACCTGCTGCCCAAAGCGTTGCGAGAGCCCCTGAGCGAGGTTGCGCGCGGGGATGTCCAGGCCCCCACCCGGCTCCGCGGGCACGATGATGCGCACCGGCTTGGTCGGGAATGTCTGCGCCAGCGATATCGAGACGGGCGCGAAAACGAATGCAACGGTGAACAGCAAAATGGTGAGCCGCGAAAGTGTGGCGCCCACGCGGCGATTACTGAAAATATTGCGTTCCATGGCATGTATCCCTGTCGTTCGGAGCGAGGTGGCGGCCTCGGATCAAGCATTCGGTTTCCGTGGAGCCTCGGCGATCATCTAGCAAGAAAGCACATTATCACAGTGCGACGAGACACAAACCGGCGCTCTGACAATGCTCGCGGGATTACCAATTCAGCATCACTGCGAAAATTGCCGACAGGCGATCTTGGCTACCACCGCGATCGGGGTTTGACGCCGGGCGCGGATGCCTGCCACCTAGATTCAGGCAGAAGTCAACAAATGGTCTAAGGCAATCAGGGAGGCCAACATCAAAGCCGAGTGATTCTCGATGGAAGAATGTACTTGGCAACCCGGATGTAAGATACAAAATGACTGAATAACCTCGCCAGTCATTGATTTTTACGACATGAAAATGGTGAAATGCTTTTCAAGCATTGATCCCCATCGCGTCCAGTTCCTCCTGCCGGAGGGCTGCGGGGTCTGGCGTGCCGAACTGAGTCACGGGTTTTCCGGCGGCAAGCAATTCCAGTTCCCGCCTCCAGAGCCTGCGCAGCATGCTCACCGCTATATCGGAGGTGCCCAATAGCTCCCTCGATCGGTCCACGATCTTGCCTTGTCCACAGATCGCCACACCGTCCTGAATGCGGATGAGGTTCGGATGCCTGGCGACATCGTCCCAGCCCTTTCGCCCGGAAAGGATGGCCTCGACCTCCTCATGCACCGGCGTGGCCTCGGGACGGTCCCTTCTCTTGGTGTGATAGACCATGATCAGAACATGAAGATGATTCTCGTCATCGATCGGCACATACCAGAACAGCGCCTTGAACCAGAACTGCTTCTCATCTCGCGCCGTTCGCAGCGCGTGGCCCAGGTAGCACTGGTTGGGCATGATGAAGT
>CAMDFL010000242.1 GCA_945897475.1 Bordetella parapertussis
CAAACTCACCTACAGCAGCTCTGGAACCGGCGGCGCCCTGCACATGGTGGGCGAGATGTTCAAAGCGTCCTTTAACATCGACATCCTGCATGTTCCCTACAAGGGGTCCGCGCCAGCCATTGCCGCGCTCACCGCCGGTGAAGTAGCCCTGGCCTTCAATGGAACCTCCGAATCCTTAGCCCTCGCCAGAGCCGGAAAAATAAAGATTCTCGCGGTCGCCGAATCCAAGCGCTACCTACACTTGCCCGACGTACCTGCGCTCGCCGAAGTGCTGCCCAACTACGAACGGCCGCCGGGCTGGTTTGGGTTTTTCGGCCCCACCGGAATGCAGCAGCCCCTCGTGTCGCGCCTGAACAGTGAAATTGTCAGAGCGCTCAATACACCCGATGTGTACGCCTAATTGGATCAAATCGGACTGAGCGTGATCGGCAACACACCGACCGAATTCGCCGCTTTGCTCAAACGCTCCATTGAACTGTACAGCCAAGCCGCAAAACTGGCTGGAGTCAAGCCCGAGTAAGAGCCCGCCAGATCCCGATGGATGTTGTCCATCTCTGACTAGGTGGGATCTACGCGGCAGTATTCGCCGGGCGCAAGCCCGCCAAGCGTCCACTCGTTCACCGCCCAGCGAATCAGTCGCAATGTCGGAACACCGATTTTCGCGGTCATGCGCCGCACCTGGCGATTGCGCCCTTGCGTTAGCACCATCCGAAGCCAGCAGGTGGGAATATGCCGACGCTCGCGTATCGGCGGCGTTCGCGGCCACAGCCACGACGGCTCGTCGACCAGCATCGCCTCACACGGTCGGGTAAGGCCATCGTTCAATTCCACGCCTGTACGCAGCTGGGCGAGCTGCGCTTCGCCAGGTATGCCCTCCACCTGAACGAAATAAACCTTGGGCTGCTTGTGCGACGGATCGGCGATACGATGCTGCAGACGTCCGTCGTCGGTCAGCACCAGCAAGCCCTCGCTGTCTGCATCCAGACGGCCCGCAGCATACACCTCCGGTATGGAGATGAATTCGGCCAGCGTGCGTTGTCCGGACTCGCCTGAAAACTGGCAGAGCACGCCAAACGGTTTGTTGAAAAGAATGATTTGAGACATAGCGGATTCTAGTAAAAGACACGCCCAGTGAGCAATCTATGAAAAACTGAAACCAGTTTTCGCAAACTGATGGCCCGTCGCACCCACACCGCACCATCTTGGCTTTGTCTCCCGTCCGCGTTTCTGGCATAATTCGCCCCCTCGCGCGTCCCTTTGCGACACCTGCGTCGCCGCTTTGAAACCGCGCATCACACTGGAGTCAGTCATGAAAGCCCAAGGCCATCCCGAGTACAAAGACGTTTCAGTCAAATGTTCCTGCGGGAGCATTTTTACCACCCGTTCCACCCTGGGCAAGCCCATCAGCGTTGAGGTATGTTCAGCCTGCCATCCTTTCTACACCGGCAAGCAGAAAGTTCTCGACACTGCCGGACGCGTGGAACGATTCCGCCAGAAATATGCGACCCCAAGCCAGAAAAAAGCGGCCGCAGAAAATACAGCCAGCGCTTAAGGCATTCGCGCGGCTCAGCGCCGCCAAAAAAAGCAGCTTCGGCTGCTTTTTTTTCGTCCATTGAAGTAGCTTCAGCTGCTTTTTTTTCGTCCATCAAAGCAGCTTCGGCTATTTTTATTTCGTCCATCGCATTAGGTGACACGGACTTACCTCGGCAGAACGGTAAAATCGCGCCAGCCCATTGATCGAAGTCCTTGAGTGAACCTACCAACGCCGAGCGCGCTTGCATCGCTCCGACTGCCTCCCAGTACTCTTTTTATCGGACTGCTCGCACTCGCGTATGCGTTGCCTGGCCTTTTCGGCCACGCGCCCTGGAAGCCCGAAGACGCCATCGGCGTGGGCATCGTGCATCAGATGCTGGAGCACGGCCGCTGGTTGATACCCCACCTGGCGGGAGAACCTTATCTCGATGACGGTCCACTCTATTATTGGGTGGCCGCGCTACTCGCGAAACTGTCATCTTTCGCGCTGGATATGGACGATGGCGCGCGCTTAGCCAGCGCGCTTGCAGTATTGGGCACTTGGTTTTTCCTTCGCAACGCGGCACGCGAACTTCACGGTCGCGCGCAGGCCCACGGCGCGATGCTGGTGCTCCTGGGTTGCCTGGGTTTGCTGCTCCACGCCCACGAGACCATGGCCGAACTGGGTTTGCTCGCCGGACTCGCGCTCTGCTGGCACGGTATCGCACTTGCACCACGCAAACCGCATAAGGGCGGCATTGCTTTGGGACTGGGTTTGCTGATTGCATTCCTTTGTAAAGGATTTGCAGGGGTTTGCCCGCCGATATTGACTGCGCTCGCAGTGCTCGCAATTTCCGGGCATTGGAGAAGGCGTAGCTTCGCCGTTTCCCTGTGCGAGGCATTGGCTGTGCTGGTCCTGCCATGCGTGCTGTGGCTGCTCATGGCCGGAAACCAAGGTGGCGCTTGGCTCATAGCGCAGTGGGGTATTTATTCCCTGCCCTCAGTAGAGAGCAGCACCTATTATTTCAAAGTCCTGACATGGGCTGCGTGGCCGGCCTGGCCGCTCGCATTGTGGCTCCTCTGGAACCGGCGGGGTCAGCTTGCCACGCCCGGTATTCTCCTGCCCGCCGTGGCGGCAATATTTTCCCTCGGCGTGCTGCTCGGCCAACGTGAAATGCGAGAAGTGCATGCTCTGCCTTTGCTGTTGCCTCTGGCTTTGCTCGCGGGCGCCGGGGTGGAACGACTACGCCGCGGCGCAAGCAATGCGCTGGCCTGGTTTGGCGCCATGAGTTTTAGTTTTTTCGGCGTACTGGTCTGGCTCGGTTGGTTCGCCATGCTGACCGGCTATCCACCCAGGATCGCACGCAACTTCGCAAAACTGGAGCCGGGTCATGTCGCCAGCTTCGAGGTGATCGGGTTCTCTCTAGCTTTGCTGCTGAGTGTGGCCTGGATAATAATTCTTACGCGCAGCGAACGCTCGCCATACCGCGGTGTGTTTTATTGGGCCTGCGGCGCGACGCTGGTTTGGGGATTGGTGATGACTCTCTGGCTCTCGTGGATCGATTACGGCAAAAGCTATCAGCCGGTGGCGCACTCCCTGTCCGAGGCGGTGCGAAAGGCCGTGCCATCGGGTAACTATTGTATTCAGAGCAGCAACCTGGGCGAATCGCAGCGTGCCGCGCTCGATTACCATGCCGGCATCATCACCCTCAGAATGGAACTCAACGCGGATCCAGCCTCGAATGCGCTGCGTTGTGCTCTTTTGTTGGTTCAGGCCAGACCCAATGACGACGATCGCCAGTGGTCCTCGCAATGGCGGCGAGTCTGGGAAGGCAACCGTCCGCGCGATCATGAACGCTATCGTCTGTATGTGCGCGTAGCGGCAAAGAACACCCGATGAGTGCGCTATCGCTATCCAAGGGCAAGTGTGTCGATCGCCAGGGTGTCGCTCGCCAGGGTGTCGAATGCCAGGGTGTCGAATGCCAGGGTGTGGATTGCCAGGGGTCAAAAGATGGGCTGCACCACTGTCCATGCCGCCACCGTCCACGACGCCGATGTCATTGGGAACCCTCACTCCGGCTGAATATTCGCCCTCTTCGCGACCTTGCAGCCCTCCCAGTTCAAACTAGAATTGCCACCAACGCGTAGACTTCTTGCCCACTGGCGTTGACTGAAAATCCGTGTGTCGGTGGTTCGACTCCGGCCCGGGACACCAATTTCATCGTGCTCCTTGCGTTCAACAAGGCCGCACTAACGAGACTGCTTTACCGTTTGAAGACCGCACTCGATATCAACGATACCCTGCTCGCCAAACCCAAGGCGGTGGCGGCCCGGCAACGCACAAGCCTCACTCGCTAGATCGAGGAAGGACTTCAACTGCGCCAGTGGTCACACTGCCCGAAATATGCACGTGGTGTTTGATGCCTACATATTTAGGTGTCTGCCCATGGCATCCATATCGCTGGCATTTACAACTTTGACACGCATGATATAGATGTCCATCAAACTGGGAATATAAAACTGCCACGCTTCCTGCACGCCAAGCATCTCTGGGATGAAAGCGCCACCGGCCACCCTTTTCTCTGCTTTCCTTCTCTCAAAAACATTCATATTTGCCATCCACCCATAATCGACAGTGGCCCACTCCGCCTTGTCCCATTTATTCATCGTGGCAAAAGGCCCCCAAAAGGCTTTAGTGTCTTGTTTTAATTTAATTTCAACATAATTGTCGAGGCTGTTGAATTCCATCTTTACTGCGGATCGAACGCGAACGAGTGCGGCCAAAGTCATTTGCTTTTGCATTGCCTCTGCATACAGCCCTGCTATGCCGAACTTATCTTCAAGGAATGGCTTTTTAGGTGACCACCATGGTGACACTCCATAACGTCCTTCTGGTGCGTCGCCTGCTGTAAGTTTGAAGACCTCGGTTTGACTTGGAATAGTCACGACTCTGTAGTATTTGAATCCAGCCTGATCACTCTTTCGGAGGTCGTAAAAATTTGCGCGGCTTAGGGTTGCGTTTAGCATCTGATTGGTTACCGATGAAGGTGACTTGAATTAATGTTTTACCCGGCGATTATGGAGTCTTTTCCCGATCATGATCCCCCAGTTACCTATAAGAAAATCAATTGGGACGTAGGCCTGTCAATGGCGTGTTGACGCCGACCGAAAATTGAGCAGTTAAGAGGGGTAGTGCCGATCAGCGACTGACCAGCGCATTCATCGGGCGCACCTTGCTCAAACCGGAACCGGCACATCTGGTCAAATCGGCGTCGGCGGCAACAGGTTAGATGCCATTGGTCTCGGATTCCCCCATCCAGACGCATCCTTTAAAAAGAAAAATCAATTAGACGCCCCTGTGTC
>CAMDFL010000243.1 GCA_945897475.1 Bordetella parapertussis
ATTTGTAGATTTTTGCCGCGCCGTAAAAGCGCGCTACCCCGCCCGCCGGCAATACGCCGGATTCGCGCAGTTTGGGATCGCGAAAAAAAACCATTACCTTGGAGCCGTCGTGCAGGTTCTCGGTGGTCGATCCCTTGCCACGTTCCCACAGCATGAGGTGCTCGTCATCAAATACCAGGACGCTGCCGCGCGGCGTCACCTGTGCAAAACCATCCGGGAGAACCGTTCCGACCAGGCAGACATTGGCGGGAAACGCCTTGCTGATCGGTTCATGCAATTTACTGGGAATTTTTGCCATTTAAATTTCCTGGGATTGGACTAATCTTGGTTTGCATTGCCGTGTCGAGACTGATTGTGAAGCGAGGCGAAATTATGCCCCATATTGGCGCTCGCCGATGCAAGCGTGGCGCTACCCGATGCAAGTGGCGCTCCCCGATGCATGCATGGCGCTCGCCGATGCAAGCCTGGCACTCTCCGATATAAGCCTTTTAGTTTCGCCAATGCACGGCTCGACCGGTGGAAACAGAAATTCCGGTTCGCAAATTGTTCCCCCACCAATCACCGCATATCGACGCCGTAGCACAAGAATCGCTTTATCACGGCTTAGTAAATCGGCGCCAGTGCGCCACGCGAGGTTCAGAAATTTCTGGTCGTCAGGATCGCTGCAACGTACCGGAGAGACCTGGAAATTCAGATCAGTGTCATTGACATCAAGTGCGAGATCAATTGCGACATTTTTGTACTGTTTGAGTAGCGCCGCTTGATCGCATTCCTCCATAGCAAACACCGGATAGCTCAAGACGCGTCGCAGTTCTTCGGTGCAGGCAGGCTCCGTGAATACCTTGATCTGGTCATTCAGAATAGCGTTGCCCAGAGCGCAAACACGCGGATCATGGAACAGCCACAAGTCCAATACGATGTTGGTGTCTAGAACCACCCGGCGTGGTTCCGACGCGGGCATGGTGTTGGCCGTGAATTTCAATGCAGTAATGGTTTCTTCAGCAACGCGCCACGCTCCCCCGAGCGCACCACGATGTCGTTGCGAACCCCTGCGCGCATTAGCGTCAGCGGCACTTCCACACCGGCCTCGCCCAATGACCAGTAACGGCGAAATACGTCGGCGACGCCATTCGGACGTTCCCCCGCAACATTGACTATCACATCGCCTGGCTTTACCCCTGCCTTGGCAGCGGGTCCGCCATCGGTAACGCCGCTAACCACGAGATGCCCATCTGATTCGGCGACATAGACGCCGAGCCATGGCCTCGAAGGCACAGTCGTTTTGCCGTATTTTTGCAATTCGTTGAGGATAGGTTTGAGAATATCGACTGGGACAAACATGTTCCCCTGCAGGGATTTGCCCTCTTCCTGGACTTCCTGGACCAACAAGGAACCAATGCCGAGCAACCGGCCAAATTCATCAACAACCGCTGCGCCGCTCCAATGCGGATGCGCCGGCGCGGTGAACAGCGCCTCGTCGAGTACGTACTCCCAGTTCCCGGCAAATTCGCGCTTACCAACCACCTTGGCCTTGAGCGCATGCGATCGCCCGCCGTAGGCAATCACGAAGACATCGTCTTCGACTTGCGTCGAGTCCATAGACGCAAAGTTGAGCATCGGCAGTTTCAGTTTTCCCAATGGCTGAATCAGTCCGAATCCCGTGGGCTGATCATAGGCAAGCGCGTGTCCCTGCATCACCGTGCCGTTGTTGGCCGTCAGCCAGATGGATTTCGCCTCGGTGACTAAATAACCAATGGTAAGAATCAGACCGTCTTCATTGATGACTACACCGCTGCCGCTGCGCTCTGTGCCTAGAAACGAGGCGGTGAAGGCATCCTCGGGAATTTCCGCGCGCAGCCCGACGACGGAATTTAGCACTTGATCCAGGTCGCAGCTCATATCCTCTGCGCTAGGCTGCAGATTTGTTGGAAACGACCAGTTTTTCGATTCAGACATAAGCCATACTTGAAGAAAATAAC
This sequence comes from Bordetella parapertussis, assembly GCA_945897475.1. Classification (GTDB taxonomy): domain Bacteria; phylum Pseudomonadota; class Gammaproteobacteria; order Burkholderiales; family SG8-39; genus 2-02-FULL-62-17. The sequence continues at coordinate 1,980 of CAMDFL010000243.1, forward strand.
GAAGCGCAATTTACCAGTAAAAACGAGGGCATTGCGCTAATTTGAATCCGCCAGGGCGCGCCGAAAGGCATCCCGAAACACAGGATTATAAAGACGTTCGAAGTCTTCCTTGTAAGTTCCTCCGCGTTCCATCTCGATATCGACGAAAACCGGCCCTTGCTCCCGAATCAATCCCGGCAACTGACTGTCCCACTCCTCCAGGGTCGATATCGATTGCACGCGACGATAGCCTGCCGCAGCGGCCAAAGCAGTGAAACTGAGTTTGTCGCGATTGGGAATTGGCACCGCGCCGTTGGTCTCGTAGCTGCCATTGCGACAAAGGCAATGCAAAAAATTGCCGGGCGCGGCGTGGGCTATTGTCACCAGCGAGCCAAGATTCATCAACAAACTGCCGTCACCGTCAAGGACTATGACGCGCTTATCAGGGCGCCCCAGTGCAAGACCGAGCGCATGCGAAGACCCCTGCCCCATGGCGCCGGTAAACGTGTAGTTGAGCGGGTGCGGTGCGATCTGAATAAACTCCTGAGCCGCGCTGTAGACCGCCACCACCACCTCATCCTTGCGATGGCGCGCCAATGTTTTCAGAAAATCGTCTCGTTTCATCATCGCGGCGACGCTCCCACCAGCAATACCACGGGCGAAGACTCGCTATAAGCCTTGGCTATCGCATTTTCTATTTTTACCAAATCCTCATCCGTTTCGACAAGGTGGTGCGCTATCGACATCGCATCAAGTATCGGCTCCACGATGCGAAGTCCGTAACGCGCCGACTGCTTTGGCGGCACGCCTGGCTCCTTGCCAAGTAGCCCGACTAGCATACAGATCGGATTTTTTCCCTCCATGGCGACTCCGCGCAGGGCATTGACCGAATCGAGCAGCCCGGTGTATTGCATCATCATCAGGGAGCGATGACCGGCGCTATGCAGACCTGCGCAAATGGACAGGCCCTCGTCTTCCTTGCAGACCTGAACCACCTGAAAATCCGGGTCTATCAACATCGGCTTCAACACGGCCTCTGAGGTGGTTCTATCCGGCAGCGCGACGATAAATCGAATGCCCGCCTGCTTGACAGCGGAAATAATGCGCGTTGCACTCAAATGTTCAAGGACTGCGGTTGCTTGGTTCATGTTTTAGAACCTCCCCCTGAGGTGTGTCGAACTGATTAGATCTGCGAATAATTGGATCTGCTTAAGCGGCAGCGTCAGCTTTCAATCCCGCCTGCTCGATACCGAAAATGCAGGCTTCCTCATCCTCTTCCCCAGTGCCGCCGCTTGCGCCAGCGGCGCCGATAATATTGCCGTTGGCGTTTCTAATCAGCACGCCACCGGTTTGCGGCAGAAATTTGCCTTCCGCAGTCGAGGCCAGACTGAGAAAGAAATTGGGGTTACCCTTTGCGCGGTTTCCTAGCGCGCGACTCGATGCGCCCATGGCCACCGAAGCCCAAGCCTTGCCAAGCGCCACATCGAAGCGAAACATGCTCGCACCATCTTCGCGCTGAGAGGCCTTGACATGCCCGGACTCGTCCAGGACCACGACGCAAAGCGGGTTGATTTTCATCTCACGCGCTTTTTCTATGGATTTATCGAGAATGACGTTGGCTTGCTTGAGGGTAAGTTCGGACATGTGCAGACTCCTGACGGGTAAGGTTGTAGGACCGGAGTTGTGACGGGCTTGTGTTATTGGAAGGTTTTGCGAACTGCGAATTATGACTCGATTTGCGTGCACTATTCACGCATCGAGAAAGTGTCGAGACTGAAAGCTGATCCCGACACTATTTGCACGCACTATTCAGGGGTCGAGATAAGTGCGCGAGACAGGTGCGCTCGACACTAGACAGCAATGGAAGCCACCATGGAATGGATCGTCGTATTGGCAATCGGCCTGGTTGCAGGAACGCTGGGGGGGATCGTCGGGTTTGGAACTTCGATAATGCTCCTGCCGGTCCTTGTGATCGTGTTTGGCCCTCTGGAGGCTGTTCCCATGATGGCTATTACCGCACTCATGGCAAATTTTTCACGGGTCGCTGTCTGGTGGCGTGAGGTCGACTGGAGAGTTTGCGCAGTCTACGGGCTCACTGGCATTCCGTTCGCCGCTCTGGGCGCCAGCACCTTGCTCAATCTGAGTTCGCGGACCATAGAGATTGCGCTTGGTGTGTTCTTTATTGTCATGATTCCAGCACGGCGGCGGCTTCAATCCGGCGGCATGCACGTTCAGCTGTGGCATATGAGTCTGATTGGGGCTGTAATCGGTTTTCTCACCGGAATCGTGGTTTCCACCGGTCCAATCAATACCCCATTTTTTCTCGCCTACGGCCTCACCAAAGGCGCATTTCTGTCAACTGAGGCGATGGCTTCACTCACCGTCTATGCCACCAAAGCCATCGTCTTCGCTCAATTTGGCGCACTGACATGGCCGATCCTATGGAAAGGCATGATCGTGGGTTCGTCGGTTATGGTCGGCTCATGGCTCGCCAAACGCTTCGTTTTGCGCATGGACGAGAATCAATTTCGCTATTTGATGGACGGGCTCATGCTCATGGCTGGAATCACCATGCTGGTTACGTCGCTACGGTGAGATCGTTGCTATGGGTGCGTGCGATGGGTGCGTTGCAATGGGTGCGTTGCAATGGGTGCGTTGCAATGGGTACATTGCAACGCGCGCGCAGTAAGAATCCCAGCCCCCCCAGACGCGCGACCGATCAGCCTTTGACGCGGTTTCTATATTCGTTGGTACGGGTATCGATTTCGATCTTGTCGCCGGTGGCGCAAAATAGCGGCACTGGAATCTCGAATCCGCTTTTCAGCTTCGCGGGCTTCATCACCTTG
>CAMDFL010000244.1 GCA_945897475.1 Bordetella parapertussis
AACGCGACTCGATATCCCCAATCATCCCCGATCCCGCATGCTCATGCGGCGCCACGTAAGCGTGCGTCATGTAAAGCGCGGTCCTGGCCCCGGTTTGCCTGATCTCTTTGTCGAAATCAATGACGGTCGCCTCAAAATTCGCACGTCCTTGAGTCGAGGCGGCCTCCGCGCTCCCGCCCTGCAGGACGACGATTTCAAATGGCTCCGCGACACGAAGCTTGCCGGGCTCGAGGTAGGCGCGAAGGTTGTGATCGCGTAGCTCGGAGCCGCTGATGGTGGCCGACTTGTAGGTCGCCGCCTGTATCTGGAGTTGCGCATCCACGGCGTTGGCCAGCCGGCGGACATGATTGTGCATGCCGTCGCCGTAATACAGGTAACTGTTCCCGACGAACAGGACGCGCCTGGGGGCGGTATCCGGAGCAGGCTTGGTCGATGGCATCAAGGTGCAACTGCCACCGTTGACTTTAGGTGCGCGAACCGCGTGGATGCCACGCTATTTCGCATTGGATTCCGTGCGCTTGACCACGTCGGCCCACTTGGCGGCCTCCCGGCGGATCAAGGCCGTGAACTCCTCCGGCGTGCTGGCGCGCGGTTCGGCGCCGAGGGGCTCGTAGCTGTCCTTGACGAACTTCGAGGCGGCCGCTGTCCGCATCTCCTGGCTGAGCCGCGTAATGATCGCCGCGGGCACACCGGCCGGCGCGATCAATCCGCCCCAGGTTGTGACTTCGTAGCCGGCGACGCCTGATTCCGCGACTGTCGGCATATCGGGAAAGGACCCCACCCGCCGGGCGCCGGTGACGGCAAGGCCGCGAAGCTTGCCCGATTTCACGAATGGCGACACGCCATTGGCGGGATCAAACATCAGCTGCACACGCCCCGCCATGACATCGAGCGCCGCCTGGGCGCCGCCCTTGTACGGGATGTGCTCGATGCGCGTATCGGTCATCACCTTGAACAACTCGCCGGCCAGATAACCGATCGTACCTGTCCCGGACGAGCCGTTGCTCAGCGCGCCCGGTTTCGATCTTGCCAGCGCAATGAGTTCTTTCACCGTTTTTACCGGCAGCGAAGGCGACACGGCAAGCATGAGCGGCGTTTCATTTGCCTGCGAAATGGGAGCAAAATCCTTGTCCACATCGTAGGGCAGTTTTTCGGAGACGCTGCGATTGATGGCAAGCGGACCCGCGCCGGCGTAGCCAATGGTGTAGCCGGTGGGAGCGGCGCGTGCGATCAATTCCATACCGATGACGCCGCCGGCACCGGGCCGGTTGTCGGGAACGACTTGCTGGCCGAGCTGCTTGCTCAGCGCCGTGGCATAGATCCGCGACGACGTATCGGTCGCACTGCCGGATGCAAAAGGAATAATCAAGCGGATGGGCGCCTCTGGATATTGCGCAAGCACGGGGTTCATCAAAGCCCACTGTCCAATCGCAAATAGCCCAATGGCAATGCTCCGCCTACTCAAGTTGAACATGGCGCTACTCCTGTAATCGCGTGGCATCATCATATTCCCGATTGGCGACCGCCGGCGTGCTGACGCCGTCACTGATTGGCATCAAGGACAAGGCAATGGCGATTAAGGGGTTCAACCAGATCCCGCCGCTTAATAACCGCGAATTGTTTCGCCGTGATCGCCAGCTGTGCGCCTATTGCGGAGATGAGTTCAATTTTTATCCAGCAAATCCGGAATCGGCATCGCCAAACCCACCGGCTTGAACATCATCGGCAACTGTGCGCTTTTCAAAAATCCAAAACATCACCAATTCGAGAATTTTAGCTCCCTCCATACGTTCAGCTCGGCTTTGATTTGACGATCAGTTGACATCTGGTTGTCATTGCGGCGAAAGCCGCAATCCAGGTCGCGCAAAAGTCCTTAGAGGAATTTCCTGGACCCCGGCGTCCGCCGGGGGTGACTGTTGCGGCAAATTCCGTAGAGTCTTTTCCTGAATCTCGGCGGTCAACCAATCTCCACCGACACAAACATGCGCTGCTCTCCGCGTTGCACCAGCAGCGCCACGCGCTTGCCTGCTTTGGCGACTTGCGCCCTGAGCGCCTCGGCATTCGCGATCTCTGTGCCGTTGGCGCGCAGAATGACATCGCCTGCCTCGATCCCGGCGCGTGCCGCAGGACCCGACACATTTTCAACCACTAGGCCGTTGCTAACCTCGGCCTGCTTCTTTTCTTCCGCAGTCAGCGGCCGAACGGCAAGGCCGAGACGCCCTTCTGCGCGGGCCGCAGGTGCAGCTGTGGCCACGCCGGCCGACGGAAACTCTCCCACGGTCACATCGAGGTTGCGCGCCTTGCCATCGCGCCACACTTCCAGTATCGCCTGCGCGCCGGGCTTGATTTCCGAAACCAAAGCGGGCAATTCATAAGAGGCAGCGATGGCGTTGCCATTCAGCTTGAGAATGACATCGCCGGCTTTCACGCCTGCCTTGTCGGCGGGGCTGCCTTTCTCCACGCTGTTGACCAGCGCGCCCTGCACTTTATCCAGGCCGAACGAGTCCGCGAGGGAGGAGTTGAGTTCCTGAATGCCGACACCCAGGCGGCCGCGGCTCACCTTGCCGGTGGACAACAACTGCTCTTCTACACGGCGCGCGGTCTCAATCGGAATCGCGAACGACAGGCCCTGATAACCGCCGCTGCGCGAATAGATCTGCGAGTTGATGCCGATCACTTCACCGGCAAGATTGAACAGCGGTCCTCCTGAATTGCCCGGATTGATGGCCACGTCGGTCTGGATGAACGGCACATAGCCGTCGCCTGGCAGGGAGCGCGATTTGGAAGAAATGATGCCTGCGGTGACGGTGTTCTCAAGGCCGAACGGAGAACCAATGGCCAGCACCCATTCGCCGACGCGCGATTTGCGCGAGTCGCCAAGTTTGACCGTCGGCAAGTTCTTGCCTTCAATTTTGAGCACTGCCACGTCGGTGGCTTTGTCCAGCCCCACCACTTTGGCGGTGAATTCGCGCCGGTCGGTGAGTTTGACCGTCACCTCCTTGGCCTCGGCGACCACGTGTGCATTAGTGAGAACGATGCCATCGGCGGAAATGATGAATCCCGAGCCCTGGCCCTGCACCGGGGTTTCCGAGGGCTGGTGGCCCTGACCGTGGCCCTGGCCCTGGCCCTGGAATTGCCGGAAAAATTCGTAGAACGGGCTGCTGGGGTCGATCTGCGGTCCGTTACTGCTGGTGCGCCGAGTTCCCGACACGCTGATATTGACCACCGCGGCGCCATTCTGCGCAACGATGGAGGCGAAGTCGGGCAGAGCCTGGGTTGATGGCGCGAGCACCACCGGTGCCGCGATCGGAGTCGCCACCGGGGCTGAGCCCACTGCGTTCGCGGTAGAAAATGTATAGGTGGCAACGGCGGCGCCGATCGAAGTAAGGGCGCCAAGGACTAAAATCATTTGTTCAATGCGGGTACGAACCATTACACTCTCCTGTTGAATTGTCCTGTGACTTGCTGAGCTTTTAGACGGGGGCTAGCCGCCGGAGTTCCAAGTGGATTGAAACAAAGCGTGACAATGACTGAATGCGCGATGGGGACGAAAAAAGCGCCGATCAGGTAACCTTTGCCGCCTGGTATAGCCGGCGATGCCGCTGCCGATAACGGCGATTCTCACAGCGCGCGAAACTGGCGAAAAAACCGCGCCGCTTCAATTCCATCGCTGCGGCACCTTTTCGATTTTTGATACATCGTAGCCCTGCGCGCCGATCAGCCTGACCAGTCGCTGGTACTCGTCTTCGGCAATAGACGGCGCGCGCGCCATGATCCAGACGTAATCGCGCTGGATGCGGCTGATCACCGTCACGCTGTAATCGTCGGCGAGATAGGTGATGCGGTAATCTGCCTTCAACGGCCAGACGAACTGCATGCCCCACAGTGCGTTGCTATCACGATCAACGACAAAACCGCGAGGCGTGTAGCGCTTCGCCTCGCCGTCGAAACCGCCGGCGCGAAAGGTGAACGTCGTGGCGATCGTGCCGTCGGCGTCGATGCGATAGGATTCCACCGCATTGTGCGCACCTTTTTCGATGAAGGTCGGTATGCTGGCAATCACATACCACGACCCCATGAAACGCGGCAGATCGACCTGCGGCACCGTCGGCAGCGGCGCCGGGCTCAGGCAGCCGCACAGCAACAGGGCCACGGCAGCGCACGATAACGAGCGGATTTTTTTCAGAAGTGCCTCCATCATTTCAACGCATAACGCAGGTGAAGCCCGCTGGCCAGTGTCGGTTCGAGCGCCAGCCACTCGTCGCTCGCGGAATACCAGAGATCAATCGGTTTTTTTGTGCCGGTAATGCTATAGCGCTTCGCCGCCACAGGCGCGCCGCGGACTGCAATTGTTTCGTTGCCGAGATCGACGATTCGCGCCGGCCCAAGCGCACCGGTCTGCGCATTGAGCAACCGCGTCTGACACAGCATCTGCGGGTTCCAGTAGGCAAAACTCATTATGCATCCAGCGAAGTCCGCGCGGCTTTTGCCGGTGTTGTCTTTGGACAAGTCGGTCGCGCGTTCGACGGCAGCGATCGAAACCATCTTCAAGCGGCTTTGCGGTTTCTCTTTTTTGTCCATGACAAATATGATTGACAAACTGCTTAATGCGCTATAGATTACCAGTTATTGGTATTTTTGTCTAAGACAAAATGAATTTTTAAGCGCGCGGGCCATTCGCCGCGCGGGCGTGATTCTCATTCAGCTGAAAAGACATGGGCGTTGTAGCAAGGCTTGCAGACATCGGCTGCAGCCCCATCTGCCCAAACCATGCGGACAGACCACTCCCTTCAATAGA
>CAMDFL010000245.1 GCA_945897475.1 Bordetella parapertussis
TATATCAATATTTATATATAGCGTTATCTAATTTCGCATCTGATCTCTGATACAATGCTCACACGCGGCACATTGAGCAGTCCTTCAGCCGCATGTCGGTTCCGACACTCTCCCCCATCTATCAGCCTGAGACTGACGCCCCTAGAGGCGACAGGCTGATTGTTATAAAAGCAATCTCACATGTCATTTGCAAATCTCGGCTTGTCCGAGGATCTCGTTCGCGCTGTCGCCGAACAGGGCTACACCACGCCTACACCCATTCAAACTCAAGCGATCCCCGCCGTACTTGCGGGCGGCGATCTTCTGGCCGGCGCCCAGACCGGCACAGGCAAGACGGCGGGATTCGTCCTGCCTATCCTGCAACTGCTAGGCACGCGTTCGGCGCCCGCCAGCCCCACCGGGCGCAAGCCCATACGTGCGCTGATCTTAGCTCCTACCCGCGAACTCGCGGCGCAGATCGAACAAAGCGTGCGCGACTACGGCAAGTACTCCAAGCAAAGCTCAACGGTGGTGTTTGGCGGCGTCAGCATCAACCCACAGATCTCGCATCTGCACCGCGGCGTCGACATCCTGGTGGCCACGCCGGGGCGCTTGCTCGACCATGTGCAACAACGCACCGTCAATCTCTCGCAGGTTGAGATTCTGGTGCTCGATGAAGCCGACCGCATGCTAGACATGGGTTTCATCCGCGACATCAAGCGCATCCTCGCGGTGCTGCCCAAGCGCAGACAAAATCTCTTGTTTTCGGCCACCTTTTCCGAGGAAATAAAAGCTCTCGCTGACAGCCTTCTCAACGCACCGTCGATGATTGAAGTTGCGCGCCGCAACTCGACCGTGGAAATCATCTCTCAAAAAGTGCATCCGGTGGATCGCGACAAGAAGAAAGAATTGTTGGCCCACCTCATCAACACTAACCGCTGGCATCAGGTGCTGGCGTTTACGCGCACCAAGCACGGCGCCAACAACCTGGCCGAGTACCTCAATAAGCATCGCATTACCGCACTTGCCATCCACGGCAACAAAAGTCAGGGCGCGCGCACCCGGGCGCTGGCCGAATTCAAAGAAGGCAGCCTGCAAGTGCTGTGCGCCACCGATATCGCCGCGCGCGGAATCGATATCGACCATTTGCCGCATGTGGTCAACTTTGATCTGCCCAACATCGCGGAGGACTATGTACATCGCATCGGTAGAACCGGCCGCGCCGGCGCCACCGGTGAGGCAATTTCATTGGTCTGCGTCGACGAGCACGCTTTCCTGCGCGACATCGAGCGTTTGATCAAACGCGATATTCCGAAAGAAATTGTCGCCGGCTTTACGCCGGACCCGCATGCCAGGGCCGAACCTATCCTGCAAAGGCAAGGACGCGGCCAAGCTCGCGGCAATGGCTCACAGGGCGGCCAGCGGAACAATTCCAATGGCGGCGGCGCACGCGGCCAAGGGCGCGACTCGGCAAGCGGCGCCCCGAAGAGCGGCGCGCCGGGTACCGCCGCACGCGCACCAGACAGAAAACCATCGCTGGTGTACCCTTCCGGGGGCCGCAGTCGCTGATTGTCATGCGCCTGTTGAAAAGCTTAATATTGAACAGCTTAATGGAGTCGATCCATGCGTGGGGTCGTACTGGTTTTTGTTACCGTCGCGCTTGCTGCTTGCACGCACATGGAATTTCGCCGTGGCACGGATGTGGCGTCCCTGGACAGCGACGAGTATAGACAGTGTCATAGTCAGGCATTACGCGAATCCACGCGCTACTCCGCGTTTCAAACCTTTTATCCGAATCCAATCGTGGTTCGCGATAGCGCTGGCCGGGCACACGTCATTCACCAAGCCTGGTGGCGCACCGATCAATTGATGATCGAGCACAGCAGCTTGATGCGCTGCCTGGCTGACCTGGGCTTCAAGCTGGTTCCCATCGCCGAACCTCCAGCACCTGCAGCGGCCAATCCGGCATCACCGGTGGCGCCCTGAGTTTGACCATAGCACCAAATGCTCGCCCATTGGCTGGGAAATATCACTCAATCCCGTGAGAGACAGCAGGCTGGAATATGTCACTCACGACGAGCAAAACCGACTCAGGGGTGGGGTCCCCATTTAGGCTGGCAGTTCAGGCCAGTAGACGTCTGGATACGTACTCGGCGATGGCCAGCGACGCTGTCAGCCCCGGCGACTCGATGCCGAAAAGATTCACAAGCCCATCAATACCGTGGTCCAGTGGCACTTGAATGACAAAGTCGTTGATCGGATTTTCCGGGGTTCCAAGCTTCGGACGGATGCCTGAGTAGGCCGCTTGCAAGACCCCGTCAGGCAGCTCCGGCCAATATTTTCTGATCTCCGCGTAAAACGCATTTGCCCGGAATGGGTCGACGGCGTAATCCAGGTGATCGATGGCCTCAACATCGGGACCGAAGCGGGCCTGCCCGGCCAAGTCGAGGGTGACATGCACCCCCAAACCGCCAGGCACTGGCACCGGATAGATCAGACGCGAAAATGGCGATCGGCCTGCCAGCGAAAAGTAATTCCCCTTGGTGAAATGGTTGGGCGGCACCCGCGCCGACGGCAAACCGACGAAAGATCGAGCAATCGCCGGGGCATTGAGTCCGGCGCAGTTGATAACCCGCTCGACTTCGAGTGTCATGGGCTCAGCACCGCCCACCTCGATAAAAATACCACCTTTGGTACATCGAGCCGAGCGCACCGGCGATCCCAGTGCCACTGTGCCACCCGCGGATTCGAGATCACCCTGCAAAGCGAGCATCAGGCCGTGGCTGTCGATGATCCCGGTGGAGGGCGATTCCAGCGCCGCGACACAATAAAGCTGCGGCTCGCGCTCTCGGATCTCCTCCAATGGCATGAAGCGTAAATCCTCGACACCGTTCGCCTTCGCGGCCGCCATGATCTTATCCAGAGTCGCCACTTGATCCGGCGCGGTGGCGACGATAAATTTACCGCTGTTCTTATGCGCCACGCCATGCTCTCGGCAGTATTGATACAAAAGCTTCTTGCCCTGTGTGCAAAAGCGAGCTTTAAGCGAATTTTTAGCGTAGTAGATGCCAGCGTGTATGACTTCGCTGTTGCGCGAGCTGGTGCCGGTGCCTATGGCGCGCTCGGCCTCGAGCACGATGGTTTCACGTCCGCGCAATTGCATGGCGCGCGCCACCGCCAGGCCCACCACGCCCGCGCCGATGACGACACAATCAATTTTTTCTGTCATATCCTTTCTGCTCCTGCACACATAAGAATTATCATGTCCGTGCTGCTCTTGCGTACATAAGAATTATCATCCAGGTAATGCAATGCATAGCGTCCTTGCCTCGAAAATATCGGAGCGCTCATGATGGATTCGGATAAACCAAAAGTCACTCCCATGTACCCCGCCGAACTGGTGGTGGCCCCGGCACCGCTGCCCGGGGTGCGCGTCATTGAAAATGTGTATGTCACCATGCGCGACGGCGTGCGTCTCGCGGTCGATATTTTTCTGCCCGAAAAAGAAGGCAAGTATCCGGCGCTGTTCTCCACCTCGCCCTATATGAAGGATATCCAACGCAAGCCCCCCCACTGGAGCCATGCCATTGAATCGGGCGCCACCGCCTTCTACGTTCCCAAAGGCTATATCCATGTCATCGCTCAAGGACGCGGCGCGGGCCTGTCGCAGGGAAAATGGGAGTGGTTCGGCAATGCCGAGCGCACTGATGGTTTCGACTTGATCGAGTGGATCGCGGCGCAAGCCTGGTGCACCGGCCGTGTTGGCATGATAGGCGACTCCTACTGGAGCTGGACGCAATACCACGCGGCAATCGCCCAGCCGCCTCACCTTGCGTGCATCTGCCAGCAGGATTCCACACCAGATTTTTATCGCGACGTCGTCTATCAGGGAGGCATTTTTCATCATCAATTCGTGGCGAGCTGGATCAGCTATCACACCGCCATGATGGCCTGGCCCGGCGCGGTGGAAGGCAAGGAAGAACCCATGAACCTTAGCTGGGAGGCGCATAAACATCCGTGCGACGGGCCGTTTTACCGCGAGCGCTCGCCGTGGACACAGCTCGAACGCATCAAGACGCCGGTGCTTGCCATCGCCCCACAAGGCGGCGCGATGCATTTTCGAGGGCAGCTTTGGGCATGGCCTCGCATAAAAGCGCCAAAGAAACTGCTGATCGTGCCGCCCACTGGCTTTTGGTCGCATGTGCGCTATTTGACTGACCGTAACCTCAACCGCCAGATGCTGCGCTGGTTTGACTATTGGTTGAAGGGAACGGACAACGGCATCATGGCCGAACCCGACGTGGCGATCTTCGATGCGGCGACGCGGCAATGGCGCTATGAGAATGAGTACCCCATCAAGCGCACGCGTTGGGAGAAGCTCTATTTTCGCGCCAACCCAGAGGGGCCCGCGACGCAGCCACCCTATGGGCTGCTCTCCAAGGATGCCCCCGGCGCCGAGGATCCTGATAAATACAAAATGCCTGACTCCTACGCACAGCTCACCGCCAACAAACCCGTGCTCGCCTACGCCACGCCGCCGCTGGATGCGGATCTGCGTCTCTGGGGTCCGATGAGCCTGACGCTCTATGGTTCATCCACGGCCTTAGATACCGCCTGGTACGTGAAGGTGGCGGACTTGAAATCCGATGGCAGTGTCGGTCGCGTAACCCGCGGCATTCTCAAGGCTTCGTTTCGCGCGGTTGATGCCGCGCAATCCGGCCCCGGCCAACCGTTTCATCCCTTCGAGAAACAAGAGTTGTTGGAACCGGGCAAGATTTACGAATTTCAAATTGAACTCACGCCAATCTGCTACAC
>CAMDFL010000246.1 GCA_945897475.1 Bordetella parapertussis
TGGGTCTATGGCGTGCATGGCGGCAATTTTCTTAAGACCATTTTAAAAGCTGCACACGTAGAAGTTGCGCGCGATCAGCGCGAGCTAGCTGCACACGTAAAAATTGAACGCAATAAGCCCGAGCTTCGCGTCGTCAACGATCAATGGGGCGCGCCGATCAGCACATTGCGGCTGGCGGGGGTATTGCCTCTCCTGCTTGAAAAACTAAACGGCTCGGGCCAAGCCTTCTCCGGATCGCCAGGCCTGTACCACCTGAGCCCCTTGGGATGCACCACCTGGTATGAATACGCGCTTCATATCGTCACGTGTTTTAATATCAATGCCGATATCCTTCCCACCACCACCCAACTGATGGATCGGCCGGCCAAGCGGCCCGCAAATTCCTTGCTTGACAGCGCGCGGTTTCTGCGTGACTTCAACCTCTCGGTCGGGCACTGGCACGAAGGGTTCGAGGAAGTCCGCCGCGCACTTTCATCGATGCACATTTAATCGGGTTATGCCGCCGCTATCTGGGCGTTTAACATGAATCTGCAAGGCGATAGTGGACTTGAGGCAGTATCAAAGTTCCTCAGCCGAGTAACCAGATTCCCGCTGGTGGCGAATGCGTGCGACGCGAACCAGATCGTTCGCTTGGTCAAATTCATAGCGTGCCAGGTAACCGCTGCGCCCGCGGGAAATGATGAGTTCTCGCAGACCACCTCCGACGGGACGACCGATACCAGGCTGATGCGTCAGAACCTGCAAAGCATCCAGAATGAATTCCACCCATTCACCAACCAGCGGATCTTTTGATTCGACAAGAAATTCCTCCAGCCGCTGCAGGTCCTCCAATGCGGCATTGCTCAGGAAGACGCGAGACAAATGTCACCCTACGCGCTTTGGCCGAAGGGGTGGCGGCTTGGGATGCAGCGCTTTGCGGTGGCCGGCCAACTTTGAAAAATACGCACGGACATCACCCAATTCGTGACCCAAACCTCTGGCCTTCATATCGCGCAATGCATTCATGGAGTCCAGCGCGAACGCCTCGCGCATGCGCGCCCGCTGTACCGAGTCGGCGAGGGTTTGAATCATGTATGCGTGAAGGCTCAGCCCTGAGCTTTTCGCGACATCCTCGAGCTGTGACTTGAGCACTGCAGGCAATTTCAAACTTGTCGGTTTAGCAGCGCCGATTGCGGGCATTTGAAGCTCCGATTTGCAGGGTAGTCGAATCTGACTACCACGCAAATTTAACACAAACGTCCCGTCGCGGGCTGCTTCGGAACAGCGTATTGCGGGAATCATGTTAAAGATAGGTTAGGTGGTGCCAACCAGGCTTGAAATTGCAGTTCAGGCGCGAATTTATCAAGCGCGCCGACTCCTCGTTTGACGCGGCTGGTCCAGCCGCGGCCGCGCCCTACAAGATCGGCCCAGGCCGCCTTCAACTTCCATTCGCGATGCGCTTTGAGCCAGACGAGCAAGCCAGCGGCCTGCCGCAGATCCTTGCCCGCCTTCTGCAAATACGAGGCGCTACGTTCTCCATAGACCATCAGTTTGTGAAACGCGTAGCGCGCCGGGTTTGGCACATTGACGATGATCGAGCCTTTGTCGCAAAAGAGCGCGGCCTGCGCCACGTCCTCCAACAGGTATTCCCTGAACTTGAGCGACTGCAGAACCACGCCCAGTTGCGCATGTTCATAAGGCGCCTCTTTTCCGCGGTGCAGCGTGGTGTGAAAATCAAGGCGGAAATCAGGGTCTTTTGGGTTGAGGTAGGTGGTGCCTGCCTTGCTGGTCAGGCTGACAATCGGTACCAGGCCCATTTCCAGCGATTCAATCGCACTATGCGCGTCCACCTCCAGGCTGGCGGGCAATGCTATCGCCATGTTCTTCCCGGCGTGCGCCAGATCGAGGTCTTGCGTGCGGGATGAATCGCCCCAGCGCAAGCCCAGCATGTTGCCGTGTGTCAAAAACGCGTGTGTCCCGATTAGAACTCCGCCTGCCTTGAAAAATCCGCACTCCGACAGTCGGCGTAGCACGCGGAAATGGCGCGGTATAGCAGGGGCGCAGCCCAGCGCGCCAGGGGCGCCAGCGCAGCCAGCGGACCGGTTGATTTGGCTTCTTTGACCAGCGCCTGGATGCGCTGGGAATCCGGCCCGACGTATATCTGGCGTAACTTTCCGCCGAGGTCGGTGAATTGAAAGTACCGATAGTCCCGGCCCTTGACCGACTTCCTGGCAAACGAACCGTTCAAGCCGGCGACCGTGCGCGATAGGTCGGAAGCCAGCGTAGCGTCGAACAGTTGCGCGTAGGCGGTTTGCGCCGAAGACGAGGGTTCGGTGTAATGAAGCACAATGGTCCGGAAATGGGGTGGTCAGATTATGAGACGACAACGTATGAGACGACGTTGGTTATACTAATATTGCAATTAATCTAGTATATCCAGCCGGCAATTTGCTTCGTCGCCGACCTCAGACCTCAATCTCCAAGAATATTGCACGCCCCATCCCCATGTCCGGCATTCTTCTCCTCGAACAGTCACTGAACGGTCTGCAATTCGGCCTGATGCTGTTTCTGCTGGCCGCCGGCCTGACCTTGGTGTTCGGCATCATGGATATGATCAATCTCGCGCACGGGTCGCTGTACATGATCGGCGCCTACCTCATGGCCACACTCGCGCAGGCGACAGGATCGTTCATCATGGCGCTTCCACTGGCCATCGTGGCCACGGGAATCATCGGCATCGTGCTCGAAGTCTCGATTCTTCGCAGACTCTATCAGCGCGACCACCTCTCGCAGGTGCTCGCCACTTTCGCATTGATATTGATCGCCAACGAATGCGTGCGCATGATCTGGGGATCGCAGGCGATGATGCTCGCAACACCTGCGGCGCTGTCGGGGCCGGTCGAATTGATTCCGGGACTCGACTATCCCTCCTACCGGCTGCTGGTGATCGGCGTGGGGCTTGCCGTGGCGCTGCTGCTCTACCTGCTGGTGGCGCGCACCCGCACCGGCATGCTGGTGCGCGCAGGCGCGTCGAATCGGGAAATGGCCACGGCCATGGGGGTCGATATCCGGCGGCTGTTCACGATCGTTTTCTGCGTCGGCGCGATGCTGTGTGCGCTGGCCGGCGCCTTGCTCGGACCGCTGCTTGCGGTGCAGGTGGGCATGGGCGAGGAAATCCTGATTCTCGCCTTCGTGGTGATTGTCATCGGCGGCATCGGTTCGATTCGCGGTGCCTTGGTGGGGGCGCTGCTGGTAGGCATGGTCGATACTATCGGGCGGGCGTTCCTGCCGATGCTGTTTCGGGAGATTCTGCCGCCGCAATATGCCTCGGGACTCGGACCGGGATTGGCATCCATCCTTATCTATCTGCTGATGGCGGTGGTGCTCTTCTGGAAGCCGCAGGGGCTGTTTCCTGCTCGAGGGTAATTCGTTCAATAATATCGTGCTCTCAAACGGAGAATTCCATGACAATTTTGCTCACAGAGATTGAAGAGAAAGCACGATCCCTGAACCCCGCGGAAAAAGCGGCGCTGATCAGGGTGCTTATTTCGGATTTAGACGGGCCGAGCGATGTCGATGTCGATGTCGAGAATGCCTGGATCGCCGAGGCAAAGCGCAGGCATCGCGAACTCGTCGAGGGACAGGTAAAAGGAGTTCCAGGAAAACAGGCCTTTGAGACACTGCGCGCCCGCCTGGCACGATGAATGTCGAGTTCCACCCCGAAGCGGTGTTGGAGATGGTCGAAGCGGGACTGTATTACGAGACTCAAGTACCCGGATTGGGCCGGCGATTCGAAATTGAAGTTCAGAGCGCCGTAGAACGGATTTTGCAATTTCCGAAGATTGGCCACCCCTTGGAAGCCGACCTCAGAAAATGGGGGCTGGATCGTTTTCCGTACAGTCTCATCTACGAACAATCCGAAGAGATGATCTATATTTTAGTCGTCGCGAGCCAACACCGCCGTCCTGGTTACTGGAAATCCAGACTGGTTCGCTAGATCCTGGCCGCACCCATGAAAGTGTCGTAATGCGCCATCGCACGCTTGCCCTCGCGGGCATTATTAGCCTTGCCATTCTGCCCCTTGTTCTGCAAGAGTTTGACCAGGGCTTCTACATCGGCTTCGCGGCGCGCCTGCTCATCTATGCCATTGCCGCATCGAGTCTCAATCTGATTCTGGGCAACGGCGGCATGCTCTCCTTTGGTCACGCGGCGTTCATCGGCGCGGGGGCCTATACGGTGGGCATTCTGGCCGCGGAAGGTTTCTCAAACGCCTGGATCACCTGGCCATTGGCGATAGGGGTCGCAGCCAGCACCGCCCTGATCATCGGCGCGATTTCACTGCGAACGCGCGGTGTCTACTTCATCATGATTACGCTGGCCTTCGCTCAGATGATTTACTACATTCTGGTGTCGCTTAAGGCCTACGGCGGCGATGATGGTTTGAATTTGACTTCCCGATCCAGTCTTGGTCTAGGCCTGGATCTCAAAAATGAAATTACCTGGTATTACCTCTGCCTCGTTCTGATGATCGCGGTGCTATATTTTCTTCATCGAATGATCGAAGCGCGTTTCGGCCGCGCGCTCGAAGCCATCCGCGAGAATGAAACGCGCATGGAGGCGGTCGGATTTGCCACCTATCGGCATAAGCTTGCGGCGTTTGTCATCGCCGGCGCCATCGCGGGGCTGGCGGGCGCGCTGCTCGC
>CAMDFL010000247.1 GCA_945897475.1 Bordetella parapertussis
GATTTGCAGAAAGAAAGCCTCGATGGCGTCATCCACCCAGACCAGTTCTCGTCCCGCCAAGGGCGCCGCGCCGTGATCGATCTCCGCGCGAGAAAAATACGGGATCACACGGCGACCTTCGATGCGCCCGCGCAAGCGCAAATTGCGCAGTTCCGGACTAACCGAGGAGAGGTCAATGGTCAGAAGATCCTCGGGTTGCCTGTATAAGGGCACACCATAGGTGCCGCTTCGTACTCGGCTGCCGCGCAACAAGGGTTCGTAGTATCCAGTCACCAATCCTTCGGTCTTGCCGTCAGCAGCGGCCACTCGCCAGGGAACGAAGTGGGCTTCGAAATAAGGCCTCAATTGCGCGCTGCCGACACTATTTGCCGCGGCGCATGGCTCTTGCCAGGCAGGCGAACTGCGCAATCTTGTGCAGGACGCACGCAATGCGCCGATCACCTGGCTCATATCGTCATCGCGCCAGCCCGGCAGGTCGGCGAACGATACCGCTTCGAACAACTCGGGACGCGGTAACGCGGGCGCGCTAGGATCGGCGCTGGGCGGCGCGGTGGCGGCGGACGGCGCGGTGCAAATCTGACAAGCAGAACAGGCAAGCGGCGCGGCGCAAGCCACCGGTTCTGGAGGTTTCAGTGACACGCAAGCCGGCAACAGGCCAGCTATTAATAGCAAGGCGGCCAGCCGTTTGGCCCGTATCATTGCGATCGCCAAATTCGCACATTGACCTGGTAACGGTAATTCGGAAAATTTTTTTGAAAACAATGGGAAGGACACTGAATTGATGGGTTCCGGGTTCTGGATATTCATACTCGAAGGGGCGATCGCGCTGGGGCTTTTGCTGTTCATCGTTTGGTGGACATTGCCCAAACGCCCCAAGGATAAGTCCTGAAAGGTGGTTTTAGAATAACAATATTGAGTGGCGTCGAAGCGAGCGCCGGACAGTGGCGCCGAAACGAGCGCTAGGTGGTGGCCCCGAAGCGAGCGCCCAGATTATCGCTCCGCTTTGGCGAGGCGGAAAATGGGCCAATCAGTGCAGGACGCGTGGAACCGTCAGCGTGAATTCTGGAATGGTGGCGTCGAATTCGAAGCCGTCCTCAGCGACCATCCGGTAGCTGCCGCGCATGGTGCCCACCGGCGTGGCGATGATGGTCCCGCTGGTGTATTGAAATGACTCCCCCGGCAGCAATCTTGGTTGCTCACCGACTACGCCAAGGCCGCGGACTTCCTGAATTTTTTCCTGCGCGTCGGTAATAATCCAATGCCGCAGCATCAGTGTCGCCGGGATGTTGCCACTGTTATGAATCGAGATCGTATAGGTGAATACGTAGCGCCCCGCCGCCTCATCAGACTGCTCAGGAACGTAATGGGCTTGTGGCGAAACCGTCACGTCGTGTATCTTTTTTTCCGCGGATTTTTCTGTCATGGATACATTGCACACGATTTTTCCGGCACTGGCAAGCTTCATTACGCCTCATGATGGCTAATGACACCTCATGATGCGCCGCGTTAGACCGCTTTGACTCGAATGGCACTCTTTTAAGTCCGAAATCGGGGACAAAGAATCAACTGTATTTGCTTTATTCAGAAACCGCGTTTTTATAAGGATGGTGTTTATCCGTATAAAAACGCGGTTCGCCCGCAGCAGCGCTGTCAAAACCTGCACGAACGAAAAATCCGCTCGTGCGTATCGTCGCTTTCGTGCGGATGATGAATCCGTCCGCACGAAAACAACGATCTTCAGCAAACCGCTTGCCTCTGGAGTTTGGCCTAAACGAGCGGGGATGGAGGGTAAAATCGGGCAGGGTAAAATCAGGCCTTTGCGACACCGGCCTCCAATTTCAAGGCCGACACAGCCGCGCCATCAAGAAAAGCGTCCACATGCCGCAAGCCCGTAACCCGCTTCAATATCGCATCGCGCCCAGTATTCTCTCGGCCAATTTCGCCAGGTTGGGCGATGAGGTTACTGCGGTGGTCGCCGCGGGCGCCGATATGATCCATTTTGATGTAATGGACAATCATTACGTTCCCAATCTCACCATTGGGCCGCTGGTGTGTGAGGCGCTGCGGCCTGTGACCAGCGCGGTGATCGACGTGCACCTGATGGTTGAGCCGGTGGATCGCATCATTCCGGATTTCGCCCGCGCAGGGGCCAATATCATCAGTTTTCATCCGGAAGCAAGCCGCCATGTGGATCGCACTATCAGCTTGATTCACGAGCATGGTTGCAAGGCCGGGCTGGTGCTCAATCCAGCGACGCCATTGGATTGTCTCGATCATGTTTTGTCAAAACTTGATATGGTTTTGATCATGTCGGTCAACCCGGGATTCGGCGGGCAAAAGTTCATCGACCACGCGCTGGTGAAGCTTGCCGAAGCGCGGCGTCGCATCGATCGGCAATTCCTGGATACCGGACAATCGATCATGCTGGAGGTCGATGGTGGCGTGAAGGTCGATAACATCGCTGCAATCGCCCGAGCGGGTGCCGATACTTTCGTCGCGGGGTCGGCGATATTCGGGTCGTCGGATTACCAAGCAAGCATTGCCGCGATGCGGGCCGCACTCGCCGCCGTTGCGCGTGAGTCGTCTCTGGTGAGCCCATCGCTGTGAGCCCTCTACATTGAATCTCAACGGCGCACCGGTCCGCGCGGTGCTGTTTGATCTGGACGGCACCTTGCTGGATACCGCGGGTGAGCTTGCTCGGGCGGCGAATCGCATGTTGGTAAGCCTTGGGCTACCCGCGCGCAGCGAGATTGAGATTCGAAATTTCATTGGCAAGGGAACGGCAAAGCTGGTCGAGCGATGCCTGGATGGCGATATGAGTCGCATCGAACAGGCAATGGAGCTTTTCAATGCCGTGTATCTCGAAGAGTCCGGCCGTGGCGCCAGTATCTATCCAGGAGTCATCGAGGGCATGGAAATGCTGGTGGCGGACGGATTGCCCATGGCTTGTGTCACCAACAAGCCCGAAGCTTTCACTCACCCGCTGCTCTTGAAAATGGATCTCGCGAAATATTTCGCGGTGGTGGTCGCGGGCGACAGCGTGGCGCGCAGAAAACCCGATCCCATGCCCTTTGCCCATGCCTGCGCGCAACTCGGTGTTCGTTGCGAAAATGCCCTGGTGGTCGGCGACTCGGCCAATGATGCGATAGCGGCGCGCGCAGCGGGGTGCAAAGTGGTGTGCGTGCCCTATGGCTATCGCGAAGGACAACCGGTCCAATCGCTGCAATGCGACGCTGTGGTCGAGGATGTGCGCGCGGCGGCGGACTATGTACGGCGCTTGAATCGCGCATTTTCGAAAGGCTGAGAGATGAGTCAGTTGCTTGAAGAGATTAGTGCAGTGGTGGGGGCCGCAGGCTTATTGACGGGCGCGGACGCGAAAGTCTGGTCCACGGACTGGCGCAAACGCTATTTTGGCGATGCCCTGGCGGTGGTGCGTCCGGTGAGCACCGAGGAAGTCGCGAAAGTGGTGGGCCTGTGTGCGAAGGCGGGTACCGCCATAGTCCCGCAGGGCGGCAACACCGGTTTGTGCGGCGGCGCCACGCCGGACGCCAGCGGAACGCAGATCGTATTGAGTCTGTCACGCATGAATCGTGTCCGGGCAATCGATACCATCAACAACACCTTGACTGTTGAAGCCGGATGCGTGCTCACTGCGGTGCAGCAGGCGGCCGAAGCTGCGGGGCGATTGTTTCCATTGAGTCTGGCCGCCGAGGGCACCGCGCAGATCGGCGGTAATCTGTCCACCAACGCGGGTGGGACTGCCGTGCTGCGCTATGGCAACACGCGTGAGCTCACCCTGGGCCTGGAGGTGGTGTTGCCCAGCGGTGAGATCTGGGATGGCTTGCGTGGCTTGCGCAAGGACAACACCGGTTACGACATGAAGCATTTGTTCATTGGCGCCGAGGGCTCGCTGGGCGTTATTACGGCCGCGGTAATGAAGCTTTTTCCCATGCCGCGAGCTCGTGTCACGGCGATCGCGGCCTTGCCCGACCCGCAAACCGGTTTGTCGTTGCTCGGCTTCGCGCAGGAACGCCTGGGAAGCAGGCTGACCGGTTTCGAGCTGTTCTCCGATCTGTGTCTGTCATTGGTGCAGAAGCACTATCCGGCCAGCGTTGCACCGTTTCAATCGCGTTACCCGCAATACGTTTTGATCGAATTGTCGGATCTGGAGTCGGAGGAGTCCGCTCGCGCATCGCTTGAATCCATGCTGGCGGGCGCGCTCGAATCAGGTCTTATTTTGGATGCGGCGGTGTCTCAGAGCCTCGCGCAATTCAAGGCCATGTGGGCATTGCGCGACAATGTCTCCGAGGCGCAGGCGCACGAAGGCCCGAACATCAAGCACGATGTCACCGTGCCGATTTCACGCATGGCCGAATTCATTGCGGTGACCGATGCGGCTCTGGCGCGTGAGTTCCCCGGCATGCGCAACGTCACCTTCGGTCATCTGGGCGACGGTAATCTGCATTACAACGTTTCCCCGCCCGAGGGCGTGCCGCATGCAGAATTTCTGCTTCGCACCGAGGAGGTTAATCGCGTGGTGCATGACAGCGTGGCGCGCTTCAACGGTTCCATTTCCGCTGAACATGGCCTGGGCCAATACAAGCGCGAGGAGAT
>CAMDFL010000248.1 GCA_945897475.1 Bordetella parapertussis
CGCTCCTGCGCCTCCTCATGCACCGAAGCGGGTGCCGCGGAAATCAAGCGATCGGTTTCAATGGCCATGGGCTAACTCTTCGCGAATGACTTCAAAGCCTGACGTATGCCATCGGAAACCGATAAGCCATCAGGCAGATGCTCCACCGCAGCCTGCGCCTCTTTATCGTTATAGCCAAGCGAGGCCAGGGCGTTAAGAATGTCGCTTGATGCCGGCCGCGCTCGATGCGCGCCGCTGCCCGGCGCTAGTTCCGCGCCCAGCTTGTCCTTTAACTCGAGCAGCAGCCGCTCTGCCGTTTTCTTGCCAATTCCCGGCACTCGCACCAAGCGTCCGGCTTCCTGCGAGGACACCGCCTCAATTAACTCACCGATGGAAAGTCCGGAGAGCAAGGCCAACGCGGTGCGCGCGCCCACCCCCGAGATCTTGAGTAATTGCCTGAACACTCGGCGCTCGGCGTCGGTGCCAAAGCCATAAAGCAAATGGGCATCCTCACGCACCTGCAAGTGCGTAAAAAGCGTAACGCGTTCGCCAGTGGCCGGGAGGTTGTAGAAAGTGCTCATCGACACCTCGACGTCATAACCCACGCCATTGACGTCCACCAGTATTTGCGGGGGACTTTTCTCCAGCAGAGTGCCTGCGATGCGACCGATCATTTTTTCATTTTTATAATAAATAAAAACTTCGCAATTTCATGCCCTCGCTGCAAATGAGCGGGGAATAAGAGATTGAGAATATTGATTTTTATACAAGTCGTCCACGCCGTATGCGTTGCACTCCGGTCTGTATCGCCCCGAGCCCCTGTCCACCGTGCGCGTGACAAATGGCGCAAGCGAGTGCGTCGGCGGAATCGGTGCCAGGAAGCCCAGACAGGCTAAGCAGGCGGCGCACCATTTCCTGCACCTGTTCTTTTTTCGCCTTGCCATAACCGACAACAGCTTGCTTGATCTGCAACGCGGTGTATTCAGAAAGGGGCAGGTCAGCATCGACCACCGCGCAAATCGCCGTTCCGCGCGCCTGTCCCAGCAGCAAGGTGGATTGCGGATTAACGTTGACGAATACTTTTTCCAACGCAGCCTGTTCGGGGTGATTGGTCGAAATCACTTCGCGCAAGCCTTCCAGGATGGTTTTGAGCCGCTCGGCCAATGGCTGATTGGCGGGTGGGCGTATGCAGCCGCTGGTGATATAGACCAAACGACCGCCGGTCGTTTCGATTACGCCGAACCCAGTGACCCTCAGCCCCGGGTCTATGCCTAGAATGCGCACCGGGCCGGAAGTCATGCGGAGCTATCCGCCCTCGCCGAGCGCCGCGTTGGTGTAGACCTCTTGCACGTCATCCAGAGAGTCCAGCGCTTCGAGCAGTTTTTGCATCTTCACCGATTCATCCCCGGTGAGTGCGGTGTCGTTTTGCGGTTTCATGATGATTTCGGCGACATCCGTTTTGAATCCAGCCTTGATGAGTGCATCGCGCACCGTATGAAAGTCGGCGACCGGGCATACCACCTCGATGGAGCCGTCGTCGTTGGCGATTACGTCATCGGCGCCGGACTCAAGCGCTGCCTCCATCAATTTTTCTTCGCTGGTGCCCGGCGCAAACACCAACTGGCCGCAGTGCGTAAACATGAATGCGACCGAGCCTTCTGTGCCCATATTGCCACCATTTTTTGCGAAGGCATGGCGTACATCGGCCACCGTCCGGGTGCGGTTGTCGGTCATGCAGTCCACCATCACCGCGGCGCCGCCGATGCCATAGCCTTCGTAGCGAATTTCCTCGTAGGACACGCCATCCAGCTCGCCGGTGCCGCGCTTGATGGCATTCTTGATGTTGTCGGACGGAAGATTTTCCGCCTTGCCTTTTTCAATGGCCAATCGCAATCTCGGATTAAAATTCTGATCGCCTCCCCCCATGCGCGCGGCAACCGTGATTTCCTTGATCAGCTTGGTGAAAGCCTTGCCGCGTTTCGCGTCTTGGCGCCCTTTGCGGTGCTGGATGTTCGCCCATTTTGAATGACCGGCCATGAGATTTGAGTACTTTACAAAAGGTTTTCTGAAACGGTGGGTGAGCTGCGCACCACAGATTTTAGCACCGGCGATTTAGATCAAGGCCTCCATACCGTATATCCCTGCCTATCGATGCGATAGCCGCGCAAGGGCGGCGAGCGAATGCGGCAAAGTACAATGCCATGCAATCTTCAATTCAGCCCTCCCGCGGTTAATTTCTTGAAAGCGAACCCCGCCATGAACCATCCCAATGCAGCCGGAATTGCCAGTTTGAATCTGAAAGACACGGACTTGTTTCGTCAGCAGTGCTCTATCGACGGCGTATGGGTGGATGCCGATTCCGGGAAAAATTTTTCGGTTACCAATCCGGCGAACGGAGCGATTCTTGGCACGGCGCCCGACATGGGCGCGGCTGAAACGCGGCGCGCCATTAATGCCGCGCAAACAGCCTGGCCTGCCTGGCGCGCCAAGACCGCGAAGGAGCGCTCAACCATCCTACGCAAATGGTTCGATCTGATGATGGCCGCGCAGGATGATCTCGCGCTATTGCTTACCGCTGAACAAGGCAAGCCGCTGGCCGAAGCTCGCGGCGAAATCGCCTATGGCGCGAGTTTCATTGAGTGGTTCAGCGAGGAAGGCAAGCGCATATATGGGGACACCATTCCCGCGCACCAAGCCGATAAGCGCATTGTGGTGATGAAAGAACCAATCGGCGTGTGCGCGGCGATCACACCTTGGAATTTTCCCAATGCGATGATCGCGAGGAAGGCCGCCGCTGCGCTTGCCGCAGGCTGCACCATGGTCATCAAGCCGGCGGAACAAACACCTTTTTCCGCGTTGGCCATGGCGGTTCTCGGCGAACGCGCGGGCATTCCCAAGGGCGTGCTCAATGTGGTCACCGGCGATGCGGCCGCGATCGGCGGCGAATTGACCGCCAATCCTATAGTTCGCAAACTCAGTTTCACCGGCTCCACCGAAATTGGACGCCTGCTGATGTTGCAATGCGCCGCCACCATCAAAAAAATGTCCTTGGAGCTGGGTGGCAATGCGCCTTTCCTGGTATTCGATGACGCCGACCTCGATGCAGCAGTGGAAGGCGCGATGGCCTCCAAATACCGCAACACCGGCCAGACCTGTGTCTGTGCCAACCGCCTGCTGGTTCAGGATGGGGTGTATGAGCAATTTGCCGAAAAGCTCGCCAATGCCGTAGCTGGACTTAAAGTCGGTAACGGTTTCGAATCTGGCGTAACGCAGGGCCCGTTGATTGACGGCAATGCCCTGGCGAAAGTTGAAGAGCACGTCGCCGATGCATTAGCAAAGGGAGCAAAGGTCTTGCGCGGGGGCAAGCGCCACGCACTTGGCGGCACGTTCTATGAGCCTACCGTGCTCACCGGCGTCAACGCTTCGATGAAAGTCGCCAGCGAGGAAACCTTCGGACCGGTGGCGCCACTGTTCCGGTTTCGCGACGAAGCCGAGGCAATAAAAATGGCCAACGCGACGCAATTCGGATTGGCATCCTACTTTTACTCACGCGATATAGGCAGGGTATTTCGCGTTTCTGAGGCACTCGAATACGGCATCGTCGGCGTCAATACCGGGCTGATATCCACCGAGGTCGCTCCCTTTGGCGGCATCAAGGAATCCGGAATCGGTCGCGAAGGATCCAAGTACGGTATCGAGGATTATCTGGAGCTGAAATATATCTGCCTTGGCGGCATCTGATGTCGATTGTGCTTACGGACTATCCAAAAGTGCATCGCTTTCTCCGGCGCGACACGATTCAATAATGAATCGCAAAATCACGCGCCGAAATCGTTCTGCTTCATCGATAAACAGTGCGTGGCCGGCATTCTCGAATATCTCAACCTTCGTTTCTGGCCGGGCGTTCATCAGGTTGCGTGCTTGTTCGGCAAACTGCAAAGTCGCCGTGTAAAGCATTGGCACACGAACCCCCCGAGCGATAGCGCGCCAATGTTCTCGTGGTAAATGGCTGGGGAACAACGCAAGACTTGCCTCCAGTGGCATGCGCAGCGCGTTTTCGCAAAGACTGCCTATCTCAGACTCCGGACGGACGCTCACGAACATCGCGCGAACGAAGCGCTCCATCGCCTTGTTCCGGTCGGATCTGAACTCCTCCCGAAAGCCGGTCGCCACGGCGGGTGGCGGATCCTCGCCGACCGAGCTGTCTACAAGCACCAGGCCGGCAATTTTTGCCTCCCCATGCCGATATAAATAATGCAAGGATTCCAGCGCGCCCAAGGACCACGCAACCAGGATGACCCGCTCGAATCGATCAATGCATAGCGCAAGGTCGTCGGCACGCTGATCGATTTGGTAGCCCATCGCGGGAACCTCGGACTCCCCCTGTCCACGAGGGTCGAACGCGATGACTTCATGGTGCATCGCCAATGCCAGCATCGTTTCCCGCCAGATGGTCGCAGGCATGCACCACCCCGGAACCAGCAAAACTGTCATCTTGGAATCGCAAACATCTTGCGAACGTCCCGCTCGAAGCAGGTTCAGCCGCGCACCGTCCGGTGCGAGAAAATATTCTGCATTGATTTCGCTCACCGAGGTCTCCATTCTGGACAAATCTGGAGTCGCAT
>CAMDFL010000249.1 GCA_945897475.1 Bordetella parapertussis
TTTAGGGCCGGCGATTGCTTGGTGTTCGGATCAGAAACCGCAGGGCTTTCCGATGCGGTGCGCGCCAGCTTCAGCCCCGAGCAATGCTTAAAACTACCCATGCAGGCGGGTCAACGCAGCCTGAATCTCTCCAACGCGGTGGCCGTGACGGTATTTGAAGCATGGCGGCAAAACCACTTCGGCGCCGCTGAATTACCTCAGGGATAGAGGCGGGAAATAGATTCGGCCACACACACCGGCTTGGCCACGCCTTCGCGCTCGGTACTTACTTCCCAGGTGAACTGGAAACCACCGTTTTCCACCGGGTCAGCACGCATTAGCTTGATACTGGCGCGCAGACGACTGCCGACCGGCACCGGGCCGGTAAAGCGCACCCGGTTCAGCCCGTAATTAACACCCATACGCGTCTGGACAATATGGATAGCCGAAGCGAAAAAAAGCGGAATCATCGACAGCGTCAGAAAACCATGCGCGATTGGCGCGCCAAAGGGCCCTGCCTTAGCGCGCTCCTCGTCGATATGGATCCACTGGTGGTCCCCCGTCGCCTGGGCAAATTGGTTAATTTGCTCCTGGGTAATGG
This sequence comes from Bordetella parapertussis, assembly GCA_945897475.1. Classification (GTDB taxonomy): domain Bacteria; phylum Pseudomonadota; class Gammaproteobacteria; order Burkholderiales; family SG8-39; genus 2-02-FULL-62-17. Next base: position 581 of record CAMDFL010000249.1, read on the forward strand.
TGACCCAGTCGCTGGTGGATACGGGTTGGCCCGCGAGTGCGGCTAGTTCCTGCAAAGTTTCGAAATTTCTCATGGTGGTTAGCGGTAAAAGTAGAAATTAGCGTAATCGGCCGCCATCAGCGTTCTAGCCATTTGCCGATCGGCTTCCATTGGTCCTGGTCGCGTTCCATGCGGCTGGTATGCACGTCAAAGACGGTCAGACCGTTGGCTGCGAGGTGCACGTAGTTTTGGGTGTCGCGAAGGGTGCCAACGGTAGGGAGATTCAAAGATTTAACAAATGCAAATAGCTGATCGGCTGCCAAGGTACGGTCGTCCACCCGCATTGCCACGATACCCACCTCCACGTTTTCAGCGTGGCGGCTCTGGGCCAGTTCGTCAAGGAAGGTGCGGGTAGCGTAGATATCAAAGATGCTGGCCTGCAAAGGCACCAGCACTTTGTCCGCCCACTTGAGCACGTCTTTTAGTTGTTTACCCGCCAGCGCCGCTGGGGTGTCCAGCACATAGTGGTCCGCGCCCTTGGGAGGCTTGGTAAATTCTTGCGGGTCCACATCCCAGTAGCTGATGGGTTTTGCCGAAGGTGGCCGCAGCGACAGCCACAGGCGCGCGGACTGCTGCACATCCGCATCGCCGAGCATGACCTCGTATCCCCGCGAGGCCAGGTAACCCGCAACGTGGGTAGACAAAGTGGACTTTCCAACCCCGCCTTTGGGGTTGGCAATGGCAATGCGTGTCATACGGTGTTACCTCTTTGCAATGGAATTACCAACAAGGGCGTTGCGAACATTATGAAACGCGCAGGCCCGTCAAGGGGTGGAATTTAGCACCAGGCCCGGCATTGCGCGAGCGCTCAGGCAAAGCCATCCCAGACCAGTTTGATGCCGGTAAGGAACATCCCTGCGTAAACCAGGCGGTAAAACAAGACTTGGCTCACGTGACGCGCCAGGCGCACGCCCCCCCACACGCCCACGGGCGCTAAGGGCAGCAAGACCATGGCCGTGGCCATATTGCGCAAATCCAGTAAACCAAGCCAAGCATAGGGAATCCATTTACACAAATTCAGCGCAAAAAAGAAGAACGACATGGTGGCTGCAAAAGATACCGGACTAAGCCGCAAACCAATAAAGTACGCATTGATAGGCGGACCACCGGCGTGGGCCACAAAGCTAGTAAACCCCGAGGTGACCGATAAAACCCGTCCCAGCCACGCGGGCGGGGACATGGTCGTCGATGCCTTCCACAAGACGCGTTGCGCCAAAAATACCAGGGTTACGACACCTACCACGGCCGATACCGCATGCGGCGGCACCAGCTTGAACAACAAGGCCCCCAGCACGATGCCCAAAATGCCAAAAGGCAGAATGCGCCGCAGCAAAACGGGGTCGAAATCTTTGCGGAATGCGGCACTGCCCAGCACGTCCATCACCAACAACAAGGGCATCAAAATCGCCGCCGCCTCGGACACTGTCACCGACAAAGCCATCATCGGAACGGCCAAGGACCCGAAGCCTGAGCCAAAGCCACTTTTGCTCACTCCCAGCAGCAAAACCGCCGGTATGGCCACGGCATAGAAAAACGGATCCGTGATGATGGGCCAGGCTTCAAACATAGTGGGGCTTAGCCGGATCCGGCGAAAACGTCCATGGTAACCTTGCCCGATGTTTAACCCCTCTCAAGAGGATGTGCGCCGTTTTTTTTGCTCGGTGTACGCCAAAGCCTGCGGCGCGCAGCCCATGGACGCCATGGAAACTCTGGCCGTCCAATGGATTGCAGAACATCCCGAGTACCACGCTGATTTTCAGGACCTGGAAGCCGCCGTCAGCCGCGTTTACCCCGAGGGCAGCGGGCAGACCAATCCGTTTTTGCACTTGTCGATGCACTTGTCGATAAGCGAACAATGCAGTATTGACCAGCCGCGCGGCATTCGCCAAGCAGTGGAACTGCTGACGCACAAAAGGCAATCTCTGCATGCGGCCCACCACGAAGCCCTGGACTGCTTGGGCACCATGCTGTGGGAAAGCCAGCGTGCCGGGCGACCGCCCGATGGCCAGGCCTATATCGACTGCCTGCAGCGCCACGCCACCCGGGATTGAGCGCAAAAAAACCGCCCGAGGGCGGTTTTTTGACTCGGCCGCTCCGATTTAGCGGAAACGGTTCTGGGGCACGGTTTTGAGCGCGCCGGGAAGGCTGCCCACGTAATTGGCCAATTCTTTGAGTTCGGCGTTGGAGAACTGTTTGGCGATGCCGCCCATGATCGCATTACCACGGCCCACCTGCGGATTCGCGTCTGCTTTGTAGGACTTGAGGGCCACAAACAGGTAATCTTTGTGCTGGCCGGCGATCAAGGGGTAGCTAGGGTCAATGGGTTTATTCAGGTTTTCACCGTGGCAGGAGGCGCAAGCGCCTTTGGCCACCAAGGCTTCACCGGCAGAAGTGCCGCCACCCACTTTGTCGAGGGGCTTGGCATTGGCGTCCACGCCCAGCGCGCTGTAATAGGCAGCCAGATCAGCCATATCCTGGTCCTTGAGGGTGACCGAGATACCGCGCATGGTGGGGTGTTTGCGATCGCCTTTTTTATAGGCACTGAGAGCCGACACGATGTACTTGGCACCTTGACCCGAGATTTTGGGAACCTTGTAGATCTCCGGGAAGCTGGCCTGGTAGCCCACGATGGAGTGGCAGCCCAGGCACATGGAGTTTTTCTTTTCACCGGCTTTAGCGTCGCCCTTGATGTCCTGCGCAAAAGCGGATGTAAAGGTCACTGAAGCGACAACAAGTGCGATGAGGGAGCGGAGCAATGGGTTCATTTTGCGCAGACAATCGGGTAAATATTGGTATAAATCGAATCTCGAAGTATATCGACCCCACTCCCGTTGCCCCGCCTACGCCATGCCGACCGACCCCGACCTCCGGGCGGCCATTAGACACGGGCAGGTTCCGCCGGGCACATAGACCACCTTAGCCCCAACTTTTTGCTGCGCCATGAAATTTACCGGTTCCAAGAATTACGTCGCCACCCAGGACTTGATGCTGTCCGTCAACGCGGCCTCCACATTGCAACGCCCGCTGCTGGTCAAAGGCGAGCCGGGCACCGGCAAAACCATGCTGGCCGAAGAGGTAGCCGCAGCGCTGGACCTGCCGCTGCTGCAATGGCACATCAAATCGACCACCAAGGCGCAGCAAGGCCTGTACGAGTACGACGCCGTGAGCCGCTTGCGCGACTCACAGCTATCGGACCTCGACGGCGGCGAGCGGGTCAAAAACATCCACAACTACATCGTCAAAGGCGTACTCTGGGAGGCATTTACCTCAGAAACGCCGGTGGCGCTGCTGATTGACGAGATAGACAAAGCGGATATTGAATTTCCGAATGACTTGCTGCGCGAGATCGACCGCATGGAGTTTTATTGTTACGAAACGCGCGAGCTGATCCGCGCCAAGCACCGTCCGCTGGTATTCATCACCTCTAACAACGAAAAAGAGCTGCCCGACGCGTTTTTGCGCCGCTGCTTTTTCCATTACATCAAGTTCCCGGACCCGGCGACCATGCAGAGCATTGTCGATGTGCACTTTCCAGGCCTGAAAAAAGAGCTGCTCAGCGCCGCCATGAAGACCTTTTACGAGGTGCGCAACCTGCCGGGCCTTAAGAAAAAGCCCTCCACCAGCGAATTGCTGGACTGGCTTAAGTTGCTGTTGGCGGAGGACATTCCGCTCTCGGCCCTGCAAGCCAAGGACGACAAAATGGCGGTGCCACCGCTGGTGGGCGCTTTGCTCAAGAACGAGCAGGACGTCACGCTATTTGAAAAGCTGATGTTTATGCAGCGCAACAACCGCTGAGATGGCTAAAAAGCCCCGCATTAATTTTCTGGCCATCGGCATTTCCCACGCCCTTGGTTTTGTCGTCGGCTGCCTGACCGGCTATTGGCTGGGCAAACTCATTGGCATGGACGTGTTTGCGTCAGGCGACGACAACTCCAGCTTGGTCGGTATTGTGCTGGTGGGGCTAGGCGGTGGGCT
>CAMDFL010000250.1 GCA_945897475.1 Bordetella parapertussis
GCACGCCCGGTGCGCATCGTGCTCGGCTTTCCTCCCGGCGGGGTGACCGACATCACCGCGCGCCTGCTCGCCGATTCGCTGTCCAAATCATGGTCAAGGCAGGTGCTGGTGGACAATCGCCCGGGTGCCAGCGGCACCATCGGCGCAGATCACGTCGCCAAGTCCGCGCCGGACGGCTACACCCTGCTCGTTACGACCAGCGCGGCCAATGTCGTCGCGCCCTCGCTGTTTGCCAAGCTGCCCTACGACGCCGGCAAGGACTTCGCCCACGTTACGCTGCTCACTTCCTCGCCTTCGGTGCTGATGATCAATCCCAAGCTGCCGGCAAGGACATTGCGCGAGTTCATCGATTACAGCAAGGCCCGGCCCGGTCAGTTGGCCTATGCCTCCCCCGGCAAAGGCTTGACGGGGCATCTGGCCGTGGAAATGTTCGCCGCTGCGGCCGGGGTTCAGTACCTGCACGTGCCCTACAAGGGCAGCGCACCGGCGCTCAATGCCGCGATCGCCGGCGAAACGCAACTGGTCTACGACCCTATCGCATCGAGCCTGGGCCACATCCGCTCGGGCGCGCTGCGCACGCTGGCAATATCGACGAGCGAACGCTCATCGATATTGCCCGACGTGCCGACCATGGCCGAGTCCGGCCTCAAAGGGATCGAATTCTCGACCTGGAACGGCATTTCAGCGCCCGCAGGTACTCCGCGCGACGTGATTGGCAGGATTTATCGCGATACCGTTGCCGCGATGCGCGGTGGCGCGATAAAAGACAAGCTCCTGCCGCTGCAAGCCGATGTCATGGTCTCGGCTTCTCCGGAGGAGTTCAATGCGTTCGTGCGCAATGAAACATCCCGCTGGGGCGATGTGATCCGAAAAGCCGGCATTCAGCCGGAGTAGCGCGGGCAGATTCGGATCAACGTCTTTTCAGCGGCGAAGGGGCCGAGGCAGGCTCTCGCCTGCGCAACGCTCAGGCGCTGCGCCGCTTTGCTGCTGGAACAATGCGGGAGATTGCCTCGTCGGTATTCATGACATCGCCGAATATGACCTGAAAATTGTCCAGCGTCCCCGCATGTTGCTCGTCGGTCCAGGCGGCATTGCAATCGGATAGCATCGCCACGCGGAAATCGAGCATCGCCGCATCGCGCGCCGTGGATTCGCAGCAGACATTGGTGGTGGTGCCGCCAATCAAAAGCGTGTCGATGCCGCGCTGTGCAAGCACGGCGGGGAGATCGGACGATCCCTGGATCATCGCGCTGAATTTTATTTTTTTGACACGCAGATCCTCAGGCCGTGCTTCCAGCGTTGGATACAGGCGGAAATCTTCGGTGTCCTCGGAGAGTTGCGCGATGCGTTTGGCTGCTGCCGCAGGGCCGAGGAAACAGTTGTGATGCGTGACCCAGGTTTGCAGGGCGCCGACCGACGTCGTCTGAATCCAGATGACGGTGCCTCCCGCCGCACGCAGCGCCGCGGCCATCCGGTTGATCGCGGGAACGATTTGGCGCGCCATCGGCACCTCGGACGGAAAACCCTTGCCGACAAAATAATTCTGCATGTCGACCACGACGAACGCGGTGCGCGCGGCGTCGAGCTCGTCCATCGCGATCACGCGGTCGCGCCGGCCGAGCACGCGCTTTTTGACGGCATCTGAAACTGAATAGGGGTGCATGATGTTTTCCTCCGTTGTTACGAACTACGCGGTGCTTCATTCCGAACGGTACTTCGCCTGAATCACCGCTTTGCCCAAATGGGCACGATACGCTTTGATGGGGACAGTGTCACATTCAACCTGTCAATTTGCATTTACTTGTCGCCGATATGCGCTATCGCCTCGATTTCCACAAGAACTTCAGGCGTGCCCAGCGCCGCGAAATGTTGTGTCCAATGGCGTTTCCGCCACGCACGCAGTTTAACTTCCCCGGCGGCCTGGCGACGCCGGTCGGCCTTCTGAACGAGGGCAATCCCTGCAGTATTCAGTATCATCCGCCAGGCAAGGCTGGCAGCCTATGAAAAAATCGACCAGGAGCAAACCCCATGGCTGAAGTGATCGTATTCGAAGCGGGCGGTTACCGCTATATCAAGGGCGGCTTCCAGTTCTCGAGCGGCGTGGCGGCGCAGCCGGGATTCGAGATGGAGCGCGCGCGACTGCATAAGCCGCTGCCCCTGGCCGAAGGCTTTGCCGCCGTCGAGGCCCACCTCAAATCCATAGGCCGGCCCGGCACCGCTTTCGCCGCCTGCGAGCTGCGCTCATCGCAACCGTTTACGGAGCAGGGTTTCATCGACTTCAATCGCCAATACGTGGTGACTCTGGAGCGCTGGGGACTCTATCGCAACGAGGTGAACCCGGTGGCACGCACCAATGTCTGCCCGGAATTCAACAAGCCGGCGGTGCCTTCGCTTTATGCCTTCTCCTACACCGTGCCCGCGGCAGCCACGCGGCGCGGAACCTTCGTCATTGCCGGCGGAGCCGAGCGCAGGAATCCCAATGCCGGGCCGGCCGCGGTGCGCGCGGGCGACATCTCTCTTGACGCCATGCGGGAGAAGCTGCGCTTCGTGTTCGGCACCATGGAAGAGCGTCTCAATGCGCTTGGCTTTGGCATGAATGACGCCGCGAACACCCGCGCGTACACGGTGCACGACATCGGCGCGCTGATCGGCCAGGAGATCGCGGCGCGCGGCGCAGCCGAAGGCGGCCTCACCTGGCATTTCGCCCGGCCGCCGGTGGTCGGACTGGAATTCGAGATGGATGTGAGAGCGACGGCGCGCGAAATTCTGCTATGAATGATGAAAAATTGATTGGAAAGATATTGTGGCGGCGTGAGCGTGCCTTGATCGGCAAGGTGGTGCAGGAACTGGGACAGAAACCTGAGTGATCGAGCGCAGCTGCGGCGAACCTTGCCTTGCCAAGCGCCAGGCACGCGGCAAATCGCATGCGGCGCCACATGGTTTCTCTCCTTGATACCTGCCGCCGCTCTATAGCAAAGTGAGTCCCTCGAGGTCGCTGCCTACTCGGGTTCCATGCCCACCGACCGCATGACTTTGGCCGCCGTGGGAATTTCCGATCTGATGGTCTCGGTCATTTCTTCCGGCGTGCCCGGAATAAATTCAAAGCCGGCGGCGGCGAACTTGGACTGCGTCGCCGCCGAGCGCAGGTAAATGCCCACCTCGCGATTCAGTTTATCGACGATGGGCCGTGGAACACCTGCGGGCGCGGACAAACCGAACCAGGCGCCCATTTCGAATCCGGGCAATACGGCTTCGGAGACCGTCGGCAAATCCGGTAGCGCTTTGGTTCGCGCGCGGCCCGTCGTTGCAAGCGCCCGGACTTTGCCGCTCTTGATATGGGGCAGAATCGATGGGCCCTCGAACATCACCTGCACTTCGCCAGCGATCAGGCCCGCCTGCGCCTGGGCATTGCCCTTGAAGGGGACGTGCACCATATCGATTCCGGCTCGGGTCTTGAACATTTCGGTCACCAGATGATGCCCGCCGCCCATACCGATCGAGGCGTAAAAAAGTTTGCCAGGCTGCGCTTTGGCAAAGGCGATGAGTTCCGCCATCGAGCGCGCCGGCACGGCAGGATTCACCGTCACGTTGAACGGAAACGCGATCAACATGCTGATCGAAGCGAAATCCCGCAGCGGATCGTAGGGAAGAGATTTGCGTGACGCGGTAAGAAACACCAGGCCCGATTGTGTGCCCATCACCAGGGTGTATCCATCGGCGGGCGCTCTTGCCGCGGCCTCCAGAGCGATCGCCTGACTCGCCCCCGGCCGATTGTCGATCACCATGGGCTGCCCCAGCCGTTCCAGAAAAACCTGCCCGAGATCGCGTGCGAGCACGTCCAGGGCACTGCCCGGGGTGTAGGGAACAATGAAGCGCATGGGCCGGTTCGGATAATTGTCCGCCGGATTTTGCGCTTGCGCGCCAAGTACAAACCACGACAATGCATAACACAGCAACCGGGCACAATGTTTAGCTCGCATACGACGCTCCAAGCGTTCAAGAAAAGGCGGAGGCGATGTTAACATAGACAACCCGCATGCCCGTCCCATAGCCTTTTCCAACGAGGCATGACCCTGGGGGGGGCGGCTCGACATTCCACTGAGGAAAGAGCCTGGACAGGCTCATACCTGAACGAGAGTAGCAACGGTAGCAGCACCCTCCGGCGCAAAATCCGCGCCGCTTCAATTCCCTCGCGCGAGAATGGCTTGTTTTTATATGGTGTTTCCGCCATATTCTTGGAATGTCTGACCCCACGGTAAAGCCCCATGGATCGGTTCGAGCTACAAGGACTTCCGGGCGGTGTACAGGGTGAAGTTCGCGACGGCGGTCTATGTCCTGCATGCCTTCCAGAAGAAGTCAAAGTCAGGAATCAAGACTCCGACCGAGGACATGGAGTTGATCCAGCGGCGGATCAAGGCCGTCTCGGTATAACGCCGCAGTAGCAAAAGCCGAAGATCACTCCCGGCCATCCAGCAGCGCCGGATTGATCGCCACACACCGCCGCCGTCCACGCCCATCCGCGCTCGGCGAGGATAGCGAGCGCGGCGCGCAGGTCGCAGAATCGA
>CAMDFL010000251.1 GCA_945897475.1 Bordetella parapertussis
CTTCGTCATTCGTGCTGCAACTGCCGGCCGAGCAGTTGCTGCCACTGGCGCGCGAGGCCATCTGGAATGAATTGAAGGAGGCGATCGACCACATACCCGCCAATGAACTCGCCATCCAGATCGACCTGGGCATGGAAGCCGAACACGAAGAGTATCTGCGCCGTCCCGATGCCTGGGACCAGCCCATCCACAAGCATTTTCACTGGACGCTCGACCAGATGGCCGATTCGGCAGCCTGGGTCGCCAACCGGATTCCGCCGGAGGTGCAACTGGGTTTTCACATTTGCTCCATATGGCATCACGACACGCGCGCGGGCCAGGACAACAATGTGCTGGTCGATGCCGCCAACGCCGTTATTTCGCGCCTCACGAGGCCAATGACTTATATCCACATCCCCGTCATACCGGAACACGCGGAGGCGGATTACGCGGTGTTCAAGCGGCTGAACTTGCCCAAGGGCGCGAAACTCTTCATCGGCCTCTTGAATCTCGGCGACGGACTGGAAGGCGCGAAGAAGCGCATCAAGCTCGCACAGGCGGCGGTTGCAGATTTCGGCATTGCAATGTTCTGTGGCCTGGGCCACGCGCCCGAGGGTCGCATGGGCATGTACCGCGATCGCGGCGTGCCATCATTGCGCCGCGCAACACCGACCAGCCTTGATGACGTACTGAAACTGCATCGCGAAGCCGCCGCGGCCTGAAAAAGCAGCGGCCGGAACCAAAAGGATCATCCATGCTGATCTCAAATCTGAAGAAATTTTCGCCCTGGAATCCGTGGAGAACCGCGCCAATAATTGTTCTTGGGGCATTCGTCCTCTCGAGCCCGTTGCATGCGCAGACCGGCTACCCCGCCAAACCCCTCCGCCTGATCGTGACGCAGGCCGCCGGCAGCGTGCCCGACATCCTCGGGCGCGTACTCTCGGAACAGATGTCGCGCGACCTCGGCAGGCCCATCGTCGTGGACAACCGCGCGGGCGCCGATGGCATTGTCGGCATGGAACTGGCATCGAAGTCGGCCGCGGACGGCTATAACCTGGTGCTGGGCACGCAATCCACGCTGGCCATCGAGCCGCTGTTGCGCAAAGACATTCCCTACGATGCGGCGAAGGACTTTTCGCCCGTCGCCGTGATCGTCGACGACACGGGCGGACAAGGCTGGTTTGTGAATGCAACGCTGCCGATCAGGACGCTGCCCGAGATGCTTGCCTACGCCAAAGCCAATCCCGGAAAGTTGTCGCTGGCCACCAACACCTCCTCGGCAACCATGTTCGCCGAGTGGGTGAAAAAGCGCGGCGGCATCGATTTTCTGATCGTGCCCTACAAGAGCGGCCCGCAAGGTGTGCAGGACACGGTGTCGGGGACGGTCAATATGATGATTTCCTCCACCTCGCAGCTGGAACCCTTCGTCAAGAGCGGACAGGTGCGTGGCCTGGCGGTATCCAGCCCGCGGCGCCTTGAGGACTGGAAGGAGTTGCCCACCGTGGCCGAAACCTTTCCGGACTTCGGCATGTCGAGCTGGGTGGTGATGGTAGCGCCGGCCGGCGTGCCGACAGAGATCATTGCCCGCCTCAATCAGTCTGCCGCTTTTTCACTCAAGCAGCCACAATACATTTTGCAGGTGAGGAAACTGCGCTGGATCAATGTCGACGGCCCGCGCACGCCGCAGGGCACTGGCGATTTCATACGCGCCGGCCGCGAGCAATGGGAAAAAGTGCTGAGGACGATTGGCCAGCTACCCAACTAGGTCCCAGTCCAGCCCGCCTCTGGCTTATTTTCGCGCGGAGCTGAATGCGGCCGACGAACCCGCAGCCTTTCGAGTACCCGAGAACGCATTTCCGCTGACGCGGTCGTCGTATTGCGCGCCGCCCGCGGCTTATTGCAGGCTGAGCCCGGAGGCTTTGATCGCCGGAATCCAGCGCTCGTAATCGGCTTTCACCAGCGCGGCCAGTTGCGCTGGCGTCAGTTCCGCCGCGTGCAGGCCAAGTTTATCGAGCCTGCCCTTTTCATTCGAGTATTGCTTCTCAATGTTGTTTTGTTCCATCGACGCTGCGCTGGGCCGGCATTTTCCGGAGTACCTGGCGGGGCGCTTCAACACCGCCGCCAATCTATGGCCGGTGGTGGAGGGACATTACGCGCCCGAAGGCTACCTGGCTTCGTTTGGCCTGGTGTTTGCGATGCAAGTCGCGGTTTGGTTGTGGTCGGCCAGCGGTGGAGGTGTGACGCGGACCTAAGCCGTTTGCGGCACCGGTCCTTGGCCTTCTGCGAGGCTTTAATTATGACTATGTTGCATGGTCATATTGCTTTACCATATCGACCATCGACCAATGATCGGGGATTATCGTGGACACCCAGCAAGTATCAAAATCGGAATTCAAAGCAAAAGCGCTTGAATATTTTCGCCGTATCGAGAGTTCCGGTGAAAGTGTCATCGTGACCGATCACGGCAAACCGGCATTGGAAGTTCGGCAATATCGACCGAATGACCGCAAACCGCTCGATGTATTGCGCGGATCGGTAGTGCGCTACAAGAACCCGACCGACCCCATTGCGGTTGACGATTGGGATGCCCTTCGGTGATTGTGCTTGATACGCACACACTGGTGTGGTGGGTGACGGGCGACCCATTGCTCAGCAGGGCCGCGAAATCCGCGATAGACAAAACGAAACGTCGAGGTGAAATCATCGTTTCATCCATGTCGGCTTGGGAAATAGCTTTGCTGGTGGAGCGCGACAGGCTGGTGTTGACCATGGATGTGAGCAGTTGGCTGGCAACAGTGGAGCAAATCGAGCAGGTACGTTTCCTGTCCGTGGATGTGGAAATTGCAACCAAGTCCGTCTCGCTTCCCGGGCAATTCCACAAGGACCCGGCAGATCGCATGATCGTGGCAACCGCTCGCAAACTCGCGGTGCCTCTGGTCACGAAGGACGAAAAATTGCGAGCTTATCCGCATGTGAAAACTATTTGGTAAGCGCGGGAATTGGCTGGTAAATCAACCCAGAGTTTGACGCCCGCGCGCCTCATCACCCTGGTCTGGCTGCCGTTCGCGTTCGGCTATTGTTTTTCATTGTTGTTTCGTTCCATCAACGCGGTTCTGTCTCCGGAACTGGCGCGCGACATCGGCCTCAATCCCAACGAATTGGGGATGCTCACCAGCGCCTACATGTTGACCTTTGCCGCGATCCAGTTGCCGTTAGGATTGCTCCTCGACCGCCACGGACCGCGCCGCGTGAATGCGCTGTTACTTGTCATCGCCGCCTTAGGATCGGTGATGTTTGCCATGGCAAGCAGTCTGGCGGGCCTGACGCTTGCGCGTGCGCTCATTGGCCTGGGTGTGTCGGGTTGCCTGATGGCGGCGATGAAATCCTTCGTCATCTGGTTTCCGCGCTCGCAGTTGGCAAGCCTCAATGGCTGGATGCTTGCCGCCGGAGGCGTGGGTTCTTTCATGGCTACCATGCCCGCCCAAGCGGTAATACGATATAGCGATTGGCGGACCTTATTTTTACTCCTCGCCGCAGGCACGGGCATCGCCGCCGCGGTGATATTTTTCGTGGTGCCAGAAAAGACGACCAATGCGAAACGCGAATCCTTCGCCGAGTTGATGGCGGGGCTCTTGTTGGTGATGAAGAGCGGCGTGTTCTGGCGCGTCGGCCTGGTGTCGGGATTGGGGGCAGGTGCGAACATGGCGCTCGGGGGTCTTTGGATCGCGCCGTGGATGCGCGATGTGGCCGGTTTCAGTCAGTCGGATATCGCCGCGATGCTCGCCTTTAGCACCACGGTGGCGATCGTGGGTTACGCCAGTTCCGGCATGGTCGCCGATTGGCTCAATCGCCGCGGCATCGATACCTTTTACGTTTTTCTCGGTGGCGCGGCGACTTCGTTTTCGATGGTGCTTCTGCTAGCGCTAGGCGTAACACGTGGATTGGCGTTGATCCTGGCGGTGCAAGCATTCGCCGGCGCCACCACGCTACTTTCTTACGCGGTGCTGGGCCGGCATTTTCCGGAGTACCTGGCGGGGCGCTTCAACACCGCCGCCAATCTCTTGGCCTTCGCCTCAGCCTTCCTATTGCAATGGGGCATCGGCGCCATCATCAATCTGTGGCCGGTGGTGGAGGGGCGTTATGCGAGCGAAGGCTACCTGGCTTCGTTTGGCCTGGTGTTCGCGATGCAATTGGTGGTTTGGCTGTGGTCGGTGAGCGGTAGCCGAGTGGCGCGGTCCTAAGCCTGTCCAAGCGCGGCGATGCGCGGGGTATCGATACCAACCAATTCGAACGACCGGTTAAAACCGACGGCGCCTGAAGCGAAATCACCACCTTCGATGCTGGATAACGAAATGACTGGATGAGCCCATGGAAAATGAAGCGAAAGAATTTGACCACATCATTGCTGGAGCAGGCACCGCGGGCTGCATGCTGGCAAACCGGCTCTCGGCGGATCCGGCCCATCGCGTGCTGCTGCTGGAAGCTGGCGGCGACAACGATGCGTTCTGGCTAAAAGTGCCCATCGGTTATCGCTACACCATCGGC
>CAMDFL010000252.1 GCA_945897475.1 Bordetella parapertussis
CGGCGCGATGACTTTCACCGAGGCTTCCTTTGATTGATAATGTTTGTCGCGAAATTACGCCAAATGTTCCCCGTCGCAGCGCCAGCAGGCGGTGAACTGCGCTTCCAGCGTTTCACTGCATTTTGGGCAAACCCAGCTGAAAGGTTGCGATAGCATCAACGCCGGGCGACCCTGCAGGAAATCGCGCAAAAAGCGGCAAGCCTCCTCGTAACGCGCATCATCGTCGATCCACACCCCGCAGACATCGATCGGCAATTCGCCTAAGCCGCCTGAGAGGAATTCGCCGCGAACCATAGTGTGAATGCCGCAGGATTCAAGATAGCCGCGAATGAGGTGGGCTTCGGCAGGTTGACGGGCGGGGTAGAGCAGTTTCATGGCGCCGAATCGCGAGTCCATTTCTTTTTCAGTATTCCTGATCTTCGGGGTCGGTAGACGTCTTCTTTCCAGTCAGCCAATTGACCTCGCCTTGCCTGAAAAGCGTGGTCCAGTCCTGTTCGATTGGAAGCAGTCCGTCGCGCGCTAGCAGGCCCTCATAGCGCATGGCGCTGACATATCCGGGATCGCCGGCAAATTCGCCTTTTGCCGAGGCAAGCAGCAGCCGGCGAAAGTGTGCGATGGCCACGTCACCCGGGCCCAGATTCTCGCGCGTGCGATCGACAATCGCCCCCATGCTTTCCTGAACGGCAAAATCCTGCACGCTGGTGCCGCGGATACCCGAGAATGATTTGCCTGCAAGCATCGCCGCGCGGTCCTGGCCCCATTTGGTGCCGGCATCGAGGCGCAGGCATCCTGACTCGTCGATATCGCGTCCGGGCACGAGGCCCGACCACTCCAGTGATGCGGTCCGGTCGATTTTGCAGTTACGCGATGCCCTGATGAAGACGAAGTGCGTGTGGGTTTCATCCATCGGAACGAAAATCTGCATATCCAGCTTGCTGGTCGATGCGGGGATATTGACAAAACCTGGAAAGCCAAACGCCGTCACCCTCACATAGACCGTGGTGTCCGGGTTGTTAATTGGCGTTCGCAGTGCAGCGTAGGCAAAGCCGCAACCCGTGTTCTGGACCCGCAATCGCGGTCGTTTGTCGAGCGACGGCCGCAGTACCTGGTAGCCGGCATCCTTCATTACCTGGGTGCTTGCCCGGGTGGCTGCTTCACTGACAATCTGGTCGGAGTGCAGATGCGAGGAATGTGACGAATCGATCGCCCCCTCGAGCGACTGCGTCCAGTTCACGCGAGCGATGACATCCGCGATTACCACCTGATCTTCGGGCAGATTCATCCAGGGAAAATTCGGAAACGGCGCGCGCTGCGACTCGTCTTCGCAAACATTCATCCAGATCAGGCCGCCTGCTTCGCGGACCGCAGGCGCGCGAACCTTGATATTGCGGCGGGTTCCCGACTCGGTTTCATTGGGCGTCTCTGCAACCTTGCCATCGCGCCCGACCAGCCAGCCGTGATAGATGCAGCGCAGGCCACCGGGTTCCACTCGTGCCAACGCCATTGAAGCCTGACGGTGCGGGCAGGCTTCCTCCAGTGCGATAAGAGTGCTGCCTTCCCGGGCGACGACAAAATTTTCCCCCAGCAGTCGAATCTTGCTGGTGTGGCCATGATCGAGTTGGTGCGATTGCAGTACCGGGTACCAGAATCTCGCCAGCGGTTCATGCAGGGGTGTTCCCGGACTCACGCCGGTGATGGTGAGGTTGTCTTGATGGCTGAACAATGCGAAGACTCCTGATTTGATTCGCGTATTGATTCGCGTATTGATTCGTATCCCCGATGACCGCTTGCCGCTTAAGCGGCCTTGTCGAGAAAGCCGGTTTCAGTCGTCGGCGCGCGCGCCCACGGCCTTTACCACGCCGCCCCAGCGTTCTCGCTCCTGGCGCATGAACACGGCCATTTCGGCCGGCGTGCCGGTGCCGGGTTCGAATCCCATATCGGCAATCCGTTTAGCAAAGTCGGGTTGTTTGGGCATTTCTGCGATTGCCGCAGCAATTTTTTCTGCAATTGCCTGATTGGTTGCAGGCGGTGCGACCATGCCCCACCAGGTGGCTGACAGGAATCCAGGCAGGGTTTCCGCCACCACCGCCGTATTGGGAAGCATCGGGTTTCGTTTCTCGCTGGCAACGGCAAGCAATTTGAGTTTGCCGGCGCGGATATAGGGGAGGGCGGAACTCAGCTGCCCCCATAGCATGTCGACTTGCCCGCCAACAAGACCCGCGAGCGCGGGACCCGTTCCGTTGTAAGGCACATGCACGATCTTCACGCCTGCCATCGACTTGAACAATTCCGCGGTGAGATGCCCAGGGTTGCCGACCCCGGGCGAGGAATAGTTGAGACGATCGGGGTTTGCCCTGGCATGCGCGATGAGTTGCTGCACGTTGTCCGCAGGTACCTTGGGATGCACTATCAAAACACTGTGCGCCGTGGCAATGACCGCCACTGGCGTGAAAGTGTCGGGATCGAAGTTGAGCTTGGCGTAGAGACTCTTGTTGATCACGAGCGGCGCTTGCGCGGTAACCAGCAGCGAATAACCGTCCGCGGCAGCGCGCCAGGCGTACTCCGTGCCGACATTGCCCCCGCCGCCTGCGCGGTTCTCGACGACAACGGGCTGTCCCCATTTTGCCTGCAGCTTTTCGGCAACAATGCGCGCCAGGATGTCCACCCCCCCACCGGGCGGGAAAGGGGTGATGATTCTTATCGGCTTGGCCGGGTACTCCTGACAGAGGGCAGACATTGGAGCAGCGAGAGTGATCATCGCCGCGACCAGTATTGTTTGTGGAGCGAACAGAGGTGTCACGGACTTTTTCCTCGGTGATGTTGCGATCAGAAATATTATCGAGAAATTCCAAAATCTTGAAAAAAGCATGCCTCTGACGAGGCTGACTTGTTATTGGGAATGGCCAATAATCGACTTGCCAGGACATTTCCGTATTGCAGGGGCCTCAGGTCGTTCGTGGCAGGCGCGCCAGGAACCCCCGGGGCCGTACCCGTGCCGCCAGAGCCATGTTTGCTACTCCACCGCCTTGAACCCAGAAGCGCGCACTGCCTTTCCCCAGAATTCGTAGTCGGCGCGCACGATCTCTGCAAATTGCGCTGGCGTGGTCAGGCGGATATCGAGTGACAAATTCTGCATCCGCTCGCGCACCGCCGGCGTTTGCTGCGCCTGTACCACCAACCGGCCGATGCGGTCGACGGTTGCAGACGGTACCCCGGCTGGCGCGAACAAGGCGTACCAGCCGTTTGCCTCAATGTTATAGCCCAGTTCACGCAATGTGGGCACATCGGGCGCCACCGCGGTGCGCTGCGAGCCCGAATGCGCCAGCACGCGCAGTTTGCCGGCGCGCGCCTGGGTGGTGAAATCGCCAAGGGTGGTGTACACGGCGGCAATCTGCCCGCCCATCAGATCGACGATCGCGGGCACCGAACCCTTATAGGGCACATTGGTCATTGCAATGCCGGCCGCTTGGGCGAAGAGTATGCCGGTGAAATGGGGAATGTTGCCGTTGCCCGGCGTGCCGAAATTGGCGAGTTTGGGATTCGCCTTGGCCCAGGCAATGAATTCCTGCAAATTGCGTGCGGGGGTCATTGGCCCGGCTGCCATGCCCACTGAGTAACCACCCACCAGAGATACAGGGATGAAATCTTTCAACGGGTCGTAAGGAAGGTTTTTCTGGGTGTGCGGGAAGATGCCAAAATTGGCAATCGGCGAGAACAACAGCGTGTTGCCGTCGGGCGGCGCAGCCTTCACCGCATCGATGGCAATGCGCCCTTCCGCGCCAGCGCGGTTTTCGGTGATGAAGGGCTGGTTCAGGCCCTCGCGCAGCGCATCGGCCACCACCCGGCTCATGGCATCGAGCGCACCACCGGCGGCGAACCCGATCACAATACGCCCTGTGGTCTGCGCATTCGCATTGCCCAGCCCTGCCACCAGCAACATTGCCGCGATGCTCCGAAATACAGTCATATCGTTCTCCTCTCAGTCGTTACTACGCGCCATTCGCGCGTCATGCCTGCACGAGCTGGTTGAAAATTCAATTGCTTCAACATATTTGCCTAGTGTACTGCGTCAATTAGAAGTGCTCTTACGTAAAGCAGCGCGAGCGCTAGTGACCTTGGCAAGAATGTCGCTTGCTTTGGCCGTCCAAATGAAAGGCTTGGGTTTGGTGTTATGCACGGCGATGTAATCGTTGATGGCTGATTCGAGGTCAGCAAGGCTGGCGAACACGCCGCGACGAATGCGCTTGTCGGTGATGTCTCGGAAGAAACGCTCGACCATATTCAACCAGGAGGAACTGGTGGGAGTGAAATCACCCCCCCGCCATCTCGGCCCAAGGCAGCACCTTCAGCATTGGCACCACCAGTGGGTCGGCCTCCGAGATCGAGCGCACCAACTTCGACTCCACCGCGAAAGAATTCATCATGGGCCTGGTGGACCCAGGGCAGTTGATGCTCGAAGTAGACCAAGACAAAAGTGATGCTGATCAGCT
>CAMDFL010000253.1 GCA_945897475.1 Bordetella parapertussis
ACTTGACCTGACGTATTGAGGCAGCATCGGCGGATAACCGTTCACTCAAGTATCTGGCGAAGCCGGATTACAAGGCTTTCAGCGGTGCTTTCAACGAGTGATAAATGGTTTGTCTGTTGCCGGTTTGGCTCCCCGCCACTACCCCACCACGAATTTCCGTTCATCAAGGTACGGGGACGTTTTTGCCGAAAACAGAAAAGTTACGCCGCCGTACCAAGCCCGAAAAAGTCAGGAGGTTTTGAGATGAACGGGGATTGAGACGGGTTTTTCGGGAGAGTGCTGGAACCGCAGTCAGGAGCTTTTTGCGCTACGCCCCACAGGAAGCGGGGCTTCAACGCCGCTTGAGCGGGTTGGAGGTCTATGTACTGGCTGAGCAGAAAGTACCACATCACAGACCGGCTAAGGATTGCAGATCCAGTTAATCGAGCCCTTGGGGTTCAGAATTGGATTTGAAATGTTGAGACCGTATGGGCGGCAAGATGAACGGTTAGGTGTCTCATGTCACATTGGCACAGGGGGGGGTGCGGGACGCTTCTGAACGTCCAGTTACGGACCTGATGACGAACTCACACTACCGGCCAATTGCCGACGTCGACAGTTACGTAGCGATGCTCGAATGCAAAAATTAGGAGAATCGATCGGCACGTGAGACGAAAGAAGAATGGCGGCAAAAACGTCAGGAGAACAGGAACGTGACGCCGACCGCGCCGGCCGCGGTGCCCACGCCCAGCGCGATGATGCTCGCGCGCTCCGGCCGCAGCAGCAGCCACCGGTGGAGGGCGAACGCTGCGGCCGCGACGCAGAGTTGGATAACCGAGAACCCGATTAGGTAGAAAGCGAGCGGCGTCGATTCCGCGCCGAATATCGACTCTGCGTAAGCATGCCCGTGTAGCACGCCTGCGGTCGCGAAGCCGGTTGCAAGCCACGAGAGCGGAACTGCGCGCGGCACGGCGAGTAGCGCGCCAGAGAGGATCACCGACAGCGCGATCCAGGCCTCGACACCGGGAATGTCGATGCCTCCGAGATGGAGGGCGGCCCCCGCAAGGCTGCCCAGCACCAGCGCGGCTGCGCCCCATAAACCGCGGGGAACGCGCGCCAGCAGGAACCCCGCAGCGACGATGAAGGCCGCGTGGTCGAGGCCGATCACCGGGTGACCGAGGCCGGACAAGAGCCCCTGCTCCCATGTCCGCGGCAGCGCGTCGCCCATGAAATGGTGCGCCTGGGCCGGAAGGGATGCTGCAAGGAGCAAGAATCCGATGACTTTCTTCATTCGTGGAAATCCTCCGGACGCAGCTCGATGGGCTTGCCGTGCGGCGTGCGGTCCGCCGCGTGGTCCCAGGCATGTTGGTAGCGGGAAAGCGCGCGCCGGTCCGTGACGCCTTTCTCGGTGACGATGCGCTCGAGCGTCGCGAGCCAGTGCAGGTAGTAGGTCTCGCCGGTATCGGGATCTCCGGCGGCCTGCGCCCGCTTGATCTCCTCACTGAGCAGGATCGCCCACTCGGGCCAGGTGAACAGGCCCTTCGCATGCAGGCTCAAGGTCATCGCGAAAGCCTGTGCCTGCCACGGCTCGCAGAACACCGGGCCGTCGGCATCCCGCGGAATGGAAGGAACCGCCTCGGTCGCCCGCCGCGCGTTTTCAGAAGTGTTGGGACTCATGCCGCCTCGAGATAGGGTTCGAACGCGTCGACCGAAACCTTAACGCCCGGGTCGGCGTCCGGTCCCCAGAGCTCGGCCGCGTCGAAGCGGACCGCGTAAAGCCATTGGGGATCTTCGCCCTGGTCGATCGCGACAGTATCGGGGAACACGTGGCACCCGTGCACGCGCTCCACGATGCCGACCTTCCCGCGCACGTAGCGAGGCAGTCGGGTATGGGTCTTCGGATGAATGTTCTTCGCGCGCACCCGATCGCCCGCCTTGAATAGAGCCGGCGCGCCGGGTGGGCGGCTGAATCCGCCCCGCCGGATCTCAGCGGCGCCTTCCGGCGTCAGCTTGCGCGGCAGCGGCGCCCCGGGGCGCATCGACTTGCCCGCCTTGAGTTCGTCTTGCGCGGCAAGGCCGCGCTCGAGCAGGTTCTTCTCCAGGCCCAGCGCCCAGCGCTTGTAGTAGGAGACAGTCAGGTAGACGCACGGGTCGAGCCGCTCGCCGGCGTAGCGCGACTGGTCGATCACCCAGCCGCCGGCGAATCCCATCGCCCTGACCATGGCGAGCACGCGGCCTTCCCAGGCTTCGTGGAACACCGGCTCGTTCTCTTCGGGCTTGACCTTGCCGAAGCCGTCGACGCCGCCCATGTCGTGGATGCCGTCCATCACGCGCCCGTGACGATCTCGTCGGGCCGGCTCGCGAGCCGCGTGCCGATCATCGAGTCGCGCGACACGAGCTTCGCCAGCCGGTCCTCGTCCCAGCCTTCGGTTCCCTCCGGACGCATCGGCACGACGAGGTAGCGCGTCTCGGCGGTGGAGTCCCACACGCGGATCTCGGTATCCTGCGGAAGCTGCACGCCGAAATCGGCCAGCACTCCGCGCGGGTCCTTCACCGCGCGCGAGCGGTACGGCGCGGACTTGAACCACACGGGCGGCAGGCCAAGCATGTCCCAGGGATAACACGAGCACAGCGTGCACACGACCATGTGATGAAGCTTCGGCGTGTTCTCGAGCGCCACGAGGTGGTCGCCGGCCGGGTTGGCCGTGCGCAGGGTGCCGATCGCCTCGGAAGCATCTTCCAGCAACGCCTTCTTGAAGGCGGAGTCGGTCCATGCCCTGGCGACGATGCGCGCGCCGATGTGCGGACCGACCTTGGTTTCGTAGGTTTCGACGATGGCATCGAGCGCCCTGGGATCGACGTAGCCTTTTTCCGTGAGGAGGGTCTCGAGGGCGTGCACGCGGAGCTGCATCTCGGAGAGCTCGGAGCTTTCGCCGTGGTCGTGAGGGTGGCCGTGATCGTGGGAAGCCATGGAGATTTCCGCCAGCCGTCAAACGTAGATAATATCCAAAACCTGATAGTCAAATCAAGTGCGAAATGAAGTTGCTTGTGAAAGTTGTTCCCACTATAAAGGAAAGGAGGGAACCGCCGAGGGTGTAAGGGATTTTGTGTAGATTGAAATTTGCTAGGCTCTTAAAAGCGTGTCCCGCAATACGCACGGTGCGGATCGCCGCATCGAATACGTCGATCAGTGCTGCAATCCCTCGCAGGGCATTGCGTGCCCAGGTCTCGATCACGTTGTCGTCTTTTTTCATCAATCACAGTGAGACCCACCAGGCGCGCGCGCATGTTGGTGAGATCGACTTTGCGGTCTTTTCCGTCGCCTCGGACCGTGCTGGCCTCAAAGGTATCGCGCTCACGACCGGTGAAACTGCGCACACGAACGGCACCACCCCATTCGGGGACCTCGATGTCTTCGGATTTGAGGTCGTTCTCGGCGAGGATGGCGGTTTTGGAAAGTAGAGTCATAGGTACTCCAGGAATGAAAAAACCCGCCGAGGTTTTAGCCAGGGGCGGCTTGGTTTACGCTCAAAGGTCAGCTTCAGTGGCTGCCCCGATTCGTCATAGATTTCGGGCTGCGTGATGCAATCTCAAAATTTCAACGTCATCGCCACGCACGCGGTAAATGGCGATGTAGTTCTTGTGCAGGACCAGTTCGCGCGTGCCGGGGATACGGCCAGCCCGGCCCATGCCAGGATGGGCCTGAAGTTTGGTCACAGCGACGCGTAACTCCAGCACAAAGCTGGTCGCGCGGGTCGGGTTGTCTTTGGCGATGAAGCCAGCGATTTCATCAACAGACGCGAGCGCCGTCTTGGTCCACTTAATCAACAGGAATCAAGCGCCGTATTTGGCGAACACCGCTTTGAGCTGCTTGTCGGTTGCGAATTCGCCTGCATCGGCTTCCTTGATGCCTTCGTGAATGTCACGAATTTGCCAGGATTCACTCTGCACATAGTTGGTCAGCGCATCGATGGCCAAAAAGCTCTTGGTCCGTGCGGTCGCCTTGGCCAACTCCTCGATCTGGTTGTAAAGCGCCTCAGGCAGGCGTACGTTGATGGTTCTGGCCGTCATGGCGTAACACCCCCATGCATGTGTAATACAACGCATTATCCACTTCACAAGCCTGCAGGTCAAGGCGAGTGACGTCCTCCCCTCCGGGGGAGCCCCTTAGGCCCAGGTGATTGAGCCGGAAATACGCAATTCAGCCGAGCGCCGGATCGCCTGATCCACAGCCCCCTGAATGTTGAATTTCTTCACGTAGGCAGTGAAGGTCGCGGTGTTGCCGTTGGGCAGCAGCAGCTTGAAGTTCTTTGCCACAGCGGTGACCAGCGCCGTCATCAGGGGAAGCTGATCAGCATCACTTTTGTCTTGGTCTACTTCGAGCATCAACTGCCCTGGGTCCACCAGGCCCATGATGAATTCTTTCGCGGTGGAGTCGAA
>CAMDFL010000254.1 GCA_945897475.1 Bordetella parapertussis
GGCGCAATGAGATTTTGCTGACCGTCGAGTAATTGAGAGGCAAATTCATCGCGCTGGCCTGAGGCACCGATCACATCCCTGAAAGATAGCCCATTTTTGGATGGTAATATTGTAATTATTGTTGCTGGTGCTGCACATGAAATCATAAAATTCGGGTTTACTGGTTAGCTAACTCACTGATAAGTTGATGGAAGCGAGAAATGCAATCCCATCTTTCCACGAGCCAGTTATCAAAGCTCCCCCGGCTTTTTTGCTGGAAGGCGTACAGCCTATACGGCGTCGACTTGTTTGCGGCACAGGGGGCGCCGGCATCGACGCCACCCCGCGCGCCATGAAAGCGGTACGCATCCATCGTCACGGTGCGGCGGCGGTATTGCAGGTTGACGAGATTCCCGCGCCCGTTGCCGCCTTTGGGCAACTGCTAGTCGAAATTCATGCGGCTGGCGTCAACCCGGGCGACCTAAAGGTTCGCCAGGGAACGATCAAGTACATGAAGCCCGCGCTGCCGCACACGCTTGGCCGGGACTTTTCAGGGGTGGTGCGCGAAGTGGCCCAGGGCGTCGCGGATTTTCTGCCTGGCGACGCGGTGTTCTGCGTAACACCCAACGGGCAGGAAGGCGCTTACGCCGGGCTTATCGCCATTGATGCCTCCTACGTCGCGGCGAAGCCCGCGAATACAAGCCACACCGAGTCAGCCGCGCTGGCATTGGCAGGTCTCACGGTGATTGTCTGCCTTGAGGAGACTGCGAAATTAAAGGCGGGTGAGACGGTTTTGATCCACGGCGCTGCAGGTGGCGTAGGGAGCTTCGCGGTGCAATACGCCAAAAGCATCGGTGCGCGCGTGATCGCCACGGCCCGCGCGGTCAATCACCACTATGTTCGCAGGCTCGGCGCGGATCAAGTCATCGATTACACCACGACGGATTTCGTGGCGGCGGCCCCGCCCTGCGATGTCGTCTATGATCTGGTCGGTGGCGAAACGTTCAGGCGCTTGCTGCGGGTTTTGCGACCGGGCGGACGACTGGTCGCGGTTGGTGCGGCGCCCATTCCGGCCGACGCCTGCCGCGACGACGTTACGGTGCTGCAACCTCTGGTCGCCCGCAGCCGTGCACGGATGGAACGCATCGCGGCACTAGCGGACAATGGGTCCGTGTCACCCCCGGAAATCATGCAATTTCCGCTGCCGCACGCGCGCAAAGCGCACGAACTCATGGAAAGCCGCAGTTTTCGCGGCAAGATCGTCCTTGTGCCTGAAAATTTCTGAAAGAAAAAATCATGTTTCGAATCGTTTCAGTCTGCGTCATCGCGCTATCCGGATTGGCGATCACCTCGGCGTCGGCGCAAAGCTACCCGGCAAAGCCGTTGCGATTCGTCGTCGGCTTCGCGCCCGGCGGCGCGCCCGACACGATGACGCGCATTTTCGCGGACCGGTTGCCTGCCGCGCTCGGACAACCCATCGTGGTGGAAAACCGGCCGGCGGCCGGCGGCCTGGTAGCCGCGGAGAATGTCTCCAAGGCGCCTGCCGATGGCTATATGCTTTTGTCCACAGCAACCGCGTCATTTGTTCCCGCGCTCGTTAAGAACGTCCCCTACGATCCGATCAACGACTTCGCCGGCATTGCGCCGCTGGCCAACATCCATGCGGTGGTGGTCACAGGACCATCGACGAACTTTAAATCCTTGAAGGAACTGATTGTTTTCGCCAAGGCCAATCCCGGCAAGCTGACCTTCGGTTCTTCCGGCACCGGCACGCCCGTGCACATGAGCAGCGAACAGTTCCGCCATGCCGCCGGGTTCGACGCGCTGCACGTGCCGCAGAAAGGCGCCTCGCAATCCATCATCGAGGTGGTGGCTGGCCGGCTCGATTTCTATAACTCTCCCGTGGTGGCGGCGTTGTCCATGCTCAGGGCTGGAAAGCTCAATGCGCTGGCTGTCCTCTCGACATCGCGCGTGGCGTTGCTGCCCAACGTGCCGACCATGGCCGAAGCAGGCCTGCCCGAGGGCGCGTTTCAGAGCGGCGTCGGCACCTGGGCTCCGGCCAGGACACCGCGCGATATCGTGCAGCGGCTCAATCGCGAGATCGGGCGTGTTGCGCAGAGCGCGGAAGTGCGCGATCTACTTCATTCACAGGGTGCCGAGCCGTGGTCGATGACCCCGGAGCAGTTCGACGAGTTCGTCCGGGCCTACAGCACGCGGCAGGCGGCGCTCGTCAAGGCCATCGGCATCAAGCCTGAGTGACGCGTGTCACGGCCATCATTACGCCGGGTAGTCGACGGCAAAATAGCGGATGTGATGAACCGATTTCTCGGTGCGCGCGTTGCCGAGAAACTGGTGGTAATTCATCCAGGCCAAGTCGGGCGCCGAGGTTTCGATGGTGGTCGATGAGACGCCATAGTATTCGCGACGCTGCACCGCTTCCCCGTTCAGCAATCGCTGCAGCACCTCCGGGGGCGCATAGCGCCGTCCCGCTGCCTGCACATAAATGTAATGGTCGTCGCCGGTCTTGAGGGTGATACGCGCATCGAGCAGCGACAATGCATCGCCATGCAGCATCTGCCAGTCACCGCCCCCTGTCACCGTGCCGGTCATCGCCGGAGATTCGAAGGTTCCGCCCGAAACCGCAAGAATCTCGAAGGTGCCGCCAAGTATCGGGTGGATGCGCCTCGTACCCCTTCCGGTAGGTCCCACGGTTTGCGGCGGTCCGTATTCCGCATGAATGGTCATTACGTGACGCACTATCGGATCGACAAGTTTGATGTCTTGGGCCATGGGGGGTATCCATTTCTGTAATCATTTCGTTTTAAGTCCCGCGGCCTTGGCGGCCAATCCATGGGCCACCATCGAACGCGCCTGCAACGCCCGTCGATTATGTTCCATTGCGAGGTTTCGGCGGTACCGGAATAAGGATTTGCTGGGTAACCCAGATGGGTCAGCTTTCCGGGAAGGCCTTCGACCCAACCGGCATGTCCGGCCCCACGGAGGCGCGGCTGCATTCCGAGACAATTAACGCGCTGGATCAAGCGGACGTGCGCACACGCCTGAAGGCGTATGGCATGTCGCCCTTCGGCAATACCCAGGTGCAATACGCAGGAGCAATTCGCGACATAGATCAAACACGGTTTCGAGGGCTGTGGCCGGACGGCGAAATCGGCGGGCCTGCTGCACAAGTAGCTGCGTAATTGTCAATCGATTGGAAAGGTCGGGATGAGATCAATAGCGGGCGGCATTGCGATTGCGTTGTGCTGCATGTCCTGCGTGCACTCGCGGGAGCGGTATCCTTCCAAGACCATTCAGGCGAACGTGCCACTCGCGCCCGCCACGACCACCGACATCGTCGGGAGGGCCGTGGCAAACAAACTGCGGGATGTGCTGGGGCAGGCCGTTGTGATCCAGAACCGCCCCGGAGCAGGTGGGACCATCAGCGCGCAGGCGGTCGTCAACTCCGTGCCGGACGGATACCCGACATGGCTGCGGCCTTCGAGGAACAACAAACCCACGCCGCCTCGGCGGGCCTCTCGTTTGACGAGCGTTTCTCGATGTTGGTTGATCGAGAACGGTGCTGGCGCGACACGACCCGACCCTGGCTGACGCGATCCTTGATCGCGCGCTGCATTCCGCACACAAATTAACCTTCGCCGGGGAATCGCTTCGCAAACCCGAGGAAGCCAAACCATGAACATCGAGGCCATGAATCCGGGTTACCCACCGCGCCGAGCCCCTGCGATTAATAAGGACCTACGGAGCTCCGCACCTTGGATAACCCTCTCGTTTCGCCGATTTCGCGCCATCGTGACCGCGATTTCACGGCCATCGTGACCGACGTTTCGTCTGATCGTGACCGCGATTTCGCGGCTATCGTGACCGATTGAGGTAACATAAATAAAAATCCGTGCAGCAACCCGCCATCGGTCACGATGGCGCGAAACGACCGGTCACGTTGCGCGAAATACGCAGAACACCCTTTGGCGGAAGAGGCCTCGCGACTCGAAGCGGGCGGGGAACAACCGAAGGGTCTTTACTTCACCGAAGGGATGCTGTTTCCGATGCGATGCTGCTGAGTATTTGACTCACGGCGCCAGCGTTACGCTACCCATGGTCAGTCGTCCAATTTGGGATTTTTCAATGCGATTTGTGCAGATCTTCCTTGCCGCCATTTTCAACATCGCCTGCGCGCACGCGCAAACCTGGCCGGCGCGCCCCATCAACATTCTCGTTACCACTACACCTGGCACCGGAATCGACCTATTGGCGCGTACCATCGGCCAGCGGCTAATCGAGCGTTGGGGTACGGGCGTAGCGGTGGAGAACCGCCCCGGTGCGAGCGGCAATATTGCGCGAGATGCCGTGGCGCGCGCCGCGCCAGACGGCCACACGCT
>CAMDFL010000255.1 GCA_945897475.1 Bordetella parapertussis
GATCAGGACGGGTCAGGCAACATTGATGTGCCCATCACGCTGGGCATTCGAAGGATTCGAGACACGCGACAGCCGGCCGGATTTCAGCAGGCGATCTGCAGCCTCTTGCCATGTGGGATGAACCTGCGATTCCTGCACCCAGTGCGCCACCGCGGCTTCGTCGCACCAGTGGGCCAGTTTGGGCATCACCTCCCGGTGAGGCGAATTCTTCATGAAGGATCGCATGGCTTCCTCGCTGTCCCAGATGGTCAGGGTCCAGAATGCCAGGCCATTGGTTTTGCGAACTTCGGCACCCAGGCATCCGGGCGATGCAATGGACTGCTTTTTCGATCGCGCCGCCTGGATGGCGAAGGAAACAAGGAACCGGATAGAGTGAAGGCGCAGCCGTGTAACGGAAATAAATGGCATCGATGAAATTTTCTGAAACCACAGTTGGATGATGGTCGGGCAGGCGCACGCCTGAAAACGCGCCCGCATTTCCATGGCGTTGAAGAATGTTACCGCGTGCGTCTGCTTGCAATCGCGGCGAGGCATTCAGCAAAATGACTTTCCAGAAATCCTTTTTATATCAATATGTTGTGTAATCTC
Organism: Bordetella parapertussis; assembly: GCA_945897475.1. Classification (GTDB taxonomy): domain Bacteria; phylum Pseudomonadota; class Gammaproteobacteria; order Burkholderiales; family SG8-39; genus 2-02-FULL-62-17. Next base: position 589 of record CAMDFL010000255.1, read on the forward strand.
CGGAGCAAATGTGGGTTCCGCAATGCAGGAACAACTCGATGGTCGGTACAAATATGAACCCAAAAACGGGAGCGCCCAGGTCAGCACAACGGCGTAAGGCCCGGCGTTCTGTAAAAACCGGATGCCCGCCACATGTAGCCAGAGGCCCCGATCAGCTCCTGATCGAAGGCAGCGCCCTATCGCTCGAAGGGCGGCCCGTTGACGACAATGCGATGCATGATGCGTTCGCCCGAATCGTAGTCGTTGACCGCGTAATGCCAGGTCTGGTAGTTGTCCCAGAACGCCACTGAACCCGGCTCCCAGCGAAAGCGGCAGAAGAATTCGGGATTCTCCGCGTGCCGGAACAGGTACTCGAGCAAGGGCCGGCTCTCCTCCTTCGTCCAACCTTCGAAATGCGTGGTATAGCCCGGGCTGACATAGAGAATTTTTCTGCCGGTTTCAGGCTGGCGAATGATGACCGGGTGGGTGACTGCGGGGTCCGGCGCCGCGCCGGATTTCATGCGCTCCTGCACCGCCGCATTGCAGTGAACCGCGCGCAGCGGCGCCAGCGTTTTTTTCAATCCGTCCGAAAGCCTGTCGTAGGCCGCCGACATGCTGAGGAACAAAGTGTCGCCGCCATGTTCGGGAATGGTGCGGCACAAAAGCATCGTTCCCCAACTCGGCGCTGCGCGGAACACCTGGTCGGTATGCCAGCTGCCGCCGATGTTCCTGTTTTTGCCTTCATCCTTGCGCACTTCGGAAATGATTTCCGAGCCTTCCAGGCCGGGAATGAAATTGCTCTTCGGCCTGATCGCTTCGCCAAATAGCTTCCCAAAGGCCTCGTATTGCGCCGAGGTGAGGTTTTGATCGCGAAAGAAGATGACCCCACATTCCACCAGAGCTTTGCGGATTTTCTGATAATTCGCAGGCGATAGGGGCCTGGACAGATCCACATTCTGAATGTCGGCGCCGACGTGGGTCGTGACGCGCCGGATGCGGACATCGGCTTGGCCGGTCTGCGTCTGTCCCATCTGGTTTCCCGAACCTGCTGCGGCGGTCTGCATGGTTATTGTCCCGATGATTTTTCGAAAATCTCCCTGAAGCGGGTTCGTTCGACCAGCGCACCGTAACGCCGGTAGTCCGAACGCACCATCTCCGCAAACACCTCCGGGCTGACGGTCTCGGGTGTAAAGCCAAGGTTGGTCAAGGCCAGCTGCCCCTGCTCCGAACGTGCAGCATCCGACATGGCGAGGTTCATCAGGCGAATCGCTTCAGGCGAAGTGCCGGCCGGCGCAAACACGCCCAGCCAATCCTGGAACAGGATGTCCTTGTGATCGAGTTCCTGAAACGTTGGTATGTCCGGCAGGTAGCGTGAGGTCTTTGCCGCCGATACCGCCAACACGCGAATCTGCCCCGCCTTGTACAACGGAATGGCGCTGGCAATGGGCAGCACCACAGCAGGTATGTGCCCCCCCAGCAGATCCTGCATCGCCGGGGCATCGCCTTTGTAGGAAACGTTCTCCAGCTTCACTTTGGATGACAGCGCGAGAATCGAACCCAGCAGGTGCTGGCTGGACCCGGTTTGCGCCGCATACAGCGCCTGCTTGGGATTGTCGCGGCACCATTGGAGGTAAGCCTCCAGCGTTTTGATGCTGGCCGGGACTGCCGATCCAATCACATAGGTCATGGTCGAGCGCGCCGCAACCGCCACCGGAACAAAATCGCGCAGCGTGTCATAGGGAAGATTGCGCACCACATGCGGTGAAATGGTCAGCGGATAGGCCGGTGAAAGGAAGGTCAGGCTGCCGTCCTTCTGCGGACTGTTTTTTACATATTCATAGGCCAGTATGCCGCCGGCCCCGGGGCGGTTCTCGACGATCACCGTATTGGCGTAACGCTGCTTCAGGGCGTCGGCATACATGCGGGCCAGTTTGTCGGTGGCGCCACCTGCAGGCGATCCGACAACGATGGTGGCTTGCCGTAATCGCTCCTGGGCCTGTGACGCGTGCGGCATCAATGCGCACAGTGCGATGGCCGCAATGACGGCCGTGTTTCGAGCCTTGCGATGGATAACGGTATTCACGTTTTGATCCTTTCGTCGCTACTGCAATTCAATTTTGGCAGCGGTAATCGCGCGCTTCCACACATCGACTTCCGATCGGGCGAACTGGGCAAACTGCTCCGGACTCAGGGGCGATGGAATGCTCCCCGCCGCATTGAATTTTTCCAGTGTCGCCGGGTTCCTCAAACTGGCATTGAGTGCCTGGCTCAGCTGCTGCACCACCGTTTGCGGCAAACCCGCCGGTCCATACACGCCACTCCAGACGTTGATCGTGAATCCGCTGAATCCGGCTTCCTGCATGGTGGGGGTGTCGGGAAAAATGGGCGACCGGGCAAGCCCTGTCACGGCCAGAATCCGCAACTTGCCCGCGTTGATCATGGGCGCGCCGGAATTCTGGTCTGGAAACATCACCTGCGTCCTTCCGGCAATCAGATCGGTCAGCGCGGTCGGGTTGCTGTTGTAAGGCACGCCGACGATATCCACCTGGGCCATGGCCTTCAACCACTCGGCGGAAACCAGAGATCCGGCGTTGGAGGTCGCATACGACAGCTTTCCGGGCTGCGATCTGGCCAGTTGCACCAGATCCTGCACATTGCTCGCCTTGACCGACGGATGCACCGCGAGCACATGCTGGCTCAGGGAAATGCGTCCCACAGGGGTGAAATCGCGAATCGGGTCGTAGGGCAGTTTTTTGAACAGGCTGGGGTTGGCAGCCTGCGTCGACACGGTGGTAAAAAACAGGGTGTAACCATCAGGGGCGGCACGCGCGACCGTTTCGGCCGCAAGCATGCCATTGGCGCCGGGGCGGTTGTCCATGATCAGCGTCGTGCCCAATCGCTGCTGCATGTCGTTGGCGACAATGCGCGAGGTGATGTCCGACCCAGCTCCGGCAGCAAACGGAATCACCACACGAATGGGTTTTTCAGGATAGCCCTGGGCCGCTGCGGGCATTCCCGGAAGCGCTGTCAGTATCGCAATACCGAATAGATATGAGGAGACGCTTTGTTTCATATTTCCATCACAGTCAATTTTTTGCCGGATGTGCCCGGACAACCTCTTCATTGATATCCGCGCCCCATCCCGCACCGGTGGGAATATGAAATTCGCCATTTTCAATCTTATAAGGCTTTGTCAGCAGTTGCGAGCGCCACGGCACTTCGTCCACATCGATTTCCATGATGCGGAAATTGGGGATGGCACAGCAGAAATGCGAACTGATGAGCGTCGACAACGGCCCGCTCGAACAATGCGAAGCGACATTGACCTCAAAGGCATCGGCCAAAGAGGCCATGCGCATCGCCTCGACCATGCCGTTCCACTGCACGTCGATGATCGCAACATCCACCGCGTGGCTCTCAAGATAGGGTTTCAAACTGCGGCGGCCGAAAATGGCCTCGAGCGACGCCACCGGCGTTGAAGTTGACTGGCGAACCCCGGCGAGGGCCTGCGGCTCGTACAAATCCATTTCCAGCCAGATGAGATTGAACGGCTCTGCCGCCCTGGCCAGTCGCCGCAACCCTTCGGGTTTGTAATTGAAATTGAGGTCCACCATCATGCGCACCCCCGGCCCGGCACCTTCGCGGAATGCCGACAATTGCGCCACAAAGGCATCGGTGATTTCATCGCTGATATTCAACTCCGGCGATCCGGCGCCACGGCCGAATCCCGGGCTGTAGGCACGCGCGCCTTTGGCATCGAACATCAGCAGATTGGTCTTCAATGCCTTGAAGCCGCACTC
>CAMDFL010000256.1 GCA_945897475.1 Bordetella parapertussis
TGGCGTTTTAGTGGGAATCGTTCGACGCTACGGCGCCTGACTCGAACGCACTTTTTGAAGGTCAGTGCCAGGCTGATATTGGCGTGCCGCTGGATTATGTTTAGGAGCGATATCCCGTGGCAAAGCAATCTCACACCAACAGCAAACACATCGTCGAACTGATCGAGTCGGCCACCGTTACCGCTATTGCGATGCTCGCGGCAGTGGACCGGTTCGCATTTCTGGGCGTGATCGACATCAGCCTTCCCGAGCACGAAGCGCGCGCCGCGCTGATCAGTGCACTACCCACCGTCAAGCGCGACGACATTGCCATTGCCGATGAAGAGGCCGTGCGCGTGCTGCAGCTGACCCGTTTTCGAACGAGTGAAATGCTCGAGCACGCATATTCCGTCCTCGAATTCGAGCAGCACCCCGAACTCGCGAGCCTTGATCGTAGCGCAGATTCGATGACGCAATTGATCTGGCTGCGCGTGAAGGCATCGAAGGTGTTCGATCAAATAGAAACCATCTATCTGACCCACCACTTTCACGGCAGCAAGCGCTTTCACGGTTTTACCGTCCGCGATGGCGACGGTCGTGATTTCGACTGGACGGATGAGATTTCAAAAAAGCTGCACAACGGCGTCGCAGATATTCTGAAACTCGATGACGAGGCCAAGAACAGTTGTGACGTAATCCATTTCATCATGGAAGACGGCGACGAAACCGCGAAACGACGCCTTCACTACCTCGTGGTCTATCACCCGGGCAAGATGCGTCTGCTGCGCCAACTGAAGGATCGGCGGCGCGATCTTCTGCTCTTCACCCCGGCGCTCGAGGCAACCTTGGTCTACGACCCGCGCAAGAACAAGGTGCACGTGCTCTCCTCGCAAAAAACAACAGCACGGCGCCTGGCTAACCTCTTCTCGCAGATCGGATTCCAAAAACCATTGTCCAAGCAACCGGTCGATGCGGTGAGCTATGACCTGTCGCGCTTTAAGCAGCGGTTGGATCTGAAATCATTTCCCCTCTCCAATGCCATCATCGAGGATGCCTGGGTGGCATCGCTGATGGTTTCATTGGGCCACAGCGCGCACAGCGTCACACTAGACATGAAGAACGGCGCCAATGTCTGGGACGCCTGCGTGGATCACTTCGGGGAGACAAACCCGATCAGCTCATGCCTTTCGGTGCAGGAGATAAAGATGTGCTACTCGGTGCGCTTCGATGGGGAAACGCAACCGCGCGCGCTGGACATCGCTCTGGCGCAAGGCGGAACATGCAACCTCCTCGCAATCACCGATCCGCGTTTGCGCCGTTGCGGTGATGAGATACTGACTTCCCTCGGCGTGATGAAGCGCGTGCAGGACATCAAGGCGGGTGCCAACATCGCCTTGTTTCGCGCAGAGATGAAGTTGCTTGATCTTGCCATTGACGATATAGACGGGCATCTGGTTTCAGCCCTCGGCCTGGTCGCAGAGGATCTGGTTGATCACGGGCTTGTTAAGAAAAAAATGCCGGGCCACAGCATTACCGTGCCAGTCGAGAGCGCGGAGGGCGAGACGGGGTACCAAGTGCTGCAGGTTCAGTCCAACAGCAAACGCTCGTGGGCCACGGACAAACTCTCAGGCCGTGAGTACGACCTGCACGAGGGCGACCTTTGTCGCTATGGCATCAACAAGGCGTTTTTGCGCGAGCGCATCGACCTGCTATTAAGAGGCCACCTCGCCGACCGGCCGGTGCGCGCCAACGAGCAGGAACCATTTGTTCTGGGTAATTACGGCATCGACGATCAACACATCCCAGTGGTGTTTGTATCGCGGTTGTGGGATGCACATCACGCCGATCGTATGGACACGGCGCTGCGCCAAGCGGTGCCCGGCTTCTCGATTATTCTGACCAGCACAGCGGGCGCCCACCACAACTATCTTGGTTCTGGCATGGTGTTCTCCATAGACTCGATCATCCGTGAAGAAAAAGGTGCCGTGCTAATTGACCTGCCCGCCATCGAGGGTGATGTACGCCGGCGCCAGCACACCACAGGCGCCACCGATGAACCGAGTCTCAACAAACAGGACGCGCGCAATGCGTTGCTGGTGGGCCCGTGGCCCGCGCCGCTGTCGCTCACCCGCAAGGACATGGTCAACGTAGTTGAATTGCTGGTGACCACGTGGCTGTCGGGAAAGCGCAGGTGCACCAAATTGCAAATCGAGGAGGCGGCGAACGTAAAAATCCGCTCCATGAGTGAGTTCTTCCGTCACCTGCCGGAATGGAAAATCTACATCCGTGGTGCCGACAGCAAGGATAAACCGCGGTCGTGGGAGCTCAATATCGGCATGCCTAAATACGCACTTGCAAGAAAGCGCGCACTGCCGTCGGAGACGATCACGCCAGCGACGCCTGTTTAGGCGTTTTTGGTTCAACCGGAGCACCGCGGGGTGTTGAAAATGGTAGAGGAATCAATGCGATGTAATTAGTGTGTAACTTCTGCGTAACTTCTGCGTAATTACGCATTGGCAGGCGCATTTTAATAGCGGAACTCTCAACGAAAGGAGTTCCGCAAATGCCAAATCACTGCACCAACGAACAAACGGCCCGGCCACCCCGGCGCGCCGCAGTCGAGGATGGCGCCACGCGCATCGCCCTTGACGAAAACGAACTTGCCACGCGCTGGGGCATGTCCGTCAAAACACTGCGCCGCTGGAGACAAACCCAACTGGGCCCCGTCTTCTGCAAATTTGGCGCCCGCGTCACCTACCTGATCCACGAAATCGAGGCCTACGAGCGGCGCGTCTCGCGCAACTCGACCAGCGCCCGTGCTTACGCGTGAACGGGGCGGCCATGAATGAGTTTAACCAAACCCCCGCCATCTACCCCGCCGCTATTGCCGAGATGTCAGCCAGCGATCTGGCCAATTTGTCGATTGAGCAAAAGCGCGAACTCGACGTCAACCTCGACCAGGCTATCGGCTGGCTCAAAAAAGCGCGCACCAAATTCGACGCGGCGCTGGACCAGTGCTACGGCGAACGCGCCCGCGCCCAACTTTTAGGCGAGGGAAAGGATTCGGGCACCACACACATCCGCGATAGCGGCTTCGATATTACCGTGGAGATTGGCAAGGACATCAAGTACGAGGCCAAGGGACTGGCGGAATTGGCGGCCAAGATCGCGGCCAGGGGGGGCGACCCGCGCGAATACATCGAGATCAAATACGAGGTCAGCGAGGCGAAATACAAGGCCTGGCCGCAGCACTTGCGCGAGCCCTTCGAGCGCCTGCGAACCGTGACCCCGAAAAAAGCGAAGTTCACGCTAAGCCGTGTCGGGGAGAAAACCTGATGAAAGAAATGCAATTTCATCCGGTAAGCGAACTGTTTCCGGTGATGCCAGAAAAGGAGTTCGCCACGCTGGTGGCCGACATCCAGCAAAACGGCTTATGCGAACCGATCCGCGTGGCCGGGGGCGCCATCGTCGATGGCCGGCACCGCTACCGGGCTTGTCTCATCGCCCAGGTCGAGCCGCGCTATGTAGAGATCGATCAGCGCGCCGACCTGAATGCGCTGGTGATCAGCCTGAACCTGCACCGCCGCCATCTGTCCGAGAGCCAGCGCGCGATGGTGGCGGCGCGTCTGGCCAACATGCGCCAGGGTCGACGCACGGACTTGGAACCTTCGGCAAATTTGCCGGAAGTCTCACAACAGGAGGCCGCACATACCCTTGGCGTCTCCGAGCGCCTCGTGCGACACGCCAAGCAGGTGCAAACATCCGGTGCGCCGGAACTCGCCCGGGCGGTCGATTCCGGAGCGCTCGCTGTCTCAACCGCTGCTGATCTGGCCGGCCTGCCGCTTGACGCCCAGCGCGAGGTGCTTTCGCGCACGCCAGAAGAAATCCGCGCCTTCGCCTGGGAGGTAGGTCGCCGTATCCAGAAAGCCGGTGTGGTGGGGCCTTCGGCGGTGCGTATCTTTGACAAGCTTGCCGAAGAAAACGCGCTGTCCGGCCCTGAGCAGTACGCCGTCGTGGAGCAACTCAAGGCCGAGAGCCCCGTTCTACCCACCCCTGCCCAGGCGCGCCGCATCGCCCTCGAAGGCGAACCGGGGCTGATGGTGCTGGGTTCGGACAACCGCTACTACACCGCGCCCGGCGATCCCGTGGAGAACGCGCGCATCGAGCGCTGGCTCGTTTTGCGTGAAGGGCTAGAACCCCTGGGCACGCTGCCTTTCCAGGCTGCCGAGGCCTTTGCCGCGATTCCGTCCTACCAAAAGCAAAACGTCACCGCCTGGCTTGCTCACGCGGTGCCGTTTCTCAATCAACTCAACATTCTCTGGAGTCAACACCATGCGCAATCCTGATCTCAATCACCTGCGTGAAGCCGTGCGCGGTGAAATCG
>CAMDFL010000257.1 GCA_945897475.1 Bordetella parapertussis
TGCGCGATTTTGAAACCCTGAATAACAACATGGCAGAGCATTCCATCCGCCCACGCGTCGTACGTGCCGATTGATTTTCCTATTAATTCATCGCCGGCACGGTTTGCGCATCGCCCTTGTAGGCGATCAATGCGAAGTCGATGCCGGTATTGGCTTTGAGCAGTTCACCGATTAAATGCGGCGCGACGCCCACGCCGGGGTGCCCGTAGTTGGGCTTGCCCGGATTGGCGCGCGCGTGGGCGATAAGCTCCTTCATGGAAGGTGGCATGGAGGGGTGAGTTACCAGGAGAAGAAAATTTTCCGTAACCTGACTGATAGCGGTGAAATCCTTGATTGGATCGAAGGGCAGCTTGCGGTACAAGGTTGCCGCCACCGCGCGGCCGGTGGTGGTGACCATCAGCGTGTAGCCGTCGGGGGCCGCCTTGGCGATCACATCGGCCCCAATATTGCCGCCCGCCCCGGCGCGGTTTTCCACCACCACCGGCTGGCCCCAGGCATCGGCAAAGCGCTGCGAGAACGCGCGGCCGTTGAAATCCACGCCGCCGCCGACGGTGAAGGGCACGATCATGCGGATCGGTTTGACGGGGTAGGACTGGGCCAGCGTGTTGGAGATTGCGATAAATAATAGCGGCCCAATCGCCCACGCCAGAGTCTTGGTAGCAACGACTTTGCGCGTTTGAGTATCATTCATTTTCCCCTCTCCAATCGAGACAACGTTTGTACCGTCGCGAAACAAAGTTTCGTTTAACCTATGCTAGAGTTACTGAGCTTTGGCCGACGGTCCCTTGCGCCGTCTTTAAGCGTTCACTGCTATCTCGTTTCCATCAACCCAATCGAGGTCCCCATGCCAAACGTCGTCGATGCCATCCCCGAAGCGCTGCGCTCGCGTTATGTCGATATTGACTCCATGCCTTGGGTGCAGATGAGCGAGAGGTCATTTCGCAAGGGGCTTGTTCGACGATCCGGCCTCGGGGCGCCATACCTGGCTCACGCGCCTATTGCCCGCCACGCAGGAGGCAACCGATGAGCCATATTAAAAACGGCTGGTATATCGCCGCATGGGCCGAAGAAATAAGCACCAAACCATTGGCGCGCACCATCGGCAACGAGCCGCTGGTGCTGTATCGCGATGCCGGCGGCAAGGCAGCAGCGTTGCTGGATCGCTGTTGCCATCGCGGCGCCGCGCTGTCGCTGGGAGAAGTGGTGCCCGAGGGCTTGCAGTGCGGCTATCACGGACTGGTGTTTGGCACCGACGGTAAGTGTGTACGTATCCCAGGTCAGGATAAAATTCCGCCAACGGCATTGGTACGCTCTTATGTTGTGGAAGAAAAAGACGAGATTATCTGGATCTGGCTGGGTGATCCGGCGGCCGCCGACATTGGCCAAATTATTGATTACCCCTACCACAACGATCACCAGAAATGGCCGCACAAGCTGGGCATGTTGCGAATCGAAGGCCACCATATGTTGCTCATCGACAATCTCATGGATTTGACGCACCTGGGGTTCGTGCATCGAAGCACCATCGGCAGCGGGCCGGTACAGGCCTACGTGGATGCCATTATGAATACCGAGCGCACGCCGCGCGGGGTGAAATTCACGCGCTGGTTTCTCGATCACGAACCGCCCGCCACTTACACCCGCGCGGTGCCTTTCAAAGGCAAGGTTGATCGCTGGCAGGAGTTCGAGTTCGTCGCGCCTGGCGCCGTAATTCAGTTCACCGGCGCGGTTGACGCCAATACCGGTGCTTACGACCAAGGCAGGCGTGATGGCGGCGTGGCGCTGCGACTGTTGCACGCCTCCACGCCCGAGACCGACAATAGTTCGTTTTATTTCTTTTCCACCGCCAACGGGCACCGGCAGAACGACCCGGTCGCCTGCGAGCAGTTATTCACCGAGAGCGTACGCACATTTAAAGAGGACAAAGTTTTTATCGAGCGGCAGCACGCGATGCTCGAGAAATATCCGGATGAACCTTTGTTGGATATTGTGTCGGATGCCGCACGCGTGCATGCACGGCGTCACGTCAATGCTTGCCTTGCCGCGGAGGCCGAAGTGGCGGCGGCGATGCCGGCGAAGTCGTTGAACGGATCGTAGGGGACGTTCTTCACCAGGGCGGGAACGAACGACGCAGTCACCGTGGACAAAAGCACATAACCATCGGGCGGCGCTTTGGAGACATTCTCCGCGGCAACCAGGCCGCCCGCCGCTGGCCGGTTTTCCACCACGATGGGTTGTCCGAGCGCCACGGGTAGTCGGTCGGCGAAAAGGCGCGTCATGGTGTCGGGTGCGCCGCCGGGCGCGAAGCCAACGATGAATCGCAATGGTTTGGCCGGGTAGCTTTGCGCCAATGCCGCGTTAGTTGCCAATCCGGAAAGTGCAATCGCGCAGGCCGATGCGATTCGAAACATATTTTTTCCTTTCGCGAAGGTTAAGGGACTGGCACGATCTTGCCGCGAAATCCGTCGCGGTTTCGTCGAAGACTGGGCTCGCCGCAATCGACGCCGGGGCTTACGATTTATTCCACAGTTGCGGGAGTCTTTTGCGGTGTCCCGTCAGTTGCCGGATCACGCCACGGGCGCAAAAAAACACCGCGCGATGCGGCCGGGATTTCAGGCGAGCTCGGGTTGCCGCGTTTCGGCGGCAGCCAAACTTTTTATCGTTGGCGGCGCGGCCGCTTCATCCCGCGCATCCTGCAGGATCATCGCGGCGCCCTTTTCGGCGATCATCATGGTGGGCGCATTGGTGTTGCCGGAACTCACGATCGGCATCACCGAGGCATCGACGACACGCAGACCATCCACGCCAATCACACGCAGGCGCGGATCGGTGACGGCCTGGGCGTCGTTCAATGCGCCCATCTTGGCGGTGCCCACCGGGTGAAACACTGTGGTGCAAAAATCCTTGAACAGTTCCAAAAGTCCCGCATCGTCCTCATCCCGCACTTCGGGCCGCGGACCCACTTCCACGGGATTCAACGCCGCCATCGCGGGTTGGCGCATGATCCGCCGGATCAGACGCAGTGCCTCGATGGCCACCTGTTTATCGTTGGGATGCGACAGGTAATTGAAGAATAGGTTGGGTGCGTCTTGCGCTCGCGAAGAGGTCAGGCCGATACGGCCGCGACTCGCCGCGCGCAGTTCGTAGGCGCTCAGCGTGATGCCAGGAAACGGATGCATCGGGCTGGTGGCTTTGTTGGCCTGGCGCGAGAAAGGCATGGCAATGAGTCCAAGATTCGCTCGCGCGAGCGATGGATTGGAGCGCGCGAAGGCGCCAAGGCTCGATGGCCCCATCGACAGCGGCCCCGTTCTGAAGAGCAGGTATTCCAGGCCCATCAGCGCACGGGAGAAAAGCGAGTGGTAACGGTCGTTGAGGGTGCGCGTATTCTCCAATTTAAAGGAGAGGTGAATCTGCAAGTGGTCCTGCAGATTGCCCCCGACGCCGGGACGGTCGGCAACAACGGCGATACCGTGTTCGCGCAAATGCGCGGCAGGCCCCACGCCCGAGCGCATCAACAGCGCCGGCGTGGCAATCGAACCGCAGGCAACAATGACTTCACGCTTGGCCACGGCGCGAAACACCTGGCCGCCACGCGAATACTCCACGCTAGAGGCGCGCTGGCCTTCGAACTGGATGCGATGCACCAACGCGTGCGTTTCCACCTTGAGGTTGGCGCGCGCCATCGCGGGTTTCAGGAACGCGCTTGCCGCGCTCCAGCGCCGGCCATTTTTCTGCGTGAAATGGATCGGGCCGACGCCTTCGTTGTCGCCGCGATTGAAATCGTCGATTTTTTTTATTCCCGCCTCGACCGCCGCTTTTTCCACCGCATCCAGCACCGGCCAATGCACACGCGCCCGCTGCACGTGCAACTCGCCCATCGCGCCATGCTCCGCGCTTTCGCCCAGCTCGAAATTCTCGTGCGCCTTGAAATAGGGCAGCACATCCTTCCAACGCCAACCGGTGCAGCCCAGATCGTGCCAATCGTCGAAGTCCGCAGCCTGTCCGCGAATCTGGAACATGCCATTTAATTCCGAGGAACCGCCGATGAGCTTGCCGCGCGGATGCGATATCGATCTGCCATTGATATTGGCATCGGGTGCCGCCTGAAAACACCAGTCGTAGCGCGGGTCGCCGATGGTGTAGCGATAACCGATGGGCACTTTTAGCCAGAACGCATCGTTGTCGCCGCCAGCTTCCAGCAGCAGCACGCGATGGGCCGGATCCGCCGAGAGCCGGTTTGCCAGCATGCAGC
>CAMDFL010000258.1 GCA_945897475.1 Bordetella parapertussis
GAAAGAAGTCAAGGAAATGGAAGCCAAGGTGCTGGGCGCGGCCACGGCCATCGTGCCCGCCTACGACTTCGATCTCAAAGCAGCAGACCTGGAACTGTATGCACGCATCGGCCGCGAGCTTGGCATGCTCAAGCAGCCGGTTGACGTGACTAAATTGCTCTGGAAGTAATCCATGGTCGCAGGTGCGGGTGGCGCGGGTAGTTATCGCGTACTTTCATGCGGTTGTTTCGCGCCCGCGGACGCCGCGCGTAGCGCAGGCGGAACCTCGCGCAGCGCGGAAGGCAGTGATGGCGCCAAGTCGCCGCATCGCATTGACGTGCATCATCACATCCTGCCGCCGGCCTACCTCGCCGCGCTTGGGGCCGAAAAGATTTTCCGGCAGGCAGGCGGCATCTATGCCGGACCGCTGGAATGGACACCCGCCGGCGCGGTGGAGCTCATGGATCAGTGCGGCGTGGCCACCGGTATCGCTTCGGTTTCCGCGCCCGGCACCTGGTTTGGCGATGTGGACGAGGGGCGCAAGCTGTCGCGCATCTGCAACGAATACGCGGCAAAGATCTCCTCGGATTTTCCGGGGCGCTTCGGCAGTTTTGCCGCCTTGCCCCTGCCCGATGCGGAGGGGAGTCTGCGTGAAATTGAATACGCCTTCGATACCCTGAAAGCCGACGGCATCTGCCTGATGACCAGCTACGGCAATCGCTGGCCCGGCGAAAAGGAGTTCTCCGCGGTGTTCGACGAACTCAATCGCCGCAACGCGGTGGTGTTCTTTCATCCGACCGTCGCGCCCTGCAGCATGGATCTGATCACCGATGTGCCCGACGCGGTGATCGAATTTCCCATCGATACCATGCGCGCGGTGACAAGCCTGTTATACAGTGGCACCTTCACGCGCTGCCGCAACATAAAATTTATTTTTTCGCACGCGGGCGCGGGCGTGCCATTGCTCGCCGCGCGCATCAGTGGCCTGGTCAAGCGCAACAAACGACTGGCGGAAATGATTCCCGATGGGCCATTGGCGGAATTGAAACGCCTGTATTACGACACAGCGCTGTCAGCGCGCCCGGAAACGCTTGCGCCTTTGCTGCAACTGGTGACCCCGGCGAACATTCTGTTTGGCACCGATACGCCTTGGGGCTCGATGACCATTGCCGATACGGCGGCAGGTCTGGCCAAGCACGGATTCAGCCCGGCGGAATTGCGCAGAATCGAGCGGGACAATGCGCTTGCGCTGATGCCGTCCCTGTCAAGGTAGTGCCCCGGCATAGAAACAATCCTAAATTTAGAATTGATATGTGCATTGCAATTCCACTAAAATTAACATTTATAATTAAAAAGTTTTACTTTAATGCTATGACGGTGATCGTCGCCGGCCAGATATTGCGGTCGGTGACCGCAATATCTGGTTGAACTATTCAGCACGCCGGCTTTCACCGGGGTGGCCGCTACGGATCGACCGCAGAAGATGGCAGCGGGAGAGTCCCGGCCCTAATTACTACGCCACTGTGGTCTTGTCGAACGCCTCGCCCACCGGTTGCGGCCCTTCGATCGACAGGTACTTGACAGTGCGCGCTATATTTTCCGGTCGCTATTTCGCGAACAACTGCGAGTCGTCGGCGAAGGCTTTGAATTCCAGGGCGTTGCCCGATGGATCGAAGAAGAACATGGTGGCCTGCTCGCCGACCTCGCCTTTGAATCGCACGTGCGGCTCGATGACGAATTGTGTGCCGGCCAGTGACAGCCGCTCGGCCAGGCGCTCCCACTGCGCCATGGTCAGTACTACACCGAAGTGCCGCACCGGAACGGCTTCGCCGTCGACCAGACTGGTGGCGACCTCCCGGCACTCCTTCGGCGCGAGGTGCGCGACAATCTGATGCCCATGGAGGTCAAAGTCCACCCACTCGTTGCTCGAACGCCCCTCAGGACACTCCAGCAGGTGGCCATAGAAGCGCCGTGCTTCTGCGAGATCGCGAACCGGGAAGGCGAGATGGAAAGGACGGGTGACGCTCATCTTGGTGGCCTCATCGGGGTGCTGTTCATGGGATGTTGAGATCTAAGAACGCGGGTTGATCTGTAAAAATGTCAATGATACAGAGTAAGGGCCGTTGCATGCGACCCAACCGCAGTTGGCTCATAGGCGAGTGATACATTGAACCGGATACATTGACCCGCCCCATTTTCCCCTCAGAGCACAGGTAAAAATATGGACGCCAGACCGAGAATGCAAAAAGCCACTCCGGTTTTGAAATGCCATTGATTACCAGGGGTTTCCAGTGTTGCGTCAGCGCGGCGCAAAATGAGGTTTTGGTAGCAGTTTGTTCCGACCACCAGCATGCCAACAACGAGTATCAGGTACCCCGCCAGCAAACAGATCGCCGTTACGACATCGGCGGCTTGTTCTCCTTGTGTCGATTTCGCAAGCACGACCCGAAGCTGAATACAGGTCACCACCAGAAGCGTGGTGAGCAACGTGCCCCACAGGATCATGCGATTTATTTTTTTCATCTGGATACGTTTAAATCTAATGGTTTATAAAATGTAAATCTATATTTCGTCGCGGCCGCTCGGGTATGACGGCGCCATGTTCGAAGCGCCAGTATGATGTGCTTGGCCGGGCATTGCCAGTGAATCAGACGAACCGGTTCTGCGCTATACGAGCGATGCAACCAATGCAGCGCTAGGCATTGCAATGCGGGCTTTGCCGTGCGTGCCAGCATCGTTCGCATTTTTTCAATTTCTATCAACGGATTCTCCTATGAAATCGGCCCTGTTTTCCCCCTTCGCGATGCGTGGCCTCACCATCGACAACCGCATCATGCTCTCGCCGCTGTGCCAATATTCCAGTGTCGATGGTTGTATGAACGATTGGCAGATGACTCATTTGGGGATGTTCGCCATGTCGGGTGCTTCCTTTGTTTGCTTCGAGATGACCGACGTCGAACCGGTTGGCCGCATCACCTATGGCTGTTCGGGTTTGTACTCCGATGAGAACGAAGCCGCGCTTGTGCGAGTGCTCGCGCATTGCCGTAAGTACGGTCAGGCGAAATACGCGTTGCAGATCGCGCATGCCGGCCGCCGCGCATCCAAAAAAGCGCCGTTCGAAGGCAGCGCGCCAATATCGGTGAAAGAGGGCGGCTGGCAGGCGGTCGCGCCCTCGGCAATTCCCGAGTCCGATGGCAGCGATGCGCCGCACGCGCTCACCATCGCCGAGATCAAATTGCTGGTGGAGAAATTTGCCGCAGCCACCCAACGCGCGGCTCGGATTGGATTCGACGCCATCGAATTGCATGGCGCGCATGGTTATTTATTGCATCAATTTTTGTCGCCGCTATCCAATCAGCGCACCGACGAATACGGCGGGTCGCTTGTCAATCGCATGCGCTTTCCCTTGGAAGTATTTGCCGCGATGAGGGCGGTATGGCCGGCCGATAAACCCCTGGGGGTGCGTATCTCCTGCACCGAGTGGATGCCCGGTGGCTGGGATATCGATGACGCGGTGGTGTTATCGCACGAATTAAAGAACCTCGGCTGCGACTGGATCGATGCCTCAAGCGGGGCCGGATACAAGGAGGCCAAGATTCCCTATGCCCCTGGATATCACATCCCCTTCGCCGAGCGCATCAAAAAAGAAGTCAACATCAACACCATAGCCGTCGGCCTGATCACCGAGTTCGACCACGCGGAGAAAGTTGTCGCAAACGGCCAGGCCGACATCGTCGCGCTCGGGCGGGGCATGATGTGGAATCCGAGATGGGGTTGGCATGCGGCTAAGGCGCTGGGCGAAAGTCTCGATATTCCTCGGCAATACTTGCGGGTGCGACCGGGCGCCTAGTGTCTCCCAGGTTCGAATGGGTCCACTTTAGTTTGAATAGGTCCGCCAATCGCAAGCGCAGGTCCCCCCTGTTGCGAGCGGTTTGCTGCGGCTCGTTGTTTTAAACAACGAACCGCACGAACGGATTTTTCGTTCGTGCTGGTTTTGGCAGCGCTGCCGCGGGCCAACCGCGTTTTTATACGGGTAAACACTATCCTGTATAAAAACGCGGTTTCTGAATAAAGCAGAGTCGATTTATTCTTTGTCCCGGAATTCGGACTTAAGAGAGCCCCATTTTATTTAAGGTAATACATGAATTAGAATTTTTAATATATTGTTTTTAAATAGTTTTATTTTTAATAAAACA
>CAMDFL010000259.1 GCA_945897475.1 Bordetella parapertussis
GAGATGCTCGATCTCATGCGCAAGATCATGGGCGGCGAAATGTCTCCGGTGCTGTTCTCGGCGATCATCACCGGGCTGCGCGTCAAAAAAGAAACCATCGGTGAAATCACCGCGGCGGCGCAGGTGATGCGCGAGCTGGCCACCGTAGTGAAAGTTGCCGATCCGACCTATCTGGTTGACGTGGTGGGTACTGGCGGCGATGGATCTCACACCTTCAACATCTCCACCGCCGCGATCTTCGTTTGCGCTGCGGCCGGCGCGCGTGTCGCCCAACACGGCAAACGCGCGGTGTCCTCCAAATCGGGCCGCGCCGATGTGCTGGAAGCGCTGGGGGCCAATATCAACCTGACCCCCGAGCAGGTGGGCCGATGCATCGACACCGTTGGCGTGGGCTTCATGTTCGCCCCGGCGCATCACTCGGCGATGAAGCATGCCGCGTCGGTGCGACGCGAACTGGGTGTACGCACTATTTTCAACATTCTCGGTCCATTGACCAATCCCGCCGGCGCCCCAACGCAGGTGATGGGCGTGTTCCATCCCGACCTCGTCGGCATACAAATACGCGCCTTGCAACGATTAGGTTCGCGTCATGCGTTGACCGTTTATGGCATGGAAGGCCTGGATGAGATTTCGATCAGCGGACCGACCATGGTGGGAGAGTTGAAAGGCGGCGAGGTGTCCGAATACTCCGTCGAACCCAAACGCTTTGGCTTGCCGACCTACCCTGCCAGCGCGCTGATCGTGGCCAGCGTCGATGAATCCCGCGATAAGGTGCTCGCCGCGTTGGAGAATAAATCCGATGCCGCGCGCGATATCGTCGCGCTCAACGCCGGCGCGGCAATCTATGTATCTGGCAAAGCGGCGACTATCGAAGAGGGTGTCGAAAAGGCGCTTGAGGCGATCATCAGCGGCAAGGCGCGCGCCAAACTTGAGGAATTCGTCAAGAGCACGCAGCAAACCGGCTAAACCGCCCACACCCGCACTTCCGGGGCGAGACCTGCATCCCGCGCCGCCTTGCAGAAATCCCGGTCGAAGGTCTGCATCACCGCGGCCCCGCAAACCGCCAGATGCAGCGCGTCGGCGAAATCGACGCCTTGCGCATACCAGTCCAATGCATGCGCAACTGTTTCGGACTCTTCTACTACGCTGTAATCGACCGGCGCGCACAACTCTTCGGTGGGAAGCTGCGGCCCATTGTGGCGCAGCATGCCAATTAGCTCGGCCAGATTTCGGCTGGTTTTCTTTGGCGCGACCTTCAGCGTGACGCCCGAAGCATTGGCGACCAGTGTTAGCTGTGGGTGGATGACGGGCAATATTTTCATCTCGCACCGGCATTCGATCTTCTACCAAGCGCGCAAGCCCTGGGCTATCAACAAATGCGCGTCGGCCGCGATGGCGCGGATTCAACCGTGGACAACGCCTTATCCGAGGCGGTGCTCTTTGGCATGAGCCGCGGCGAGGCGATTTTGGAAGCCGCCTTCGTTGCCGCGGCGTGCGCAAAATGGAAACGGCACTTCCGCGAGAAAGGCGTTTTGAATTCGGATATCGAATACCTGGCGCAGTATGTGGACCGCGATTTTCTCGTCCAACAACGCGCCGAACTGGTCTCTCAGTAAGCTGCGATCACGGTCCCGATCGCGCCAGACGAGACAGACAGGATAGCCATTAATTGTGACACAACTATAAAATGTGACATAATTGGCGCGTGCCTCGATATTTATGGAAGTGAATCATGAAAACATTGGGAATCCGCGAAATGCGAGCCAGTTACGATGTTTTGCAAAAGGAGTTGGAGCGGGAAGGCGAAGTGCTGCTCACTCATCACGGCAAGCCGTTCGCTCGTGTGTTGCCGTTGGTGGCGGTCGCGGCGCCTCGGCGTCTGCCCAGTCTCCGTGCATTTCGCGCCAGGCAGAAATTGCAGTCCATTCCCAGTGAAGCGCTGATCCGCGAAGACCGCGATAGCAGGGATTATTGATCGGTGGCCGCGCTTTTCGCCGACACCAGCGCCCTTTTGAAGTGGTACATCGACGAGGCGCGCTCCGACGACGTTGATGCCCTGTTCGTGGCGCAATCGAGCATCGCCATCAGCCGGCTGGCAGGAGTGGAGTTTTGTTGTGCGCTGGGCCGCCGCCGCCGCAACCGGCAGATTACCGGCCGTCTTGAAAAAGCGGCGCTGAATTTGTTCTACACCCATCAGCGTGACGGAAATATAGTGGTGCTGCCGCTCGCCGACACGACCTGCGCCGAGGCCGAACATCTGATGCGGGCATATCCCGGAATTGGGCTTCGCACGCTCGACGCGATGCATCTCGCCGCCGCAAAGCTGATGGGCGCCGTCGAATTTGCCAGCGCCGACCGGATACAAATCGCCGCGGCAAAAGCCATGGGTTTGAGGGTTTATGATTTTTCATGAAAATTTCCCGGCGCCAGCGTAACGGCGCGTTTTTCTTCAACACACTGTGACAGGCATTCGATTGAGCGACATTCTCGATAAAATTCTCAAGGTCAAGGCACAAGAAGTCGCCGCGGCAAAAACGCTTCGGCCGCTGGCCGAAGTGCGAGCAGCCGCCGAAGCCGCGCCGCCGGCACGTGATTTTGCCGGCGCTTTGCGCTCGAAGATTGCCCTAGGCAAATCCGCCGTGATTGCCGAGATCAAAAAGGCGAGCCCCAGCAAGGGTGTGATTCGAGAGAATTTCGACCCCGCGGCGATCGCCGCCTCCTATGCCGCGCATGGCGCGGCATGCCTGTCGGTGCTGACCGACGCCCAATTTTTTCAGGGCGCGCCTGAACACCTGATCGCGGCGCGCGCGGCGGCGGTGATTCCCGCGTTACGCAAAGATTTTATTGCCGATGCCTACCAAGTCTATGAGGCAAGGGCCTGGGGCGCTGATTGCATCCTGTTGATTGTTGCCGCGTTGGACCCTGCGCAACTCGCGGAGCTTGAGTCTCTGGCGAATTCCTTGGGCATGGCGGTGTTGGTTGAGATTCACGACCAGGCTGAGTTGGATATTGCACTGAGATTGAAAACGCCACTGTTGGGAATTAATAATCGCGATCTACGCAGTTTTGTGACCACCTTGGACACAAGCATCAAATTACTTCCCTTGGTGCCCGAAGACCGCCTGGTGATCGCTGAAAGTGGCATTCTGGTTTCGCAAGACGTCAATCGTCTGCGCGCAGCGGGGGTCAATGCCTTTTTAATTGGCGAGGCATTCATGCGCGCGAGTAATCCTGGTAAGGCACTTGAGGAAATGTTTTTATCCCATTGAAGTCATTAAATTTTCTTTGAAACAAGTTATTTGTTGCATCAGCGCAACATTTTCCAGCGCAAATTACCCCAATTTCACACTATCTCTGGAAAACACCGTACGTAATCTCCACAATGGCGCCAACTCCTGCAACAAGGGGAGGGTTAAAAGTGGTTTTGCCGAGGCGCCGTTCGAACCGCTTCAGCTTTGCCAAATTCCGAAATAACAAGGAGAGCATTTTGATGAACAAAAAACTAATGGCCGTAGCAGTAGCCGGCGCGATCGGCGCACCCGGATTGGCCTTCGCGCAAGCCGCGAATGTCAGTGTCTACGGTCACTTAGACGGCAACCTGCGCAGCACGAAATTCAGCGCCAGCAGCGTTAACAATCCGACCTCAGCCACAGCAGGCGCCGCCGCTGGCACCACTGGCACCCCGCAAGCTTCTTCGCAGACCAAACAGCATCTGCATTTCAACGCGCCGCGTTGGGGCTTGCGCGGCTCGGAAGACCTGGGCGGCGGCATGACCGCCTATTTCCAGCTGGAGTCCGGAATGAGTCCTGATGGTCGTCCTATCACCACGGATGGCAATATCGCCACCCTGGGTGGACGCGACTCCTACATCGGCATTCGCAGCACGTCTTGGGGATCGTTTCAGGTTGGTGGTTTCAGCACCGCCTACACCAGCATCGCGGGTATCTGGAACGCCGTGTCGTCGATGGGCCACGCCCAGATCATCATGGGTAACACCGACACCACGGGTAGCGCTAACAACCCCAATTGCGCAGCAGTTGTCGCGGGCCCGACCGGCGCGGTAGCGGGTGCCAATACCTTGGCTGCCGGTGCTGCTTCTACGGGCACCGTTGTTGCTGCCTCCATTGTTGGCACTGCCGCC
>CAMDFL010000260.1 GCA_945897475.1 Bordetella parapertussis
GCGAGCAAGGCGGCACTGCTGTCGCTTACCCGAACGCTGGCCTTCGAGGGCGCCGAGCACGGCATTCGCGCCAATGCGGTATGCCCCGGCGGAACGCTGACGCCGTTTACCATGGGCCGCGCCAGGGGCCGGGGATTGAGCGAAGCCGACCTGCGCGGCCAGGCCAAGGCAGACACGCTCCTCAAACGCTGGGGCGAAGCAAGCGAAATCGCCTATCCGGTTTTGTGGCTTGCCTCGAATGAGGCATCGTTCGTAACCGGCGCTATTTTGATGGTGGATGGCGGGACTTCGGTGATGTAGTCGGGCGTCGAGGAAAGGGAAACGGCACTTTCGACCTGGAGCATCAAGATAAGAAGCTGTGAGAGTCCGGATCTCGGCCTTATGCAAAGCATTCCATAAGGCCGAGGAGCGGACTTCTGGAGCAATTGGTGGCAAGGTCAAGGTCGGCTCCTGGCCGGGACCGGTGGTTGACAAAATTCGCCGAACTGCGGAAAAAAGGGACCAGGCTCGAATTATCTAAATCGAGCCTGGCCCCTTTTTCCTTTTTTGCCACGAAGGAGTTTGTCCGTCCCGCGCGGTCAAATGCCGCTCATCACGGCATCCATCGCTGCGGTGATGTCATTGGCACGATCCTGGATGGATGCAACGCCGTTTTTCAGGAGGCGCTTGTCAAGTGGTGCGGCTTCAAAGGGAACAAGCATCAGGCTTTTGCGACGTACCGCAATCACCGGGCACAGGCGGCGTGGCAGCTCATTGGCTGCCAGCGAAGTTATAGCCAGTGGCACCACCATTCGCGTTGCCAGGCTGCTGAGCAGGTTGCTTTGCACGTCCACCACGAACGGATATTGATCGCGCATGCGCGCGCTGGGATTATCGTAAACATCGTATTGCATGGCGGCTACCAGACCCTCAGATCGTCGCACCAAAGGCCATGCGCTTCGAAACGGGAATTTTGCTCGGTAATCCAGGCGCTGTGCGTCTTTTCAAACTGTGCTTTGCGCTGCCTCGGTGTCGTCCTCTGGGCAGCAGACTGCAGCGCTTCAAACTGCTGGGCGGACACAATGACGGTGTCGATGCGCCCGTCTTTTTCAACGTAGACCGGCTTTGTTTTGGCCTGGGTGCAGATGGCGCCAAACCGGTTCTTGGCCTGGGTGGCGGTAACTCGCATGGCATAACTCCAACGATGAATCGTTAGCCATTTTAGCTAAAGTTACAGGGCCTTGCCAATTGCTTGCTTGCAAATCGAGGTGATCGGTTGGCGCTTTTTTTCGAGCCTGCCCCTATTCGCTGCAAGAAAGCGTAATCTCAGAAGCCCTCACACAGACCCAGCTTCGGTTGGGTTTATTGTTTTTGGGTGTCTGCTTTCGAGCATCGAAACGTAACAGTGAACCGCCACTTGTGGCCGAAAGCGCCATCCCAGTTTTTTCGGCTCCGGTCGCTCGAATCCGAAGCGTTGCTTCAATATGCATCTGACCGCCAGCAGCCGCATTGGCCGGGAGCTGTCATTGGCAACAATAACCTTGACAGTCCAAATTTGGGCCGATTTTTGACCTTGAATATGCCACGGTGATTGACGCCCAGCTATTTGTTGCAAAGGACGCGGGCATCGGCGGTTCTCTGGATTTTTTAGTGCCCTCGTTTGACTCGCCTATGAACGTGAATGTTCGCGATCAGGCTGGCCTGCAGTTCACGTTGCGACGGATGCCAATCCCGATGAAACCGGGCAGTCCAGTGCTCCCGGCGGAATGGGATCGCGGCTCTGCCTGCGGTGAGCTGATTGACAAAGGCGCGCGCGATCATGCGCCGCACCTTGACCACATCCTCGTCGGGTGAGAGCAGGTTCTCCGAACGCTGGGCTTCGAGCAGGTCTCCCTGCACCTCGCCGGCCATCAACCTGCTTTCGCCCCCTCCGGAATCGAAGAGTAAAGTGCGTCTGGACGCGAGAAATCAGAACACCAACCCGGAAGGAATCACCCGCATGACCACTCAAAGCGAAGCCAACGCCGCCGCCATCCAGGCCATTCTTGCCCGCGAAGAACAGCGCTGCCGGCCATCTCCAATCAACGCTGGGACGAGCTCGCATCGTTGCTCACTGACGATCTCACCCATGTCCATATGCCCGGCCGCCAGGAAGACAAGGCGGCCTACCTGGCCGGCGTGAGGAGCAATCCGCGTACCGTGACGCGCAAGGACCTCCAGGTTCGCGTCTACGCAGACACAGCGGTCATGACCGGCGCGATGACCAACGCCCGCGAAGGCCGTGAAGATCACGCCCGCGTAACCCAAGTCTGGCTCAGAAAGGATGGCCAGTGGTACCAGACCGCCTTCCAGGCCTCGCGGATCCCGTAACGGCCGGCGCTCCTACCCAGTAAACGCGGAATCGGGCGGCTTGGCCCCGCGAAATGACCGTGGCCGATGGGATTGCCTTGGAGGTCGACCGAGATGCCGCGCACGCCGTGATTGGTGGTGACAATCTGCACGCGGCGATCCGCGAGCGGCACGCCGCCCTGGCGGTCGATGTCGGCAGCCGATTGCGAAATGGTGTGCAGCGTGATGGCATGAAAGCCATCGCTGCCATCGATGGCCAAGAGCCAGTTGGCCTTCCAGATTGCCTAGTCGTTTGCCACGGCGAGTAGCGCTTTCGGATTCGTGCCTGCAATTTTCAGGAGAGTTCGCGCGGCGCCGGACGGATTTTTTCGTCCCTGCTCCCATTCCTGCAAGGTGCGCAGCGAAACGCCAAGTATCGAGGCGAATTTTTGCTGCGTGAGGCCGGATGCCAATCGCGCGCGCGCCACTTCCGAGCGCACCATACCGCCCTTGCCGTTAGGCACGAACACGCGCGCCGCGCGCCCCGCTTTCATATCGCGCACCGCCTGCAACAATCCGACCTCCACTTTGGATTTGCCGGTGAATTTTGCTTTAGTCATCGATAAGTTCCTTTCTCAGCTTGACGAGCGTCGCCGCGCTCAGGTTCTCCAGCACCGCTTTTGCGTAGGCCGTCAACAGCCATACTTTGCCATCTCGGTCAATCGTGTAGGTAATTACCCTTGCGCCACCGCGCTTACCCATGCCTGCTCTGGCCCAGCGCAATTTACGCAGACCGCCCGTACCCGGTATCAGATCGCCTTGATTCGGATTCCTCGCGATAGAAACAATCAATTCATCGATCTCGGCCTCGGACCAAATATCGGCGGCATCGCTCTCAAAGCGTTCAGTAGTGGCGACGGTGAACATGAAGCATTATACGTCTAAGGCGTATCGACGGAAGACCCAAATCCCGCGGCGCTTATGCATTCAGCGGATGTCTGCAGGCTGGGGATCGGTGATCTACCTACACAGGCCACCCGTTTCACTCAAAGTATGCGGCGCCTTTGAACGTGAATGTTCGCCACCAGGCTGGCCTGCAGTTCACGTTGCGACGGATGCCAATCCCGATCAAACCGGGCAGTCCAGTGCTCCCGGCGGAATGGGATCGCGGCTGCCTGCGGTGACCTGATTTACAAATGCATGCGCAATCATGCGCCGCACCTTGACCACGTCTTCGTCGGGCGAGAGCAGGGTCTCGCTTCGCCGCGCCTCCAGCAGGTCGCCCTGCGCTTCGACCGCCCAGGCATCCTCCTCGCCGACTTTTTCCAGGCGTTGTGCGGCCACCGAATCGAAGCTTGCCTTTGCCTTTGCGCGTTCGGCCTCATTGCCAGCCCGAAAGGCGAGATAGCGAACGATCATGGTGTGATTCTCATCCACGGGAAACTGCCATAGACGCGAGGCATAGCTCGCCGCGCCCGGCGCCGGTGAAATCGGATTGGTGGTGAGGCAGGGAAGCACGAAACGCTCGCCGCGCACATCGGTGGTGAAATGGCCGTGGCCGATGGGTTTGCCCTCCAGATCCACCGATATGCCGCGCACACCGTGATTGGTATGGACGATTTGCACGCGCCGGTCTTTCAAAGGCACGCCGCCTTGACGGGAAATATCCGATGCGGATTGTGAGATCGTATGCAGGGTGATGGCGTGAAAGCCATCGCTGCCATCGATCGCAAGAAGCCAATTGGATTTCCAGATTTGCGTCTTCAGACGAAAGCAGACGAATTCATCGGGCTTCGTAAGTTCCTCGGGAACCTCCGT
>CAMDFL010000261.1 GCA_945897475.1 Bordetella parapertussis
CCTATTCGTACGCGGCAAACAAGGATTCCACGCTGACGCGCTTGTTGATGATGCCTTGCTCAAGTGCGTAATCGATGACTTCCGCAATGGTCTGGCGATTGGCCTCGACACCATAGGGCACCGGATCGCGCCCTGTGAGTTCCATGACGTGCTTGTGCATTTCGTCGACAGCGCTCATTTTCGCGATCTGGCCGGATTTCAGCCGTTCGACGTACAGGCGTTTGGCGTCAGAGAACGCCTGGAAAATAGCTGGCCCCAGTTGCGGATTGGCAGCTAACAATTCATCGCGAACCACCACGACGTGATTTATAGGGTAGTGGCCCAGTTTGGTGAGGGCCGAATAACCGGCTTCCCTGGCATTGGGGATGAGCGGTTTGACATCCGGGTGATCGCATTCCGCGCCTATGGCCGCCACCAACTCTCCGGCGGCAAGCATGTCCGCGATCTTCTTGCCTTTTTCAATGGGGACGACGTTCGAGGGCGGGCGGAACTCGGCCACATGCTCGTCGCCGGAGAGCACCCAGGTAATTTTGCTCAGGTCCACGCCGTGCTGATGCGCAAGCACGCCGCGCGCCCACAGGCCGGTGGTCACGGTATAGCCGCGATTGACGCCGACCTTTTTACCTTCCAGATCCTTTGGCGTTGTAATCCCGGCCCTGGTATTGACCAGGATCGCCCCATGGTGGAAAGCGCGCACGATGAAGATTGGCAGCGCTGTATAGCGTTTGCCATGCTCTCGCCCGCATATATAAGTGGTGATCGCCATTTCACACACATCGAACTCCATCCCGCGTGTCATGCGGCGAAAGGCGTCGATGAGCGGATCGACTTCGACGAAGTCGAAGGCGAATCCCACCGGCTTTACGGTGCCATCCTTGAGCGAGGCGTTGTTGCCTTGAGTGCGGGTGACGGTCCTGAGTATTGGGTCGGCCATGATGAGCGTCCTGACTGGTTTGAAATTGAAAAAGGCGGGATCAATCGGATAGGGAAAAGCGGGTAGTTTAAGGAATTGTTGGACTGCGCGGGCAGAGTCGAAGCTTATTTGACTCTGTCGTGGACTATGCGATTCCTGTTGGGACTATTCGATTCCTTCAAGTGTAAACCAGGGAAAGATGCGGTTGTGCACCGCCGAAACGCGTGCCACCTGGCCGGCTTTGAAATCCACCGGGGTCGGAAAAACATAGGCCAGATGCTGCCAACCCGAGGCAGCCGCCTTGATCGAGGGATGGTTCTCGAACACCGTGCTCTCATCCATTCGCAGCCGTATCCATTGGATGATGCCATAACAGCGTCCACTGGTTTTCAGAGGTATGCGCAGCAATTTCGACTCGCCCGGATGAAATGCCTGATTCTGAAAATCGAAGTGAAACGCCTCGATGTCATCGCAGAACATTTCACCCATCAAATCATTGCGGGTAATGCCTTGCTTTCTTTGCACGATCGCATTGAATTGACGAAGATTGAATCCGCAGGAATCCTCCACCATCACATTGCTGCCGATTGCTTCGCCGCCGAACAGGCCAATCATGATGCTGCCCGATGCGGGAATCAGCCGGCCACCGGGTTTTAACAGGCGCCGCTTTGCATCCTCAATGCTGGGCAGGACGTGCTCGCCCAGCAACTCGCTGGACAGGACCTCCGAGACCAGAATGTCAGCGGGTGCTGCCAGTTCGACGCCAATAGTCAAGTCATTGGATACACGGGAGAAGGCATTGATGCGGTGGCTCAATCCATTGTCCGCGATAACGCGCTTGGCGGTCGCGGCAATCAAGGGTTCAGCCTCGCAGGTGGTCACCGACTTCGCGCCCAGTTTGGCCGCCATCATTGCAAGAAGGCCCGAGCCGGTGCCGATCTCCAAAACATGAGACGAAGGCGTGATCGCGGCCTTGAGCGCTTGAAAATACGCATCGTTACGCAAGGCGTCGTTCATCATCGGCACGTGCCACAACGGAACCAGGGTGCCAAGCAGGGCGGTAAGGCCGTTGTGCGCGACGACCAGATCGGGGTCCAAAGCGATAGCCTGACGGTAACTGGCAATCGCATTCTCAAATTTGTGTTGCGTCTGATAGGCCGAGGCCAGATTCACATGAATGCGGGGGGTGCCAGGCATCAGGCGCAGGGCCTCGCCATAGCTCGCGATTGCGCCCTCAATGTTTCCCTGCGCCTGCAATGAAATACCCAGGTTGTAATGCGCGGGGGCGAAGTCCGGTTTGATTGCCAGAGATTTAACGTAGCTTGCTATCGCTTCATCTACATTTCCACGCGAATGCAAAGACATTCCCAGGTTTCCCAGCAATTCCGCGGAATTCGGTTTTATCGCGAGTGCTTTTTCGTAGCTGGTGATGGCTGCATCGAAATCTCCTTTGGCTTGCAGCACATTGCCCTGGTTGCCTAGTATCTCGGCGGAATCCGGATTGATCACCAGGGCGCGATGATAGCTCTCCAACGCATCTTCGAGGCGTCCTTGAGATTGGAGGGCATTGCCAAGATTGGCGTGGGCCTTAAAATTACCCTTGTCCGCCAAAATCGCGCTTCGATAGCTTTGTTCAGCGGCTTCGGCCTGGCCTTGCGCGAACTGCACGTTGCCCAGGCTGAGCGCGGCCAGAGCATGCCCTGGGTTGATGCGCAAGGCCGGGCTGAAAATATTGGCTTGCGCGCTCTGTGCCGCAGGCGCACCGCTACGGGTGCGCTCACCGCAGCAAAGCTTGTATTTCTTGCCGCTGCCGCAGGGACAGGGATCGTTGCGACCTGTTTTTGTCATTTCTTCTCAGTCGTAGTCGTCAATGCCAGGCATGGCATACCGTCGTGAATCCAATCAAAATCCTGTATCAAGAAGACTCCGCGCGTCCCACATCGAAATCGTAAATTCAGGAAACGGCATCCGGGGTCTTGTTGATACTGAATCGAGCGCGCATTTTAGTCAGTAAATCGCGCCGCAAGCGAGCAATTGGAGAAACCAGGTGGTTCTCCTTTGCCTGAGCGCGAAAACCCAGTTGTGCGCGGCTGGTTCGCGGCATCCGCGTGCACTCGTAGCGTCGTAGAGCACCGTTCAAATCTGGCGGTGTACGGGGTGATATACCCGGCGCGGGTTTCCGGCTTCGTTCATTCAGGTCGGAGCGAATACAAGCTGCAAGGTTTGCAACGTTTGAGTCAGCGTTGCGGGGCGAACAGTCCCCATGCGCTTGATCAGACGAGTTTTCTCCAGTGTACGGATCTGGTCCAATAGGATAAGTCCGGATTTTCCTTGAAACGTCAGGTGGATGCGAAAGGCAGCCGGATGCGCACCGGTGGTCATGGGCGCAACAATGGCTGTGCGCAGGTGGTCATGCATTTCCGGTGGGGAAACCACTACGCAGGGACGCGTCTTTCTGATTTCGCTGCCGACTGCTGGGTCCAGTTGAGCAAGCCAAATCTCGCCGGTCTTGATTACCACTTGAGTTCAGCATCGTCGGTATTGGCGAACACAGGCCATACGAGCGCATCGTCGCCAGCTGCGGCAAGACGTTGGCTGTCCGCCGCCCAGCCTTCGCGCGGATTCCTGTGTATGGGGCGAATTTCAATCACGCCGTTACGCACTTGCAGATCAGCCCGACCTTCCAGGCCAAGCTGTGCCAGAACGGGTTTGGGGATTAGCACGCCCTGCGAATTGCCCATTTTTCGAATTGCAACTTCCATCAAAGCCTCCAAAATAAATCACGTTAGCACAATGGTAGCACCATTTTATTTAGAGAATTATTTGGTTTGGAATCGCAGGAACGTAATTTCGCAACCATTCTGGATTTCTCCACAAGGTCGCGCTTTTCGCATGGAGCGCTATGAAAACGGCTACTAGAGCGCTATCAAAACTGCTACTCGAGGGCTATGAAAACTGCTACAACTGGCCGCTGAAGGGCTGAGTTAATTCAAAAAAAGGATAGCAATAAGCTGGGGTGCCTATTTTTCTTCCAGCACCCACACCCCGCACCAATCTTCGGCCGGGGGATTCGCTGAGAGAAAATCGCAGCGCTCAGTGTAGAGTTTCGCGGTCTTGTCGTTAGGGTTAAGTGCCAGCACCTTCTCGAAAAGCAC
>CAMDFL010000262.1 GCA_945897475.1 Bordetella parapertussis
TGGTGATTTTGCTCACCCTGTTTTTCCAAAAAACATCGACTGGCCGTGCTCTGCGCGCGGTGGCCGATGACCACCAGGCGGCGCAATCCATCGGTATTCCGCTAGACCGTATCTGGGTGGTGGTGTGGTGTGTGGCCGGTGTCGTAGCCTTGGTGGCCGGCATGATCTGGGGTAGCAAGCTGGGCGTGCAATTTACCTTGTCCACGGTCGCCATGCGCGCGCTGCCGGTGGTGATTTTGGGCGGGCTGACCTCGGTGCCCGGTGCGATTTTGGGTGGCTTGGTTATTGGTGTCGGCGAAAAACTCTCCGAAGTTTTTCTCGGGCCTTATGTGGGCGGCGGCATCGAAATCTGGTTTGCCTATGTGTTGGCGCTGATCGTCTTGCTGTTCCGTCCGCAAGGCCTGTTCGGCGAAAAAATCATTGACCGCGTCTGAAGGAACACACCATGTTTTACAGAGAAAACGGCCAATTCAAAACCAGCTACCGGGCGGACCAGCAGATATTTGGCATCACGCAAGACCGCGTCGGTGTATTGCTGCTTATCGCCTTTGCATTTATCGGCGTGCCATTCCTGGCCGACGAATACATGTTCCGCGCTATTTTGGTGCCCTTCCTCATCCTGTCGCTGGCGGCTTTGGGGGTCAATATTTTGGTCGGTTACTGCGGCCAGATCTCTTTAGGCTCTGGCGCCTTCATGGCGGTGGGTGCTTATGCGGCCTACAACTTTTTTATTCGGGTCGATGGCATGCCGGTGGTGCTGGCGATCCTCTTAGGAGGCGTGTTTTCCACTTTGGTTGGTATATTTTTTGGCGTGCCCAGCTTGCGGGTCAAAGGCTTGTACTTGGCAGTGGCCACCTTAGCGGCGCAGTTTTTCTGCGACTGGGCGTTTTTGCGCATCACGTGGTTTACCAACGACTCGGCCTCGGGCACGGCCTCGGTTTCAGATTTGCAGGTGCTGGGTTTTGCCATCACCACGCCGCTGGCCAAGTATTTGTTCTGCCTAAGCTTTTTGGTGGTTTTTGGTTTGCTCGCGAAAAACCTGGTGCGCGGAGCGATTGGCCGCGAGTGGATGGCCATCCGCGACATGGACGTGGCTGCCGCCGTCATTGGCATCCGCCCCATGTACGCCAAGCTCAGCGCCTTTGCCGTCAGCTCCTTTATCGTCGGTGTGGCCGGCGCTTTGTGGGCTTTTGTGTACCTGGGCTCTTGGGAGCCTGCAGCCTTCTCGGTGGACCGCTCGTTTCAGTTGCTGTTTATGGTGATTTTGGGTGGCATGGGCTCAGTGATGGGCAGCTTTTTTGGCGCCGCTTTTATTGTTGTCTTGCCGATTGCGATCAACCAGTTCCTGCCCGTCTTGGGCCATTTGTTTGGATTTAATGTGGACACGGCGACATTGACTCACGCCGAATTTATAGTGTTTGGAGCGCTGATCGTCTGGTTCCTGATTGTGGAGCCGCACGGTTTGGCGCGCTTGTGGAGCGTGGGCAAGCAAAAGATGCGTATTTGGCCTTTCCCGCATTGATTTTTGGTTGTTTGGGTTGGTTTTTTTGTTGGTAGTTTGTTTCAATATTCAAGGAGACATGTATGACGATTCGTAAGCTCACATTGGCTATCGCCTTGGTGGCTGGCGCTGTTTCGGCCTTAGTGCCCACGGCGTCATTTGCCCAGGCAAAAGAGCAATTTTTCCCGGTCCTGCCTTACCGCTCTGGCGCCTATGCCCCCAATGGCGTGCCATGGGCCAACGGTTTTGTGGACTACCTCAAGCTGATCAATGCCCGTGATGGCGGCATCAATGGCGTGAAGCTCACCTTTGAGGAGTGTGATACCGCCTATGCCACCGACCGCGGCGTAGAGTGCTATGAGCGGCTTAAAGGTAAAGCATCGGGAGCGATTTTTCAGCCGCTATCCACTGGCATTACCTTCGCTTTGACGGAAAAGGCGCCTAACGACAAGAACGCCCTGATTACCGGCGGTTACGGCCGCTCCGAGTCCAGCGATGGCGGCGTTTTCAAATGGAATTTCCCGCTTATGGGTACCTATTGGTCTGGGGCTGATATTTTGATGCAGCACATCACGGCCAAAGAAGGCGGAAATTTGAAGGGCAAGAAAATTGCCTTGGTGTATCACGACAGTCCCTATGGCAAAGAGCCGATCATTTTGTTGCAAGAGCGCGCCAAGATGCAAGGCTTTGATTTGAGCTTGCTGCCGGTGACTGCACCTGGTATTGAGCAAAAGGCTACCTGGTTGCAAATTCGCCAAAACCGCCCGGACTATGTGTTGCTCTGGGGCTGGGGTGTGATGAATTCTGCGGCCTTGAAAGAGGCTATCGCGACCGGTTACCCACGCGAAAAAATGTATGGCGTGTGGTGGTCTGCTGGCGAACCGGATGTCAAGGACATCGGTGAAGCGGCTAAGGGCTATAGCGGCCTGGTCGCTACTGGCGAAGGTGGTGCCGTCATCGAAGACATCAAGAAGTTCGTGCACGGCAAAGGCCAGGGTACCGGTCCCATGGAAGAAGTTTCGACCGTGCTGTACAACCGGGGCATGGTCAGCGCAGCGCTTGGCGTGGAGGCCGTGCGCCGTGCGCAAGAGCGCTTCGGTAAGGGCAAGGTCATGGACGGCGAGCAAATCCGGTGGGGCCTGGAAAACTTGGCTGTAGATGCCAAGCGTCTGAAAGCACTTAAGCTGGACTCCGTGATGAAACCCATCAGCACGACCTGCGTGGACCACGAAGGCTCACGTTCTGCCCGCATCCATACTTGGGACGGCAAGAAATGGCAGTACGCATCGGATTGGATTGAGGCAGACACCTCCATCATTAAGCCGCTGGTGCGTCAATATGCTGACAAATACGCCGCCGAGAAAAAGCTGACCCGTCGCGATGCCAAGGACTGCCAGACCTGATCGTTCACCGCTTTTACAAGCACCTAGGCCACTCGTCCAGAGTGGCCTGGGGAAAGAGCGTCCTGGCGCGCTCTTTCCCCAGGTATAACGGGAATTTCCACTATGGCTGAAGCCCCCTCTATCGTCCTCAATGTCAATGGCATTGAAGTCATTTACAACCATGTGATTTTGGTGCTCAAGGGCGTTTCCTTGCAGGTGCCACAAGGCGCCATCGTCACCATTTTGGGCGGCAATGGTGCCGGCAAAACCACGACTTTGCGGGCGGTTTCTAATTTGTTGAAAGGCGAGCGCGGCGCGGTCACCAAGGGCAGTATCGAATTGCGTGGCGAGCGCATCGAGAACCTCACGCCGGCTGATCTGGTGCAACGTGGCGTGGTGCAGGTGATGGAAGGGCGCCATTGCTTTGCCCACCTCACCATCGAAGAAAACTTGCTCACCGGAAGCTACACGCGCAAGAGCAAGGCCGAAATCGCGGGCAATTTGGAAAAAGTCTATGCCTATTTCCCACGCTTGAAAACGCGGCGTACCAGCCAGGCGGCGTATACCTCGGGCGGTGAACAACAAATGTGCGCCATCGGGCGCGCGCTGATGGCCAGCCCGACCATGGTTTTGCTCGACGAGCCTTCTATGGGTCTGGCACCGCAAATCGTAGAAGAGGTGTTTGAGATTGTCAAAGACCTGAACCAAAAAGAAAAAGTTACTTTTTTACTGGCTGAACAAAACACCAATATGGCGCTGCGCTATGCGGACTATGGCTACATCATGGAATCGGGCCGCGTGGTGATGGATGGGCAAGCCAGCGATTTGGCCAATAACGAAGACGTGAAAGAGTTTTACCTCGGCATGGGCGGTGGCGAGCGCAAGAGCTTTAAAGACGTCAAGAGCTACAAGCGCCGCAAGCGCTGGCTGGCTTAATTTTTCAGGAGTGTCTATGGCCCAGCATTACGACGCACTGGAAACCCGCACCCAAGAGGCGCGTGAGGCAGCATGGATGCATGCGCTGCCGACACAGGTAGCGCATGCGCAAGTGCATGCCCCGGCTTTCGTCAATAGCCTGGCCGGCGTCAAGGCCGATGCGGTCAACTCTTTAGCGGCCTTGGCCCGCTTGCCAGTGGTCCGTAAGCAGGAATTGATGGATATGCAGAAAGCTGCG
>CAMDFL010000263.1 GCA_945897475.1 Bordetella parapertussis
CCACCTGCTGCGGGCACAAAAGCGAACAGGATTCTTCTGGATTTGTCCACGGTGTTGTCTTTTGGGTTGAAGTCTGCATTGTAGTATACAGATGCTGCCGGTCAAAGGGGAGGAGGCGTAACCACCCCCACTTTGGGCCTAGGTAAAGACTTCAATGAAGAGCTTATGACGGCGATGGCTCAGGCGGGTTGAGTCGCTGCCGGACGTGCCGACCCTGTCGCAGGCCGGTGCGAAAGACCTGGATTTCGAGGAGGGCTCGCATGGCATCTACGCACCGGCCAGGACCCCGCGCGATGTGCTCGCCGCGATCGAGCGCGAGGTGACAGGCCTGGTGAAGAACCCTAAGTTCGCGGCCAAGCTAAAGGCGATGAATTTCGTGCCGTTGGGCACGGGCATGCCGGATATCGCACGGCGCCTGAAGACCGAGTTCCGCGTCTGGAGCGAGGTGGTGAAGGCGTCCAACATTCAGACCTCACGCCAGTAGTCGGCGGTTCGGGCCGCCGGCCCGGGTTGCTTAAGAGTGAAGTGCCGCCCGTGGAGGGGCGGCGAAGCGCTCCCGCGCGAACCCGATACGTTGCACGACCTCCCCCAGAGTGCCCTGCGCGGCGAGCACCGCTTCGAGCCGGCGCGCGAGGCCGGCGCGGTTCGCCAACTGGATCGCCAGCCCTGGCCGGGCATTCAGTTCGAGCACCATGGGTCCGAGTTCCCGGTCCAGCACGATGTCGATTCCCTGGTAACCGAGCCCTGTCATTTCATAACTGCGCGCCGCGATCTCCAACAGGCGCTCCCAGCCGGGAATCTGGATTCCGTCGATCGGGTGCTGGGTATCCGGATGACGGGTGACGAGGCGGTCATGCCAGACGCCCGACAGGGTGCGGCCGGATGCAATGTCGATGCCCGCGCCGACCGCCCCCTGGTGGAGGTTCGCCTTGCCGCGCGATTCGACCGTCGGCAGCCGCACCATGGCCATCACCGGCACGCCCAGGAACACGATGATGCGGATGTCCGGTACGCCGCGGATGCTCACGTTCTCGAATACCGGGTCGAATTTCACGCGGTATTCGATCAGCGCCTTGTCCGGCTGGCCGCCGAGGCTATAAATGCCGCTCAGAATGTGCGAAACATGCTCGCACAGCTGGTCATCGTCCAACTGGCTTCCGTCGGCCTGGAGATAGAACCGGCCTGATCGCCCGACGATCACGGCGATGCCCAACCCCTGCGAACCCGAAGCCGGCTTGATGACGAAGTCCTCGACTTTCGCAAGGGCCGCCGGCACGTCGCGCACCTGCCGCTCGATCTCGACCATGGCGTACAGGCGCGGCACCGAAACGCCAAACCTGGCAGCCAGCTGCTTGGTGAGGAACTTGTCGTCGACTAACGGGTAATACTCCCGGCGGTTGTACACCAGCTGAAACTCGGCGTTGCGCCGGTTGAGGCTCAACACGCCGAGTTCGCGCAGCTTGCGATCTACAGCCAGCATCAGGATGGCCCCACAAGTGGCTTGAAGCGGCGCAATTCGAACAGCCGATAGCCGGAGTAGCGACCGAGTACCGCGATTGCCGCGAGCAGCACCAGCAGCAGCTCGGGGAACACGAACATCAGATGTTCAACATGTCTCTCGCGCATGGCGAAGTGACATACGAAGGCCACCAGAAGGCTGCCCCCGGCTTGCACCAGCGCCTCCTTGAGGCCGCGCTCCTCGGCGACGACCGAGATGTGCTCGATGGTCATGGCCGTGATGACAAACGGAAACAACGCGACGAACAGCCCCTGCTCCAGGCCCAGCCGGAAGCTGACGACGCTGACCATCATCATCAACAGCAGCACCGAAGTCACAATGAACGCGAGCCGCGGCACCAGCAGCAGCTTAAGGTGCTCCATATAGGAGCGGATGAGGAGTCCCAGGCCAATCACCAACGCGAACAGCAACACGCCATTGAGCGCTCCCGTCTGCCGGAAGGACAGCGCGATCAACACTGGCATGAAAGTCCCGGTAGTGCGCACACCCACGACGTTGCGCAGGAGCACCAGCAGCAGGATGCCCAATGGAACCGTCAGAAGCAACCGGTAGACCTGCTGCGTCGCAACCGGCAATCCCAGCAGCGAAAAGCGAATCAGGCCGAGGTCGAAGGCCTCGCCGCGCCGCTGGACGTTGGCGATGGCAGCTTCGACCGAGTGGGCCACCGCGATGGATTCGGCCAAGTCGGTCACGCCCTCCCCCTGCGACAGGCGGGCGCGGCCCTGCCACCAGGGCAGGCGGCCCTGCAGGCTGCCCTGGGCACCGCTCCCGGGATCGATGGCGATCCAGCGCCGGCCGTCATGCACCTCCAGCCAGCGTTCGATCGCGGCGATGCGGCGATCCGATCGCAGGTCCACGCCGTTTACGATGCGTGCGGGAATTCCCTCCAGGGCGAGCAGGTCGACCACCAACGCGAGTTTCTTGCCCAGGGAGGGCTTAAATCCAAGCAGCCGCCCAATCGGATCCTCCTTGGTGGGTGCGCGCGTTCGGGCCAGCAGCAGCGTTGCTGTAGTGGTGTGGTCGACCGCCTTTTCCCGCACTTCGCGCACCACGCTATCGGCGGCGGCGCGCTCGGCCTGGTCGAACTCCGGAGGCCTGACCTCGGGCCGGACCCGCGGCAACCCCTTGGCCGCAGCGGGTAAGAATTGAACCACCGCGCGGTAGTAAATGACCTGGGGTCCATCGGCCGAGCGCTTCGAGAATGTTGCAACCAAATTGCCGCCCTCGGGGCTGGTGGTCATCCCGTAGCCGGGTGAAACGAAGCTCTGGTCCACAATCTCGTAGTCCTCGCCACCCTGCGGCAGTTTTACCTGCACCTTGACCGGACCGCCGCCCGCTGTGAATACCGTGCGAACCTCGATAGACCATGCATCGACACGCGCGGCCGGCGTGAGCGGAAGCCGCAGCAGCAGGGCCTTGTAGGCGAACAGGCTCAGGCCCGCCGTGGCGAGGATGATCGCCAGTACGCATACGTGCCGGTTGGTGGTCATGCGGCCGGGGCCTTGCAATGCGGCGTGGTGGTCTTGCGAAGCGCGGGGTCGACCACCATCTGCCCCGCCAGGAATTCGCGGCCGATCAGCGCGGCGAATTCCATGCCGTGGCGGTCGGCGAGCGTGACATCGCTCACTCGCAGAACGTCCGCAACGCACAGGGTCAGCGCGACTACCGACCGCCTCTCGCTGTCACCGCCAGCCCCGGTGATCCGCGAAATGCGCAGCAATCGCGCCTCGATGCGGTGGCTCTTCCCGTCGCTCGTCCTGACTTCGAACTCCATCCAGCTTTCCCCGTCACGGCGCACGCGCCGGATATTGTGCGCGTCGATTGAAGAGATGGTCGCGCCGGTATCGACGCGCGCGTCGATTCTGAGACCGAACGGGTGGATCTCCACAGGCTCGACGGCGCCGACAACGAGCTTATTGGGCGGGCGTTGTGCTGCCGCCGTGGCGCAGATGAGCGCGGCGAGACCCGCCAGGGCGAACCGCGCATTGAGCGACCTTAGAATTCGCTTCAGGATGACGGCAACCGCGCTCGATATCGCGCAGTGGCACGATAGATTAATTGCGCGCGCGGCGCGAGTACTCAAGGCCGGAAGCTCATTCCAGCAACAGAATTTCATTCATCGCCTGGAATTATTAGAAGCCCTCTAATCTGAACCTGCTCTCGAAGCCCCTTGCCTGCCTTGAAATACGGACTGTACTTACCTGAAACGGTGACCTTTGCGCCGGACTTTGGATTACGAGCTACCCGTGGTGGACGGTAGTTGAGGCTGAAGCTGCCGAATCCGCGAAACTCGCCCCCTTGGCCATCAATGAGACTTTTAGATATCGCTTCAAGGATTATCTTCACGGCCACCTCTGCGTCTACGGCTAACAATTGTGGATGACGTGACGCAATTCTCGCTATCAACTGGCTTCTAGTCATCTCAGAAACCTATCTTCTAATTGTCATGCGTGAGTCTAGTTGAAATTGCCATGATGTTTATGGAGTCGCTGATTTAGATATTTCTGGCCCCACTGACCATCATGCCCTTCGATTCCG
>CAMDFL010000264.1 GCA_945897475.1 Bordetella parapertussis
GGTGCACCGGACTTCACCACCACGGCGACCCCGGATTTCATCAGATCAAATCGTTTGCCAACAATTTTTCCCGATGCGATCAATTGGTCGATCGCATTTGAGGCGAGTATCACGGCATCGAAGGCCTCGCCAGCCAACACGCGTTTAGCGGCATCGACTCCGCCGACCGACTCGATACTCACTGTAAACGATGACTTATTTTCAAAC
Organism: Bordetella parapertussis; assembly: GCA_945897475.1. Taxonomy (GTDB): domain Bacteria; phylum Pseudomonadota; class Gammaproteobacteria; order Burkholderiales; family SG8-39; genus 2-02-FULL-62-17. The sequence continues at coordinate 208 of CAMDFL010000264.1, forward strand.
TTTTTGGCAAGCTCAGCTAATATCTGCTTGGTCGCCATAGAGGAAATTATTTTTATCTGGGATGGCATATGAACGCTTCTCTATTTTCTGAAAGGAACCGGCAGGCGCATCTGCCGCATCAATGCCGCGGATCTGCCGCATCAAACCTGCGGCTGCGCTAAAGCCCGGTACTATATCAGCGCGGATCGGCATGGCGCCCATGCCCAATAGCCCCAGGGTGCGATTAAAACTGATGTGGAAATGTTAATCATGCGGCCTGCTTCAAGTCCTGAGCCCAATACGCTTTCCACTGGTGGTTGGCGCGATTGAGCCGCAATGCCAACATGTGCTCGGCATTGTCTGGCTTCCACCAAGCGCCAGAGCGCTTCAGGCGCTGTTGGACCAGATAGTGGTGCGCGCTTTCTATTTCCCCTGACCCAATCGGCAAGCCACGCTCCAGAGCGCCTTGGTAATCCAGTTGGTCGCGCCGATTGATCAGGTAGCGGTGGCACTGCCTCACAGGGGCGTCACCGTCAGCGATCTCTGGTGCTTCCATGTGCGGCAGTAGCGCTTGCAGGACTTGCTCAGGGCGCCCTGTTTTGAACCGATTTTTTTGCTCCTCCATCCACGCTTTCTGCGCCCCTGACTTAGTCACGATGATCTTGGCCGCCGCGCTCAGGTAGTCGCACACATGATACAAGTCGAGCAAGTAGCTGCCCTGCGCGCCAAATTGGTCTTCAACTTGATTGGCGATCCACTGCGCTCCATCGCCAACGCCATGGACAGAGGTGTTGGTTCCAAACCCGGCCTGTGTGGCGCACGCAAACAGGTGCTCCCCAGCCTTGTCTACATCGCCTTGTAGCGTGCCTCCAAAAGCCAGTGTCTTGCTGCCTCGGGGATGGGCTAAGCAGATTTTCGCCTCTTTCCAATACAGCTTCTTGCCCTTGCGTTGGTCTGGCTGGGTGGGGTCGCACTCGACAAGTGGCACCATCCCGCCGTCCATCTCGACGATCACCACGGCGCTCGCGCCAGGTCGCGTGGGCCAGCTGGGGGCAGGTTTGGCCGCCTCGAACACCTTTTGCGCGTGCCCCTCGGTGATGTGGCGAATGGTACTTTCCCCAAGAACAATGCCGTAGTGCTCAACCAGTTTGTCCATCACCTGGGCAAAGGGAAGGTCCGCCCCAAAGTCGGTGACCACGCGCTGCAGCGCGCGAGAGCAGCCACGGTTGCTCACTTTGGCGCTTTGCACAAACGGCCGTATTCGACTACTGGCTCTGCGGTATTGCGGCTCGGCTACCTCGATCTCGCCAAAGGTGGTGTGCCAGTGGAGTTTTTTACCCTCGCGCTGCACTTGTCCTGTTTGGCGAAGTTCTTGTTCGGTTTTCTCCACCTGCCTATCCGCCCAGGCTTGCAGCGCCTCTTGACCCATGCGCCGTATTTCTTCGATCATGCGCATCTCGGCTGCATCGGCTACTTTCAAGTCTCCACCTGCGTCCTCCACAGCAGCAAGCAGTGACGCAATTCGGCTCTTGATCTGTGGATTTGCATTGAGCCCCTTCAAAATCGCCTCGTCGCTCAGCGTCGTGGTCTCCATTATGATTACCCTCTTATCGTGGTTTGGTGCCTAAGTCTACGAGGGCACCAAGACCGCAGTCGAAGACATGCACCTAGAATACCAAGCCCTTCTGCAGGCCGATCCAGAGCTGGATGCGCGTCTCAAGCATTTGCCCGGCGCGACATTCAGCGGGCGCAAGCGCCCAGCGAAGGGCGCGCGCGGGGTTTTCTTTTGTTACGCGCCCCCCGCGCTCGACAAAGAGGCGGGCGAGTTCACCGAAGAGGCCGGCATGACCCGCTGGTATCTCTATGACCTCGACCGCGAAGCCATACTTGAGGAACCCGGCGAGATCGTCGCAAGCATCCGCTCGAAAAATAGGAAACCCAATCCGGGTCGTGGCGTATAGCGGCGCATGAATTTCTCGCATCGCTCAGGTTTCGGGTTTTGAAATATCGCACAACGGGCATTATGTCCATTTTCGCGCGATTGGCGTTGATCGGAAGCCGTGTTTACTAGGTAACTACAGGGCAATCTACCCAAATTCCGATAGCCGCGCAATGGCAGTCCCGCTGCCTTGTAAAAAACTACCGAAGGCTGCTGGTGTGTGCCACCCCTATGCGATGTCTGGAATCGGGTGGTAGCTGAGTTCTGCCTGCGGCGCCAATTCGACAGCGTCGCGCGCCGCGACCGGCGGCCCTCGCGCCGGTTTGAATCTTGCAACCGGCGACCACAGATGAAGGTGCTTGAGTATTCGCCGTATCACGGCGGGTTCGTCGATCACGGCTATGACCTTCATCGGGCCATTGCAGCGAGGGCATACCAGAGGGTCAATTTCATAAACTTTGTAGATCAGCCGCGCCCAGGTAGACCGCGCCTTTAATGCGTCGGCAGTCGGATCATTAGGCGTGTCGCCGTCGGCGCGGACGGCGGGTGCGCCATGGCGGGCGCGTTCTCCCCTGACCCGATTCGAGTACCAGCCCACGTAGTGCACCAATTGTTCAAACCGATCCGGAATGTGTTGGCACAGAAGCTCCAGCCACTGCGCGCCGGGCATCAATTGATAATTTCGTTTCAGGCTTTTGTGCAGATGCGAGCGGTAGAGAACCATGCCTGTGTGCTCGTCGTAGCACATCTTCTCCAGGGAAAAGGGCGCCCGCAGCATGTATTGCGCGAGCTTTTGGCGTCCGGCAGCGTCACACACCCTCACTCCGTTATGAACCGAGAATCCGGTGTGGCGCCAAGCGCCCATTCTTTGCACTAAGGTTTCCGAGATTTCGCCTTCATGCAGCAGCATCGCGAGGACTTCGGTCCGGAAATGGCGTTCGAGCATGCGGTGGGGCACGGGCGGCAACACGAAAAACGTACCGTCGTCCCCGAACACGCCGTCGGCAGCGAGCACGTGGACATGCGGATTAAAGGTGACCAAATCGCCGAAGGTCTGCACGAAAAGTATCATCCCTTCCCGGCAACCCGGCTTCACCGCGGCATAGTTCTCGCGCATCAGCCCCTCGATGATCTGACACAAAACGCCGAGCAGCCTTCGTCGGCGCGAAAAGATCGAGCGCAGAATCCGCGGAACCGTGAACACATATTGCCGGTGGGACACGGGCGCGAGCACATTCGCCTCGACCCAATCGCCATAGGCGAGCACGCGCTTTTGATGACAACTGGGGCAGAAATAACGCGCTTTACAAGAAAATGCGAGAAGGTAGTCGTGACGGCATTGCGGGCAGTAAACACGGGCAAACCCATGGTGCGGATCGCCACATTTGAGAAAGCGAGCGATGACCTTTTCTTCGGTCAGCCTCTTTAACCGGCCTTCGGTGCGAAGCTCCCCGACATGGCGTTCGGCGCACTGGTAAAGCGGACTTGCGCGCGGCTTGCGCGGTCGGTAGGTGCCAGCGCTAGGCGAGTTGACCGGGGCGCAATCCAATGCTCACCCCGAATTTTTCCAACAAGGTGCAACGGTCTCCATAAAGACCGTAACGCACTCCCTGTGGGGTGGGGTGCCGGCTGTCGGCGCGCTTCCCGGCAACTATGTAAGCATAGGTGACAAGCTGGCGTGCCGGACATCCATTGTTACAATTTGGGATGATTGACGCCGAGCGTCGGCTGAAGACCAAGCAGCGCTGCGGGCGCTACAAACCTATATTAATTCCCGCCGGTGGAGTGCCAAGATCCCCTCAATCCCTTTCCTTTACCCACCGTGGTGCGCCGCATGGTGCTCTCGGGGCTCCGCAAGAATGGCCAGAAGCAAGTACTGGCGCGCTTCTTCGGCATTTTCTCCAATGCACAGCGGTTCCTCTATG
>CAMDFL010000265.1 GCA_945897475.1 Bordetella parapertussis
CCAGCGCAAACTCATGCGATCGGCAAGCATACCGGCCGCGAGCATGGCCGCGGCCGATACGATCTGGAACACCGCCACCGCCGCGCCGAGCTGGCTGCGCTCCCAACCGAATTCCTCGACCATGGGTTTGAGAGTCAGGCCGATGGCGAATCGCGCGCCCCCGCCGATGAAAAGGATGAAAAATCCCGCGGCGAGCACGACGACGGCGCTGCTGGAAAAGTTTGGTTTTTGCACGTGAATCCAGCGGCACTTGAACGGGTGACCCGGTGTGCGCCGCGCAAGTAATTAGAAGAGCGCGAGTCTACAGATTAAATGTCCGGCAGCGCGAGCTTAACGGCTTAACCCGTTAGTTTGCCCAGCCTGCCCAAAGGAAAAAAAGCATCAACGGGTTTTCGTCGAAAGGTCTGAACCGGTTACGGCAATTTGCAGAAATGCGCCAACAGCCATTGATCCCGTCTATCCGATTCAAGTCTCCAACATTGACGGCCAGAACAATTCTTCGGGTTGGTACATTCGCGGCGTCAACCCCTGCCGATGCGAGTAGCGCAGCATGCGTTCGAGCTCGGGCCGGCATTTTTTGAATCCCCAGGGGTAGATATCCGGCCCGGCGGCGGCGCGTTCTTCTTCCCAGAGCGCGCGGTAGAACATCGAGGTCAGGTGAATGCGCTGCCAGTCCTGCGCGGCGTAGCAACGCTGTTTGGACTCTTCCCAGGCATTGAAAAGACTCATTGCCACCGACGGATGCTCCTCGAGCACGCTGTTTCTTACCAGTAGCGTATGCATGATGGGAAAGCAGCCGGTGCGGCGGAAATATTCGCGCTCCTCGTTCGCGTAATTCGGAAAAAGAAAATCGATATTCGGGTGCTGGTTCGGCGCCCACACTTCGGTGGTGATGCCGCAGTCGATTTTGCCGGACGCAAGAAGATCGTATTGCTCACTGCCCGCGGGGGCGGCTTCTATCTTCAGCCGGGACGGTGCCCTCCAATCGGGGATTCGCACCGGTTGCCAGGCGACCCAGGTGATGGATTCGAGATCGACGCCGTAATCCTCCTCGAGGATTCCCTTAGCCCAAAGCGCAGCGCTGGTGATCCAGGTCTGCAGGCCGACACGTTTGCCGTTGAGATCCGAGGGCTTGACGATGCCGCTGTTCTTGTTGATGTAGATATAGGAGTGGCGAAACATTCTTTTGACGAATATCGGTATCGCGGTAAAGCCCAGTTTTTTAAACGGCAGATCGGCGATGTAAGTGCCGGTGAAAAATTCGGCCACGTCGAATTCACCGCGCGCCGCGCGCTGCTGGCGATCGACATCGTCGGCATTAACGGTGACAGCGAGTTCGATGCCCACGGGTTTGACGCTGCCCTCGATCAGGGCCTGTGCCCGGTCGTACGGGCCGCAGGTCATGGAAAGTTTAAGATTAGTCAATGGATATAGCCTTTTGGAGGATGTTTCAGCTTGTTTAAAATCCAATAACGGAATTAAACAGGATGCACAAGGTATTCGGCATACGAAAAAATTCTTTTAATAAACCTAGTCTGCCTTGACGCCGAGCTCCGCTACCAGCTTGCGGTAGCGCGCGTCGTCTGTGCGCATCAGCGCGGCAAGCGCTTCGGGCGTGCCGCCCTCGGGCACGTAACCGGTGCTGGTCAATCCATTGCGCACTTCGGGGATGGCAAGCACGGCGTTCACTTCATTGTTGACTCGAGCGATGATGGCCGCGGGTGTCGCCAATGGCGCGAGCAAGCCGAACCATGCCACCGCGTCCATGTCCTTGTAACCCAGTTCGATCATGGTGAGGGTGTCGGGCAGCAGCGCGCTGCGCTTGGGCGATGAGGTGGCCAGGACTCGTAATGCGCCGCCTGTGAAGTGGCGCAGATTTCCGGAGGTGGGCATCCAGATGACATTGACCTGTCCGCCAATCGCCGCGGTCACTGCTTGCGCCACGCCTTTATAGGGTACGTGAGTGAGATCGACGCCCGCTGCTTTTTTGAACTGTTCGCCCAGCACGTGCATGGGTGAACCGTTGTCGCCGCCGGTGTAGGGCAGGCCGGGTTGTTTCTTTGCCGTTGCGACCAGATCATTCACACTGCCGGCGCTGAATTTGCCGTTCACCGCGAGCACCATCAAGGTGTAGACCGGCATGATTACCGGCATAAGCTCGGTCATCACGTTGACGGTCGCGGCGCCTTTGGAGAGCACATAGGGCGCGATCACCAGAGTGTTGGGCATGAGAAACAAGGTGTATCCGTCGGGCGCGGCTTTAACAGCCTGGCCGGCGGCGAGCATCCCTGAGGCGCCGGGACGGTTTTCGACCACTACGGGCCGGTCGAGCCGCGGCCGCAGACGCTCGGCGAGAATGCGCGCGAATACGTCCACGCCCGCTCCCGGCGCGGAGGACACCAGCAGCGTCACCGGTTTAGCAGGCCACGACTGCGCGAGGGACATTGCGCTTATTTCCGCCAGGCATAGAAAAATTGCAATTCGAAGACTTGTCACGACAGCTCCTGAGAGGATGATCTACCGGACCGCTTTATCGCTTGCTGCGCGCATTCCGGCAACCGCCGGCTGGATCGTGAAACCAGACCATCATCGGAACTGTTCGTCGAGGTCTCGCGAACCATGCAGGACTCGGACAACGTCGATCCCATCAGGCAGCGGCTCGAAGAAGACGACGTACCGGCCGAACGCAAGGCTACGGATTCCGGGTGAAAGTTCATCGCGAGAACGCCCCATCTTGGGCTGAGTAGCCCATAGCATCAGGCTTTCATCCAGCCGATCAATCCAGCGATCAGCCTCGACAATGCTGTCCTCGGCGATGTAGGCCCAGATCTCGAGAATGTCGGCTTCGGCTTGCGGACGACGCGTTACGCCTGCCATCTACGCTGAGCTCGCCTTAGCTGTCTGGCGAGCGCGCGCCTTCTTCTTCAGAGTCGTGGCGTTCCAAGGTTCACTCGGCCCGCTGTTCAAGCCTTTGCGGACCTCACGGCGCAGATCTTCAAGTTTCACCTGCCGCAGACGATCTTGCTCCTCCATCAGACGGAGTGCCTCGCGTACGACTTCGCTTGCCGACGTGTACATTCCAGAGCTGACCTTTGCGCGGACCATCTCCTCGAGTTGAGGGGTAAGGTTTACGTTCATACCCATGATTCATGCCTCGTGGTCGAGAACTGCCATCTTATCAGGGTATGTCAAGGATTGACATCGCGGGGTGGGCGCTCACGGTGCGTTCATGCGCCCAAACGTCGTGGTGAAAGGCGGGCGCGAGTGATGGTTGCGAAAAAACTCAAGACCGCGTTCGCCCGTCCGCAGCACCTAAAGTTGGGTGGCAGCGCCGTGACCATCCCGTCAAGCGCGATGCCGCAGATCCAAGGTTAGAATGCGAGGCCATGGAACACGGAACACGCATGCAGGGCAGGGTCGCGCTGATTACCGGCGCGGCGGGCGGCATAGGCGCTGCAACGGCGGAACTGTTTTGCGCTCAACAGGCGAAGGTTCTCCTCGTCGACTGCGACGCCGCGGCGCTCGATGCGCAGTTGACCTCGATTCGATACAGGGTTCCCGGTGCGATGATTGAATCGCATGCCGCCGACATTACCGACGAGGTTGAGGCAGCCGGCGCCGTGGCGCTGGCGGTGAAAATGTTCGGCCAGTTGAATGTCCTCGTCAACAATGCCGCGGTTCGCTATCTGAGCCCGGTGGCCGATGCCGACCTGAAACACTGGGAGACGGTACTCGCGGTGAATCTGCTTGGCGCGGTCAAAATGAGCAAGGCCGCGATGCCCGAATTGCGCCGCAGCGGCAATGCAAGCATCGTCAACCTGTCATCGACCTACGCACAGGTCGGCCGCAAGGATTTCGGCGCGTACGACGCGAGCAAGGCGGCACTGCTGTCGCTTACCCGAACGCTGGCCTTCGAGGGCGCCGAGCACGGCATTCGCGCCAATGCGGTATGCCCCGGCGGAACGCTGACGCCGTTTACCATGGGCCGCGCCAGGGGCCGGGGATTGAGCGAAGCCGA
>CAMDFL010000266.1 GCA_945897475.1 Bordetella parapertussis
CCGTATCGCGCAGGACGAGTCCAACCGGCATAACCAATTGCTGGAGCAGGAAATAGAGGCCCACTCGCGCACCTATTCGGCACTGAACGAGGCCCGCGATATAGCCGATTCGGCTAACCAGGCCAAGACCCGCTATGTGGCGGGCATGACGCACGAGCTGCGCACACCGCTCAATAGTATTTTGGGCTACTCCCAAATTTTGCTGAAGAACGATTTGCTGCCGACTTCACCGCGCGAATCGGTGCGCACCATCCACCGCAGTGGCGAGCATTTACTGGGGCTGATCGACGGCTTACTGGATCTGTCCCGCATTGAAGCTGGGCGCATGCAACTGGATCCTTTACCGCTGCATTTGCCTGATTTTTTGGAAGACTTGGTACACATGGTACGCCCACAGGTGCAGGCCAAGGGTTTGCAATTTGTGTTTGACGAAGGCGGTAACCCGCCGGAGTGGATCAATGCGGATGCCAAGCGCCTGCGCCAAGTGATGATTAACCTGATCTCCAATGCCATCCGCTTTACCGATGATGGCACCGTGACTTTGCGCGCCACCTATGACCCAGATGTATTTCGCTTTGATGTGATCGATACCGGCGTGGGTGTTTTGCCGCAAGACCATCAGCGTATCTTTTTGCCCTTTGAGCGGGGCACTGCGGGGCGGCGCCAGGGCGGCGAGCCCGGCACCGGGCTGGGTCTGGCTATCAGTGAGCAATTGACAACTTTGATGGGCGGCGAATTGCGTTTGCTTTCGTCCTCCAATAAAGGTAGTATTTTTAGTGTGCGCCTGCCTTTAGAGCTGGCGACCCAGCCTGGCCATTACACCGACACGGTACGCGAAATTTTGGGCTACGCGGGGGTGCGGCGCACGTTGTTAGTCGTTGATGACCAGACCACGCAGCGCCAGATGCTGGTGGGCATGCTGGCGCCGCTGGGCTTTGCTTTGCGCGAGGCCGCCAGTGGGACCGAGTGCCTGGCCAGTATTCAGGAGATGACCCCTGACGCGATATTGCTGGACATCAGTATGGACGATATGGATGGCTGGCAGGCCGCAGGGCGCATTCGCCAGGCCGGCTTTGAGGATTTACCGATCATCATGGTCTCAGCCAATGCTTTTGAAAATCAGCCAGAGCGCTTACGCGCAATGCGCTGCCAGGCTTTTGTGGCCAAACCGATCTTGGAATCCGAGCTGATCAACACCTTGCAAAAGTACCTGGACTTGGAATGGTGTTATGCGGAGACCAGCGTTATTGATGACGTACGTCCCGCTGCATTGCCACATAAGAACCTGCCCCATGCAGTGCGCCAGGATTTGTTGCGCTTGGCGCGATTGGGCCATGTGCGCGGACTGCAAACTGCCCTCGATGGTATTGCCCGCGCTGACCCGAGTTTTAGACCGATTTGCGAACAGTTAAGAGAACTGGTCATCCGCTTCGACCTTGACAGTCTGCAGTCCCAATTGATGGAGTCCCACCATGCAACCTAATCTTTCCCCTGAAAACCCGGTTGTATTGGTTGTCGATGATGCGCCCAGCAGCCTGGGGGTGCTGGTTGAAACCCTAGAGAGCGCAGGCTATACCGTGCTGGTAGCCAGCGACGGCCAAACCGCCTTGGAGCGGCTTGAGCGCATTACTCCGGATGCCATATTGCTGGACTGCGTGATGCCTGGTTTGTCTGGCTTTGATACCTGCCGCAGAATTAAAAATAACGCCGCCTGGGCGCAGATACCGGTGATTTTCATGACTGGTCTGTCCGATACCCAACATGTGGTGGAAGGCTTTGCCTGCGGTGGTGTGGACTATGTGGTCAAACCCTTGCGGGCTGCTGAAGTGCTGGCACGCTTGCATACGCATGCGAGCAATGCGCAGGTCAGCCGGATGGTGCGCGATGCCTTGGACGTGGCCGGTTTGGGTGTAATACTGGTCGATGGCCTAGGCCGTATCGCCTGGCGCTCGCCTCGGGCAGCGCGGGCGCTCTTTAGTCTGCATGACGGAGGTGTCGATTACGCTGCTACGAAATTGCAGCAGGCTTTGCAAGCCGTATTGCAATCCAGCAGTGCTAGTGTGGAATGCAAAGATACTACGCCGCGTATGTCGCTACGTAATATGGGTCAGACGTCCACGGGCGAGACTTTGGTGCTGTTGGAAACCGAGCGCGCAGTTTCGGCCCTCGAATCGCGCCTCAAACATGCGGCGCTCACGGCGCGCGAGACGGAAGTTCTCTCCTGGATCGCCAAAGGCAAAACCAATCGTGATATTGCCGAGATACTTTCGCTTAGCCACCGTACCGTCAATAAGCATTTGGAGCACATCTACCAAAAACTCGGGGTCGAGACCCGCGCAGCTGCAGCCGCAGTGGCTATGGGCTAGGGCCCGCAGTTAGAATCTGCGCCGATGGAAGCTTGGCCGAGCGGTTTAAGGCACCGGTCTTGAAAACCGGCGAGGATGTGAGTCCTCCGTGAGTTCGAATCTCACAGCTTCCGCCAATCTAGTTGGCGAAAAAAATCTCTTGTGTTCCCCCCCAATTTCCCTCGCATCTTCCCAGTGGCGAACGCCACAAAAGACGGTTCCGAGGCGACTAAACGAACCATTTGCTTTGGTCCTTCCCTCTTAAGGTATTATTTTTTAGATACATACCTTTCACCGGAGAATATGGTGATTAGATTCAATACTTCCCTTGCCCAAACTGCTTTGTTACTTGCCCTGATTGCAGCGGGTGCTTCATTCGCTCAAAACGTGCCTGCAGCAGCACAAGGCTTGAATGAGGAGTTGGTCTTTGTCGATCTTTCCGGTTCTAAGAAGCAGGTCGGCGTTTATTCCACCAAGAAGGGCGCTGATAAACCCACTAAGCTTGCCGTGTTGCTGCCCGGCTACCCCTCGGTCGTTAGGCCTGTTGTAGAGGGCGGGGTGATGACTGGGTCTAAGTTGAATGGGAACTTTTTAATTCGCGCGCGTCGGTTTTTGGTCGACGACAGCGTTGCTAGCTTGCTGGTGGACTGTCAGTCTGAAAGTGGTGACTATTGCGCCAGCAGTTACCAGGCTTCCAAGCAACGGCAGGAGGATGTGGACAAGTTAATTGGCGAAGTAAAAAATCGTGTCCCCAGCATCACGGAGGTTTGGCTGGTCGGAACCAGTATGGGCACTATTTCTTCGTCGTTCATGGCCGTGCATAACCCAACGGGCTACGCCGGCGCCATTCATACGGCTGCAATTACGGAGCCCTATGCCAGAGGTTCGTACCGGGAGTTGGGCGGTTTTGATTATAAAAAGTCAGTGATTCCGCAGTTTTTTGTTCATCACATCGGAGATCCGTGTGCGCTGACCACTTATTCAGGCGCCAAATCAATTACCGAAAAATACGGACTGCCTTTGATAGCGGTTTCCGGTGGCGCTGGTTTTCAGGGGGCAGCGTGTGAGGCCTTCACTGAGCACGGTTTCCGGGGAAAAGAAAAGGAAGTGATGAACGCCATTACCGCGATCATTAATTCCGGTAGGGCAAATCAGCTGGAGATCAATTAGCCGTAGCTTCCGCGCCGGGAGCCATCGATTTGGCCTACTTGGGGCGGGAACTTTGTGCCGCCTTATTGTGAGCGCTTCCGGTCCGACTGGCCATGAAGCCCGACCGAAACGGGAAAAGCAAGTTCTTACCCGCGGTGCCAACGCCGCGGGTACAACTTTAAGCACCGAACCCGCTTGTGCGGGTTAGGGAGAGGCCTAGGGCTTAATAGCCCAGTGAAGGCATCGAAGGGCAGTATTGGCGGATCAATACCGACAGGTTCTGAGATGCTTGGTCCAAGCCACGCACTGGGGTCATCATGCTGTCCATCATGCGCGTGCTGCTTTCGGCTTTGGAAGCATTGACGTCGCGTGAGTCACCTGACTGTTGCATGGCGGCGATGTTCGAATTGACGATAAACATGGAAAATCTCCAAATAAAAAAGTCGAAATAGCGAATTGACGAGTTGCCGACAATTTGCCGCTTACTTAGTTAAATGCAAATTTCATGCCTGGTGTTTATGGCA
>CAMDFL010000267.1 GCA_945897475.1 Bordetella parapertussis
GTTGATGAAGTCCCACGTGAGGTAGCCCTTGCGGATCGGGTCCCAGATCTCGGGCTGCAGGTCTTCCTTGACCTGGCTGAGCGAATTCACCACGATGATGTCGGCCCTGCGCCCCACCTCGTCGTCCAGTTCGCGGCGCGAATCGAAGCGCGGCGCGCCGATCATTCCGCAGATATGCGAGCCCTCTTCCAGCCATTCGCCCTTGACCATCGGATCGGTCGCCGTGGTCGCCGTGAAGATGACATCGGATTCGCGCACGCAGCGTTCGGCGGAATCAACCGCGCGCGCCTTTACGTCGAACTGTTTGCCGATCCACGCCGCCATGCGCTCACGCCGCTCTGGCCGGATCGAATAGACCTTCACCTCTTTTATCCCGGGCCGTACCGTGAGCAGTGCGGCAATCTGGCCGACAGCCTGTTTGCCGGAGCCTATGAGGCCCGCAATACGGACGTCCTTGCGGCAGAGGTACTCGGCCGCGACGCCGGAGGTCGCGCCGACGCGCAGCGGGGAGATGGCCTCCTCCTGGACGATGCCGAGAAGCGATCTCGTGTTCATGTCCCAGACCAGCACGAAGCCTGATACCCCGCCAGGAAACGTCTTGCGGCGTTCGCCCCCCAAAAAAGGAAAGCTGGTATGTCGCGCGTTGAGGCGCAGCGCGGCGACGCCGTGGCACGGAACGGCGCCTGCAATGACGTTGAGCTGGAACCACGTTGGGGCCGCATCTGGAGTCCCGTCGCTGTCCAGCGGCATATGCAGGCGGCGGCGGTTGAGCACCTGCGCGCGGTCGTGCCCCAAGTCGGCATAGGCTTCCTTGACCAGCTTTATCGCTTCGGCCATCGGCACCAAGCCGCGCGTCTCTTCGTTGCGGAGAACCAGCACTGAATTTTTCATGAGTCTCCAGGGTGCCTTTGAAAAACGGTGTTATAGCCGCTGGCTCCGGAACGTGTCAATGACTTTGAGACACCAGGGTTCATTAATTCAATGGGAACGAAATCCTTGAGCGTGTCGTACGGCACCTTGGCAATGACCAGCTGATTGACGATCATGGTGCCGCTGGTCGAGAACAACAGTGTGTAGCCGTCCGGCGCGGCGCGCGCTCCAGATTCCGCGCCTATCATGCTGCTGCCGCCAGGCCGGTTGTCCACCACTACTGGTTGTCCGAACTGCCCGCCCATCGGCTCGGCGTAGATTCGCGTGACGATATCGTTTCCCGGCGCCGAGACGGTGATGTAGTGCACGGTCCTGCTTGGATAGGCCTGGGCGCTTGCAACACCAGGTCCCGCGAGGGCCAGCGCAAAGGCTAACAAATGGTGTTTCATTATTCCCCCCAGATGGTTTGCGCGGGCTCGATCAGCCGCCCCATCTTGCCCTTGGGGATGTGTTTGAGCGCCGAGAAATCCCCGGCGCGGTGGGATTCGTATTCGAGCAGGTAACCCTCGACGTTCAGGCGGCCGAATGCGCGCTCGGCGAATTAATAGGAAAAGCGTATATATTTGGCGCAACCGGCATCCAGAGGAGGGGCAATGAGACAGGCGATTGCGGCAATCGGATTGGCGATGGCGTTTGCGGGACCCGCGCTGGCGCAGGATTATCCCAACAAGCCCATCAAATTCTTTGTCGGATTTCCGCCCGGCGGCAGCACCGACATTGTCAGCCGTGTGCTTGGCCAGAAGCTTACCGAACGGCTCGGGCAGCAGGTCGTCGTCGAGCAGAAGGTCGGCGGCGTAGGCTTGATCGCGAATGATTTCGTCGCCAAATCGCCGCCGGACGGTTACAACATGGTGCTGCTCACCGGCGGCCATCCGGGCACGGCCGCCATCATGAAAAAACTGCCCTACGATCCGGTAAAGGATTTTGCCATGGTATCGACGGTGATCGCCTATCCGATGGTCATCTCCGTGGCCCAGGACTCGCCGATCAAGTCGCTGCCCGATCTGCTCTCGCGTGCCAAAGCGCAAACCGGCCTGATCAGTTTTTCCTCCGCCGGCGCGGGCAGCCTGCATCACCTGCTTGGAGAATGGGTGAACATCGAAGCCGGCACCTCGATGCTGCACGTGCCATTCAAAGGCGCCGCGCCCGCCATGACCGAAGTGATGGGCGGCCGAGTCGATGTGCTCATCGAGACGGCAACGTTTGCCTTCGGCCAGATTCGCGGCGGCAAGCTGCGCGGGCTGGCCCTGTCATCGGCGTCGCGCTATCCGCTGATGCCGGAATTGCCCACGGTTGCGGAGACGCTGCCCGGCGTGGAATTCAGTTCCTGGCTGGGTGTGGCGGTGTCGCCGGGCACCCCGAGGCCAACCGTCGACAGGCTGAACCGCGAACTGCGGACGATCCTGGACACCGCGGACATAAGGCAGCGCTTTGCCGAGTTCGGCGGCGTGCCGACCCCGTCGAGCCCCGAGGAGATGCAGGCGCGAATCGCGCGCGAAATCGCCCGCTGGACGCGCGTAATCGACGTCAAGAAGATAGAACGTCAGTAGCCGCGCGGCTGACGCGATTTCGGAAAGCGAACCGCCAAAGGTAAGGCGGCGCCAACGCGGCGTGTTGCCGGCGTTGTTCTGCCGTGGGAGCGCACTCAGTCAACGCCAGTGGGCTGGCAGTACAGCGCATCAGGCGCAATTTCGGTTTGAACTGGCGGCGGCCTGTCAGGCAGAAGGCGAGCCTGGACCGAGCCTGGGCCGTGCAGGTGTTTCTGAACCTGTTTATAGTCGAACCACTGTCGGGGAAACCCGGGAGGATTCAAAGGAGAGGTCGCGATGAACAGACAGTTTTCCACCACAATCGGGTTGCTTGTTGTCTTGTTCATCGCTTGCGGCTGTGTGAGCCAGCCATCGGGCCAGGGCGAGGCTGGATGGATCACGCTGCTTGACGGCACAGCCGGCCTGGAGAACTGGAACCGCGTCGGCGACGGTAATTGGCGGGCGGTGGATGGGGTAATTCAGGTCGACAAGAGGACAGATAAGAGTGCCAGCTACCTCATGACCAAAAACTCCTACGCCGACTTCCAGATAAGGATCGAATTCTGGGTCAGCGAAGAAGGCAATAGTGGTATCTACATGCGCTGCTCCGATCTAAGTAACATTGTCGACACAACCTGCTATGAGGCCAACATCGCTGACCGTGGTCGCGACCCGAGCTATGGCACGGGGGCGATCGTTCACATCGCCAAGGTATCGCCGCCAATGCCAAAGGCCGGCGGCAAATGGAACACCTACGAGATAACGGCAAAGGGTTCGCGCCTGACCATGGATTTGAACGGTGTGCGCACCGCAGATGCTAACGACAGCAAATTCTCCAGCGGTCCAATCGGGCTGCAGTATGCGGTCGGCGTCGTGAAGTTCCGCAAGGTTCAGATCAGGCCGCTGTAGCCTGGGCCCTCCTGAAGAATGGTCTCGCCCCCCGGTCCGAGACTTGCCCTAGGACCACTCCGCGAGGGGCATTGCCTACTGCAGTCGCAGCCCGGCGCTCTTGACCACATCGCTCCACTTCTGAATGTCGGCGCGAACTATCCTGCCCAACTCCTCAGGTGTCGTCGGATTTGGCTCATCTCCCCAACCGACTATGCGCTCGTGCGTCTCGGCAAGCTTCAGCACGCGCAGCGTTTCAGAATTCATTCTGGCAACGATATCGGGCGGCGTCCCGCCCGTAGTGAAAAGGGCAAGTAAGGACGAAGTCCCAGCCCCATAGCCCGGCACGAACTCGGTCATGGCCGGCACATCGGGCAGCGCAGACGATCGTTTGACGTCGGTTATAGCCAGCGCCCGCAGCTTCCCTGAGCGTACATGCGGAATGACACCCGGCCCTCCGGATATCGAGATATGGATCTGCCCGCCCATTACCGCCGTGTTCGCCTCACCGGCGCCTTTGAAGGGCACGTGCACTATGTTGATGCCAGCCATGGTGTTCAGCAGTTCGCCCGACAGGTGCTGGCTGGTTCCAATGCC
>CAMDFL010000268.1 GCA_945897475.1 Bordetella parapertussis
CGCACGACACCCTCGGGCGGGTCTTCGGCATGCTCGATGCACGTGCGGTGGAGTCCAGTTTGGCCTCGTACTTGATGTCCTTGCCAATCTCCACGGTAATATCGAAGCCGCTATCGCGGATGTGTGTGGTGCCTGAATCCTTGCCTTCACCCAAAAGTTGGGCGCGGGCGCGTTCGCCGTAGCACTGGTCCAGCGCCGCGGCGAATTTGGTGCGCGCTTTTTTGAGCCAACCGATAGCCTGGTCGAGGTTGGCATCGAGTTCGCGCTTTTGCTCAATCGACAACTTGGCCAGATCGCTGGCTGACATCTGGGCAATAGCGGCGGGGTAGATGGCGGGGGTTTGGTTAAACTCATTCATGGCCGCCCCGTTCACGCGTAAGCCCGGGCGCTGGTCGAGTTGCGCGAGACGCGCCGCTCGTAGGCCTCAATCTCGGAGACGAGATAAACGACTCTTGAACCCAATTTGCAAAAAATGGGGCCAAGGTCGATCTGGCGCCATCGGCGCACGGTCTTGACGGAGAGCTTCCAGCGCGTGGCAAGCTCGGTCTCGTCCATGGCGATGCTGGGGGCGCTGGCCCGTTGTGGCCAGTTGGAGTGGCCGCCGGGTTGAACAGCTTGGGGTTGATAACTCATTTCGATGTGCCTCCTTTTAGTGAATGGGCACATCGGATTTTCCACACGGATTTATGGTCGATTTATGGTCGCATTTATGGTTTTTTTTATGGGTTTATGGATTGCGTCGAATTCGGTATTTGGCGCGGCCTATTTTTTCGATCACATCCTCGCGCGCTTTGACACCGCCAAATGCATCATCGAACGACTGGTAGCCGGTCATGGCCACTTCATTGACCTCGGCCCAGGTCACGGGTGGGGCTGCACGGCCCGTGTCACCCCACATGGCTTTAATGATTTTGGCCCGCTCCGCTGCCATCTCGCGGGACTGCTTGAAATGGGGAAGTTTGAGCCGCTTTTCCTTGAGAAATTGCTCAGGCTCTAGCGCCCCTGCAGGCGATACGTAACCCCGCAACACCCGGTTAAGCGCCTCGCCATCAAAGACGGTGCTGTCGTCCTGGGCTCGGTGGGCAAATTCAGACAGGCCACGTGTTACATGCTCACCGGGCAAATCAAGCACCGTGGTGGATTGGCGCAACACTACGCCGGCGCGTCGCCAGATCGGATCGCGCAAAGCGGCCAAAATGTCCAGATCAGGGACTTGTCCACAATGGCAGCCGACAAAGATCGGTGCGAAATCATGGGTGCCGACAATACGAATATCGCCCAGGTGCCACAACCTGCCGTCAATAACCGTGCGTTTGCGCGAGCGCCTTGATGGCTCGATACCTATCAATTCGCACAGCTCATCAAGCCAAGGTTCGGGATTAAAACCATAGAGCGCCAAGTCCGACAGGTGGCGCACTACCTTGCGCCCGTGCCAAGCCGGGCAGTCGTAGCCATAGGTCTGTTCTGCTTCGTCAATCCAGACTTCCGCCTCCTCTTCGCTGTCCATGACAGGCACCAGGATGTGGGTGACATGACCTTGGGGCACAAGCCAACGCCGCTGGGCAAAGGGCTCGACATAGCCACGAAGGTCGGTACCCAGGACCCGATCCCCAATGGAACAGGCGTGCTCCATCGATGTCAGGAACTGCACGTGCAACGACATGGACAGCGCTTCAGTACTGGCGTGCGCAACCCAGCCGGGTCAGCTGGGCGAGAATGATCTCGCTGTCTTCCCCTGTTTTACTGCGGTCACTAAAGCCGTTGGGCACGGTGATCTCGATCGAGGTGCTGTGCGCGCGGCGGTGCGATTGCCGGGCCAGTCCAAACGACAGCCTGACCCCAAGAATCTGATAATCGGCGAGGTCACCCATCTTGTTGTCGCTCACAATCTGATAGATGTTGCGATCTTCAAATCGGTGGCGCCGGATCCGAAGATCGCTTTTGGCAACGCGGGTGATTTCTTTGCCGCGCACCACCATTTGGCGCAACTGGGGCTTGGCCACCACGATGTGCTGGATAGAGATGCTGTCAACGCCCTCGATGCGCTCTATTTTGCTGCGCTCGAGCATGGCCGCACTGGAAAACCCCACCAGATCAAATTCGCGCATCGGCATCGAGCGAATGTCGCCGTTGCCACGCAACATCACGTCCCTAAAAATCGCTGCCAACTCCGAGCGTGCGGTCTTGACGTCGCAGTACACACCGAGCGTGCCTTTGTCAGGTTGCCAGGAATACTGCAAGTTGGTCACTGCGGGCTCATCGTGATCCCGTATCTCGCCATCGGTGACTTGCTGAAAGTGAACCCGCGAACCGTTGAAACTCGCGCTCAAGGTGTAGAGCACAATGGCGTTCTCGTCGCGTCGTACGAAGCGCTCGATCACGATGTCCTTGGCATCGATTGGCGCGAACAGCGCGGCTAGGCGTGATTTGAGCAACTCGTCGCTGTGCGCATCGAGTTGGGGCTGCGCCCCCTTGGGGCCCAGGTAGTGGCTGGAGTATTTCTCGCTTTGCGCGTGCGACAGCATCTCCTGCCTGGCCTCGGCGTGATCGAAGCGGCGGTCTTCGTTGCCAGCGACAGGGCCTTCCTGTTTCAAGTAGAGGTAAAGCGCGCGGCTGAATTTGTCAGTCGGTGCGGCCAGTATCTGCGCATCCTCCGGGTGGCGTGGGTCGAGCAAGTGGGCCACCGCCAACGCCCCGAATTCATCGCACAGCAAGGTGACGCGCTCGGCCGCCTGTTCGAGGCGCAACTGCGCGGCCGATTCGAGTTCAGCAACCCTGGCGAAGAGTGCGTCACGCAAGGCTAGTGACAGTGCTTTACCTGAGCCATCGTTATCTACCGTACTTGAGGCGGCCATGACTGCGGTGGCGTTGGCGTACGCTACAAGTTGATCGAGCAGCGCTGTGCGTTTGATTCTTCGCGTGAGTCGCACAAAATTCTCCATGTGCGCCAGCGTTGCCGAACCGTTGTCGGATCGGCGCATGCGCGCCGTCTCCAACTTGACCGGCGCATCGCTGGTTGAAATGGCCCGGTTGTTGTTCTGAATTTCTCCCATCAAAAAAAATCTCCACAATGAACTTTTGGATGACCCGTCAGATTCAAACCCACACCGATAGAACAATCAGACAGCACCGAGCGAACCTTCAGCCACTGGGCATGGCCTTGACGACGATGAAATGCAGCTGAAATGACCTAGGGGAATGACATCGTGAATACTGTATGAAATTACAGTATATGACGAATCGATATTTTGAAAAGTTTAGTGCTGTTTTTTGGTTTTTCGCCAGTCCCAAGGCGGCATCGGCTCGGGCTGCGCCCACAGCCCCACTTTTCGGGTATGGGCGTCTTCTTCGGCCAGCCGGTAGCGCTGGGCATCATCGCCTGACTGCTCGCGGGCGTAGTCCCGGTACCACCAGGCCATGCCCACATGCACCTGGGACAAACAGGCATCGACGGTTTTAGGGCAATCCCTGGCTTTGCAGGCTGCCTCGGCCACCAGCACCTTGCCCACGATGCGCCCGTAGCGGTCGCGTTTATTCCAATGGACTTCAATCTCTTTGCCAAAGACCAGGCGGGAGAGGTTTTGTTTTGAGCGCTCCCCGAAGGCTTGGGCTTTTTCTGGGGCGTCGATGCCGGAGAGTCGAATCTTGTGCTGCGTGCGCTCGGCATCGAGCACCGTGAGCGTATCGCCATCGCTCACCGCGACCACCCGGCCGGTGAGGGTCGCGGCAAAGCCCGGGCCCGCCAGCAGAAAAAGCGCCAGCGCCCAGCCTAAAAACCGATGTGCATTAACCAGATGATTACCCTGCATGGCTCTGCTTGACCCTCCACTTCGGAAGTTTTGATTCACCATTGTGATGGTTGCAACTGCACAAAGCCATCATGAAAAACATTGAACTCCCCACGCCATCAACCCTATCGCCACAGACGCGTGCC
>CAMDFL010000269.1 GCA_945897475.1 Bordetella parapertussis
GGTCGAGGCCGCGATCGAGGGAATCATCAAGGCGGCACGTACCGGCAAGATCGGCGACGGTAAAATATTTGTCACCTCGGTGGAGCAGGTGGTGCGCATCCGCACTGGGGAAACTGACGAGGCCGCTGTATAGGTGAACGAAATTCGGCGGCCGAAGGTAGGCAAACGAAGGTAGGCGAACGAAGTCAAGGCGTACCAATCTACCCCAAGTTATCGAGAAATTTCTCCGCATCCAGCGCCGCCATGCAACCTGAGCCGGCGCTTGTGACTGCCTGCCGGTAAACATGATCTTGAACATCGCCGGCGGCGAATACGCCTTGGACACTGGTGGCCGTCGCATTGCCCTGTCTTCCGCCCAGAGTGACGATATATCCGCCTTCCATCTCGAGCTTGCCCTCAAACAGGCTTGTATTGGGTGTGTGGCCGATTGCGATGAAAACGCCCTGGACATCGATTTTTTCAATTTTTTGGGTATCAACATCTTTGACGGTTAATCCATTGACGCCCTTGGAGTCGCCGAGCACTTCCTCCAGTACCTGATTCCACTTCACCGTGACATTGGGTTTCTCCAGCAATTTTTTCTGCAAGATTTTTTCGGCGCGAAATTTGTCGCGTCGATGTACAACCGTCACATGGCTGGCGATATTGGACAGGTATAGGGCCTCCTCTACCGCGGTGTTACCCCCACCAATGACCGCCACCGCTTGCTTTTTGTAGAAAAAACCGTCGCAGGTGGCGCAGGCGGAAACACCCTTGCCCATGAATTTCTGCTCCGATTCCATGCCCAGATAACGGGCCGAAGCGCCGGTGGCAACAATGAGCGCGTCGCAGGTGTAGGTCGTGCTATCGCCTTCGAGCCGCAAGGGGTGCTCGCTAAGGTGTACCGACGTAATCTGATCAAACACAATTTCGGTCTCGAAGCGTTCCGCATGTTTTTGAAAACGTTCCATTAACTCAGGGCCTTGGACGCCGTTGGCGTCAGCAGGCCAATTGTCCACGTCGGTCGTAATCATTAACTGGCCGCCGGGGGCGAGACCGGTGATCAGGACAGGATTCAAATTGGCTCGTGCGGCATATATGGCGGCGCTGTATCCAGCCGGTCCGGAGCCTAGAATCAATAGTTTGCAGTGTTTGAATTTTTTTGACATAGGACTGAGGGTGAGATGAGAATGCTAAAAAGGGGAAGGTAATGCCCAAAGCGGCATTTGCCCAAGCGGGACGGAGGATCGAGAAAGTGCGGAAAAATTGCACATTCTGTCTAAAAATCCGGAAACTCCTTTAGTGTCGCTTTAATACATAAAGCTAACTAACTAATTTATATGTAGTTACTTGTCAGTGTAGTATTGTGCTGCGGTCTTTTTTGCGATACATTTTTTCGCGGCCAGATTTTATCTTGGTGCGATCCGGTGCGCTGGTTAAAAAATAATTTCACTTGGTCTTAGATAAATTGGATAAGCAGAAGATTAACGGAAAACTGCGGCGCCATGCTTGGTCGGCCTTGTTTTACGCATTTTTTCTAGCCACTTCGCCTGCTTTGGCGCAAGCACCCGCGTCGCAATCCAAGCCAGAGCCCGCGCAGGCTGCGCCGGAACCCAAGTTTGATATCCGCAGTTTTGTAGTCGAAGGTGCGTCTCTGATTAGCAAGGAAGAAATCGAAGCCGCCGTCGGTCCATTTACCGGTCGCGACAAGGATTTCTCCGACGTGCAGCGTGCGCTTGAAGGTCTGGAGCGCTCCTATACCGAAAAAGGCTATAGCGCGGTTCAAGTCATTTTGCCCGAGCAGGAGTTGGACAAAGGTGAAGTTCGATTCAAAGTCGTCGAAGCACGAATTGCTAGACTGGTTATCGAAGGCAGCCAGTTTTTCGACGAAGAGAATATCACCAGGAGCCTGACCTCGGTGCGCTCTGGACAACCGCCGAATATTCACAGAATTGCCGACAATCTTCGTGTCGCCAATGAGAATCCGGCCAAGCAGACCACGGTGTTATTGCGTGGCGGCAGCGAGGAAGGCCAGGTTGACGCTGTGGTACGGGTAACCGATGAAAGACCCACCAAATACAGCCTTACCATGGACAACACCGGTACGCAGCAGACCGGTTTGTACCGAATCGGTTTCGGTTTCCAGCATTCGAATCTGTGGAACCGCGATCATGTGTTGTCTATGCAGTATGTGACTTCGCCTAGCGACAACGACCACCCCGAGAGCACTATCCCTCACCCCAATCGCAACGTTTTCATTGTCGGCGCTTCGTACAAGGTGCCGCTTTATGCATATGGCGATTCGATCGACATGAGCGTGGGTTACTCCAACGTCAATTCGGGCTTGATTCAGAATCTTTTCAACGTCAGCGGCAGCGGCAGTATCGCGGGCCTTCGATACAACCTCAATTTGCGTAAATGGGGCGAGGTTGAACAACGCATTGCGTTTGGTCTGGATTGGCGCGGCTACCGCAATCGGGTCAGCGTCGCAGGCAACCCACTGGTGCCCGATGTCACCGTGCATCCGGTCAGCGTGACCTATTTCGGCGTTTATCGCACCGGAGCAAGCGAAACTTCTTTTAACGCCGGAGTCTCGAAGAATCTTGCCGGTGGCAATGACGGTCATTCCAAGGCGATCGAGGCCGCGCGCGCCGGTGGTGAAGCAAATTATCAAATCACTCGCTACGGCTTCAACTACTTGCAGGCATTCGCCAACGAATGGCAAATGCGTGTTGGATTCAACGGGCAATTGACGCGCGACCGTCTGATCGCGGGCGAGCAATTCGGTATCGGCGGTGGGGATTCGGTGCGTGGCTTCCTCGAGCGTGAAGTGGTCAATGACAACGGCTATCGCGGTACCACCGAGTTATATACCCCGGACTACTCATCCAGCATCCCATTCCTTCCGGGGGGATCGCGGCTGCGCACCTTGTTCTTCTACGATTGGGGCCTGGTGCAACGCTATAGCCCGCTGCTGGGAGAACAAAAGCAATCGGCGATTGCGAGTTACGGCCTGGGTTTTCGATTCTCGCGCGGCACCAACATGAGCATGCGATTCGACTACGGCGTGGTCGCGGATGCCGGCGGCAGCCAGGGGCGCTTTGAGAATCGCGCGCACGCGACGTTTTCCTACATTTTTTAATAGTCCCTCCCTGCGCGTATCCCGCGCGCCTAGATTGGCCGTGCTCGCATTTTTGGCGATTTCGCAAACTGCGCCACGCCAAACACGGCCTGAGTCGATAGGCTAAAGATACGCTATTGTTTTATCCGATAATTATCTAAATCGCCCCGCCACAGGCCGGCGTGAATTTGCGGTCATTTAATCGCACATCCGCTGTGACTTCTGTCACTTACTGCGCCCCCATCAACTTGTACCCGCCATGACGTTGGAATAGGCTTTACACGTCTAATAACAATGCATGTTGTATCTGGTTCGCGCAACGATTCAAGCATGGGTGGGATTGTGCCAATCGGTGTTTTACCGAACGCGGATAGGGAGAATTAAATCACCCCCCTTCATTTACCAGCATCATTTGAGAAATAAAAATAAGAATTCGAGACGGTTTTAGTTTCACATTTAAGTGTTTAGGCGGCTTGGATCGGGTTGGGAACGATTCGATTACAAACGCCGCGGGAGCAGAAAATGAGACGCAAAAATCGTAATGCCCGCAAGCCGACAATTCTGAGTGGCAAAGTAATTGTCATTGCCATTGCCTCTTGTTTCACGGGATTTCTCTACGCGAACCCGATCGCACCGACAGTCATCTCCGGGAACGCGAGCTTCCAGACTCTGGGCAAAACCCTCAACGTTACCAATACCCCCGGCGCCATCATCCAGTGGAATGGATTTTCCATCGCGTCGAACGAAATCACCCGCTTTATCCAGCAAAGCGCGTCCTCCTCGGTACTCAATCGAGTCATGGGCACCGACGCATCCAACCTGCTCGGGCAACT
>CAMDFL010000270.1 GCA_945897475.1 Bordetella parapertussis
GTTTTGATTGACCTGAAAACCGGGCCGCTCGCGCATCAGGACGTGGGGCAGATGGATATGTACGTGCGCATGTACGACGACTTGCGCCGGGGCGAAGGTGACAACCCGACTGTGGGCATTTTACTGTGCGGCAGCAAATACCAATCGGTGGTGCGTTATTCAGTGCTCAATGGCAGCGAGCAGCTCTTTGCCAGCAAGTACCGTTTGGTGCTGCCCAGTGAAGAAGACCTGCGGCTGGAAATGCAGCGTGACCGTGAAGAAATTGAAACCCAGGAAAACCTGCGTGGTGAAGGTGGCGAAATATGACCGGACAAAACCAAAAACAACTCGGCAACACCCTCTGGAGCATCGCCGACCAACTGCGCGGGGCGATGGATGCGGACGACTTCCGCGACTACATGCTGTCGTTCCTTTTCCTGCGCTACCTTTCGGACAACTACGAGACGGCAGCGAAGAAGGAACTGGGGAAGGATTATCCCGATGCCAAGGGAGACGCCCGCAAAGTGCCGCTGGCGCTCTGGTATGCGAGCAATCCGGACGACATCGAAGCGTTCGAGAAACAGATGCGCCGCAAGACGCACTACGTCATCCAGCCGCAGCACCTCTGGAACAGCATCGCCAACATGGCCCGGCCCTGGAATGCGGGTTCGCAATGTCTGCGACCCGGAGGGGAATATCGTTCATTTGAGAGAACGTTGGGCCTGATAACCATGTTGCATTGGGGGCTCAACGTTAAGGAGAAGTGATATGAACAACCCAGCAAAAAATACAATCTGCCTCTGGTACAACCGCGACGCCGAGGAGGGGCCGTCGACGCGGTGATGGAGATGACAAAGATCGACATCGCCACAATTGAGGCAGCGCGCCGCGGTTGACGCGCGGCAGCAGTTTGGCCTCGTATAACGGGACCGCTCGCCTTGCGAAGAGAATTGCTCCCATGTATCTGATCGGATACAATGTGGCAAGTGAACACCTTTGAGCGATCCGAGGAATTCGATGCTTGGCTCTCCGGTCTGAAAGACAAAGTGGGCCGTGCCCGGATCATTTATCGTATCCGGTCGGCTGAGCACGGCAATTTTGGCGATTGTGAACCGGTTGGCGAAGGAGTCTCGGAAATGCGCGTCCACGTTGGGCCAGGCTATCGAGCCTATTTCACGCGCCGTGGGGAGGTGGTCTATTTGCTTCTCCTTGGCGGTGACAAGTCTTCGCAGAAGCGCGACATCAAACGTGCCATTGAGATGGCGCGGACTTTGGATAAGGAGTGAATCATGGCTAAATTTGCCCGCTTCGATGCTGCCGACTACCTAGATGATGAGGAGACCGTCGCGGAGTACATCACCGCCGCATTGGAAGATCCCAATCCCGATGTCTTTTTAACCGCCGTGCGTGATGTTGCTCGAGCCCGCGGCATGGCACAGCTCGCAAAAGATACCGGTCTTGGTCGCGAAAGCCTTTACAAGGCGCTGACGCCCGGCGCCAAGCCGCGCTACGACACCATGCTCAAACTGCTCCACGCTCTCGGCGTCAAGCTCTCGGCTTCCCCAGTCCATTCGTGAGCGACTTCCTGAAGGAACTCTCCGATGCGAAGTACACAGGCAACGCTGAAGTGCTGTCCAATTACAGCCAGCAATGGCCGGTTTGAAGTGCCCTAATTTTTCAATTCTATCTAGACCATATTGGGATAATAAATCAATAGTAAATTTCGTGGATATTAGTGGTATTTGTTAAAAAGTTTCGAATTAATGAAAATTAACCCACCTTGATTTTCAAATAAATTGAGCCTGGCACCTTATTTTCTCGAGGTTTCCCAACTACGAACTTACCGCGAACCACACGCGAGGGTCGCGGGCCCGGTTTCGCGGCTACGTTAAGATTCCGGCGCTGGCGAGTTAGCCGCAGCAGATCTTCGATCCTCACATGTCAAGCATTTCCACAAACGCAGGGGGAGCAAATCATGGATCCGATCAGGCGCAATATATGCGGGCGCACAGGCCGGCCTGATTGGAGAAGCGATATCGACAAGCCGGCAAAAAATACCATCTGCCTTTGGTTCAATCGCAACTATCGAGGCGGTGCGCCGCGGTTGATTGGCTGCCTTGGGTACCGTCGATTGGAGACCTCAGATCGCCCCGCCCCGCCGCAGTTCCGCAATGCGCTCGCGCCCGATGCCCAGACCTTCGAGCACTTCGTCGGTGTGCTCGCCCAGGCCCGGTGGCGGCAGGAAACCTGAGCGGTTGTCTCCGTCATAGCGCACCGCCCGGTTCACTCCGCGCACCACGCCGCCGAAGTGCGCAGAGTTTGTCTCGTTGAAGACGTCGAGATGCTTCACCTGAGGGTCTTGTTCGAGTTCGCTGATGGTGCGCTCCGGCGCGAATGGAATGTCATATTGCTCAAGGCGGGCGATCCACTCGTCCCGGTCGCGCTCGCCGAAGATGGCGGAGAGCTCCCGGCCCAGCGCCTCGTAACTGTTAATACGCGCGACGCGTCCCGGATAGCGCTCCAGGATGTCCGGGCGCTCGATGGCCTTCGCGAGCTCGATCCAGAACCTGTCCGGCGACGAGAGTTGCAGCGCGATCCGCTTGCCGTCGCGGCACTTGAGCAGGAACGACTGAGACAACGAGGCGCGTCCGTAGTAGGCCTGCTCCTCGCCGTGTGTGAATAGATGACTCAGCGCGTCCACCGAAAGCCCCATGGTCGCCTCCAGCATGCTGACCTCCACCCTGCGGCCGGCACCGGTGCGGTGCCGCTCCTCGAGCGCTCCGAGGATGCCGATGCAGGCAAAGATGCCGGTGATCGCGTCCGAATGGTTCGGGCCCGGAATGCGCGGATCGTCCTCGCCGTGCAGCCGCGAGGTGAACCCCGAGATCGCCTGGCCGACCATGTCATAGGCGGGCCGCCCCGCATAAGGGCCGTCGCGACCGAAGCCGGTGATGCTGCAGTAGACCAGCCGCGGGTTGATCGCGTGCAGCGCGTCGTAGCCGATGCCGAGCTTCTCCGGGGCGCCGCTCCTCATGTTCACCAGCAGCACGTCGGCACTGCGCGCTAAAGCCTCTATGACATCTGATGCTCCCGGACGCGACAGGTCCAATGTCACGCTGCGCTTGTTGCGGTTGAACGCAGTGAATACCGGGCTCGGGCCTGTGCCTGAAAAGTTGCGGAACGGATCCCCGCCGGGCCGCTCCACCTTGACGACGTCGGCGCCCAACTCGGCGAGCAGCATCGCCGCGTAGGGGGCGGTGATGAAGGTGCCAAGTTCGACGACGCGTACGCCATCCAGAACTTTGACAGGCGGCGCGCTTTTTTCAGGGCTCATGTGAGGTCTTCTTCAGTCCGTGGAAGGGGCGCGTATTATCGCAGGCTGGAAGAGGAGGCACTTTGATGGACTCAATGACAGCGTCAATTGTGGGGTCAACTGCGGCACGGTTCCTCGCGCGGTTCATCATTACCGCGGGGCTGCTGGCAGCCAGCTGCGCGAGCTCCAGCAAACCCGGAATCGGCATCGCCAAACCCACCGGATTGAGCATAATCGGCAAGTGTGCGCTGTTCAAAAAATCCAAAACGTGACCAATTCGAAAATTCTATCTCCCTCCATACGCTCAGCTCGGGTTTGATTTGACTATCGGTTTCCCCGTTCCAGATCGATTAATATTCCGAGCGATTCAACAGGAAGAACACCATCATGACCAAACCACGCCTCTTTACCGCGCTCGCCGCTGCACTGTTCGCGCTTGCGGCGGCGGCCGCGCACGCCCAGATCGCCGCGCCGCGCACGCTCGCGGAACTCAAGGCCGAAATCCAGCAGCGCGCAGACCGCAAGGCATATCCGGTGTCGGAACTCGATGCAGCCGAGGTTCGCGAGGCGCTCGCGAACCTGCGTAGCCTGGACCGCGACGAATGGGCGGCGGCGTGGAGCGCGATCGGCGATCGT
>CAMDFL010000271.1 GCA_945897475.1 Bordetella parapertussis
CCGGCGTATGGTTGCCAGAAGGGTATGTCTATCGCGATCGGTACTCCGCAGCTTGCGGTGCTTCGGTACATTGTCAGAGCCGCTGTTTATTCAAGGCGCCAGGGTCAGCCGGACTTAGCCGACAGATATTGTGTAAGACATTGAAACGATGCGATAATTTTATTTTCATCGACATGTGCCTTTTGTCGATGTTGAAATTTACCTACGGCCATATTCCGTCCGATAGATCGTGCGCCACCATGCTCGCCGCCACCCTCGGTGGATGATTGCTTGATCTAAAGATCACTTAAAAAACGAAGCACCCAAAATGGAAAAATACAAGACGTCGCACTTTTCAGCGCTTGCTTGCTTGCTGCTGTGGGCTTTGGCACTTCCGGTGCAGGCGCAGAAGACTGTTCGCACTATCTGGATTGTGGTGCCGTTTGCGCCGGGCGCAGCCCAAGACCTTGCGGCTCGTCTGATCAGCGAGGAACTGGGCAAGCAGTTGGGCGCCAATGTTCTGGTGAAAAATATTCCAGGCGCGGGGGGCACCGTCGGCGCTCTTGCGGTCGTTCTGGCAGCCCCGGATGGCAACACGCTTTTGCTGGCAGGCAGCGGCCACTATTTGGCGGCACACCTCTACCCCAAGCTGGCTTACGACGCGACCAAAGATTTTTCGGGTGTGGCCTTGATTGGTTTATCTGGTTTTGTGTTTGTAGTACCCGTAGGCAGCAAGGTTAATAGCCTGACCAAGTTCATGGGTAAGGTGAAAGACCGACCGATGCACTATAACTACGCGTCAGCTGGCACGGGCAGCGCATCCCACTTGGCAATGGCGTCGCTTTTGACCCAGGCGGGTTTGCATATGCAGCATATCCCGCTGCGCTCGAACAGCGACGCGCTAATTGGGGTGTCGACTGAGCTCGTTGACGGTGCAGCAACCGTCGCGATCAATGTTAAGGCGCTGAAGTCGAACCCGCGCATTGTGCTCCTGGCTTACTCTGGGGCAAAGCGAGCCACGTCCTTGCCCGAACTACCCACCGTCGCTGAGGCAGGCGTGCCGATGTACGCCTTTGAGACCTGGACCGGTCTGCTGGCGCCAGCGGGCACACCAAAACCGGAGATGGAAAAAATCAATCGCGCCATGGCCGTAGTCAGCACCACGCCGGTGGTGCTCGATCGTTTGCACGAACTCGGTGCTGAGTTCAGCATCACCAGCATGGAGGCCTTCCAGGAGTTCTTGCGTGTCGACTGGCAGCGCACAGGTGTGCAAGTCAGAGCAGCCGGGGCGATGCTGAACTAGTGTTTTGGGCTTCGCCGGCTAAGTGATTTGCCAGCAACAGACTTGCGGCCGATGCCAGCGGATTGTCCTTGAAGCAGATTCGAGCGTGGCGTGTACTCCAGGGTTCCGACAAAGGAATGGAGACCAAATTGAAGATGCCTAAGTAAGGTTCTACTACATCGCGAGGCAGGAATCCAATCCCCAGTTCACTCCCAATTAGACGCATGGCCGATTCAGCCGACCAGGCTTCGACCCGGTACCTCAACACTTGATCTTTGAAGCAGCCCTGACGACGCAGCACAGCCTCAATCTCCCGTGTTCCCCTTGTAGCAACGATATCAAATTCTGAGCACGCGGAGACTGACACCGAAGCATGTTGGGCCAGTGGGTGCCCCTTGGGAACGACCGCCACAAAGGAAGTGGCTTGGTAGGACAGGGTCTGAAGCCCTGCCGTGTCGATCCGATCCCAAATCAAACCCAGACTAAACAAGCCGTCCTGCAATCCTTGAATGACCCCGCGGGGTTCGGCACATTCGGTAATTTTGACCATGATGAGCCGGTTGGCAGCCAGCCTCAAGAAATTTGCCACGTCCTGAATCAACTGACCCGCCAAAAAATTGGGGGTCGCCGCCAAGTGCACGGTACCCAGTTTGCCCAATTGGGCTCCGCTGATTTGTTCGAGCAGCTCATTTGAATTGTGCAACACCTTTTTTGCTGTCTCGGCAAAGATCAAGCCCGCAGGGGTCGCTTCTACGCCTTGCTTTACCCGTTTAAGCAGTGGCGTGCCAGCCATGCTTGACAGATTTTCTAGACGTTTGCTTATGCCAGAGGCCGCCACGTTTTCCGCTAGCGCAACTTTCAGGATGCTTTTGGCATCACACACTGCGACAAACAGGTGCAAGGAAAATAAATCCAAAGATTTCATGAGCAGAGGGTAGGGCACTTCTATAAATCCTGTTTAAAACCGGCGATTCGCCTCTGAATTACCAGATTTTCACTTTTCCGGTTTAGATCCAATTTTTTCAGATTTTGAGTCGTTTTCAAGCGCAATTCAAACCTTTTTTGACTGACGATGTCCCGCTCACAGTTGAAGGTTTGAGCCGGTGGTAGAAATGATTATGCTGCCTTTTTCAGTTGAATTGGTGCGGGACGCATCATACGGATGAGTGCCGCGATATGTTGATGACCACGCAATCTGCGAAACGCTTTTTCTGCCTCCAGGAATCCCGCAGCGGCCCAGCGCATGGCCATGTTCACATCGCGATAGTTTGTGACTCGTCTGCCCACCCGTCGTACCACGGAGTTCGGAGACTCGATCACGTTGGTGGTGGCCAGGCAACGCGCCAGTTCTCCGGTTACGCCAAGCCGGTTGATGGTGAACAGTTCTTCCAATCCTTCGAGCAGGCTGGCAGCCGCATCTGGATGCTGCGCCTTGAGATGCTTGGCATGGGCTTTGAGTTTCTGGATGCCGGCCTGGGCGTGGCCTTTGAGCGCTTGGACCATTACACAGCGGGTCTGCGCCGCACGGGCTTTGGGAAGGCGCTCGGTGACATTGCGCATCTTGTGAGTCCGGCAACGCTGAACATGGGCTGCCTCGCCGCAAAGCTGCTCAATCCCGGAGCGCAGCGCCTTGGATCCGTCGATCACCCACAGGCGGGCAAGATTCATGTCCACCCCGCGCTGGGCAAGGGAGCCCAGCAGGTCTTTGACCACTTTGGCGTTCTCGCTGGATCCGCTGACAATACCCAGCATCTGCTTGACCCCGGTGGCATCGACGCCGATGGCGGCAATCAGGTGGTGCCCGGACACGATGATGCCGTCCACATAAATCGCCACCAAATCGGTCTTGGAGAAATCCCGGTCCATCAGCTTGGCCAGTGCCTGGGCGCTTTCCTTGATGAAATGGCGCGACACCGCGCTTCGGGAAATGCCCATTTCATCGGCGCAGCGGTACATCACCCGTGCGTACTTGCGGGTGCTCACGTTGCAGGTGAGCACATCGGCAATCCGACGCGACAAAGCATCGTCTCCTGCCAGTGCCGCGTAGCCAGGCAAGTTGACTTCGCCTGCCGGACCTCGCAGTCGCGGGCGACTCACCTTGAGCTTGGAGGTGCCCAGATTGATCAGGCCACCTTGGCTGCCGTGCCAGCGCACTTCTCCGGCCGAGCGACCTGGGTGCTTCGGCCCGGCCACCGACTGCGCGGCCATCATCAACAGTTGTTCAACGAATTGCCGCGACATTCGGCCAAGCATGTCCTCGATCGACAACTGCGCCTGTCCAATCATCGACAACAGCGGCAGCGCCGCTTGCGGGTTGGCCATCAGCAACGGCTGTTCTTGCAGAGCGGCCCAGTTCTTGTTCACGATATGCGGTTTCGGGGATTGCCCCTTGCGAGTAGACTTGTTCATGGTGGTTGAGCTTTCTTCGGTTCAGGTTGAGGATGTCGAGAACCCGCATTCTGGGCCCACGACTGCTTCAACCACCAACTCAACCTTCAACTACGCTCGGGACATCCTCACCGCTGGTTGCATCTAAATTTGGCTTATTTATACTCATGAACACACCAACCTTAGGGGTTTCTGTAGTGTTATCGCCGATTGCAATTTGATCGGCAGCTTATACCGATCTGCT
>CAMDFL010000272.1 GCA_945897475.1 Bordetella parapertussis
GATACCCATCAGGCGGTGCACGCACAACTCGGGCGCTTTTATCGCTATACCGACCTGATGACCGCAGGGTCGAGCGACCTGGTCCGCCGCATCAAGCAGGCGCTTGATCCGCGGGGGCGTATAAACCCGGGGGTGCTGGGTTTGTGAGCGGCAGGTTTTGTGATTCGCAATCGAGATCGGGATCAATCAAACGTGGCCTCTGTGCAGTACCGGCCGGCCTGGTCAGCCTGGCTCGAAGGACCGAAACGCCGCCGCCGGGGCGTCCATGTCAGCGGCATTGACGCCCAGATCAAACCGCGCCGCCTGGCCCGCGCAACAGCCTCAATGACCCAGGTTTTCGGCAAAAAACCCTGCCGCCGATGGTGTTCTCCAGGTCAAGCAGGCGGGTGCGCGAAAAATGCGGGTCGTCCGGCTTGATCGCGGCCTCCACCTCGACAAGATCAAGCGTGCCATCGGGGCGATTGGAAAGCGGTTGCGGCTGCACCGAGGCCAGCACCGCTCCCCCGCCCGCCTCATAGATCGATTCGCTGGGTCCAGGCCGGCGTGGATGAAGCCGGACGCGCGGAGAAGGTAAAACTGAATCTCCCCCAAGGGTACCGATATGAAGCACGGCCGGAATCCACCCTATCCGCGATGCTCAAATGCGGCGAAGTCGATGCGGTGACATCCACCAAAGTGCCGCTCGGCGTGGCGCGCGCAAGCTCGAAGGCGGCGCGCTTGTTTGCGGACTATTTACCCATTAAGCCCGGGAACTGCATCGGCAAACACAGGAGTTGAACATAATCGATGATGTACGCTTTTCAAAAGTCCAAAACATGGCCCATTCGATAAATTTAGCTGCCGCCATACGTTCAGCTCGGGTTCGATGTGACTATCGGTTGCGCGTATGGATCGCGGCGTGGCGGCGCATAAATGGCGCGGCGGGAGGCGGCGTTTTCCGATATAAGACCGCCGTCGCATAAATCTCGCGCCGGCTGTTGGAAGCAGCGCGGCAAGCTTTTGGCCGCGCGATCCTATATTCTTATTGCCCACCAGCAGGTGAACGGCAGCGGCGCAATGGTGTGGCATTATTGAGCGATACACGATTCACGATTCACGATACAGCCATGGAGCAGAGATTGAGCAAGGATTACAACGATGGACGCGCCTACGGGCGTCCCCGACAGTCACACGACGCGCAACTCTGCGAAGTCGGCCCCGGCACGCCCTGCGGCGAATTCATGCGGCGCTACTGGCATCCGATCTGGGTGTCGGAAAAACTGACGACCCGGCCGCAGAAAGTGCGCGTCCTCGGTGAAGACCTGATTATTTTTCGCGATGGCAAAGGCCGGCCGGGATTGCTGTACCCACGTTGCGCGCATCGCGGAACCACGCTTTATTACGGCAAGGTCGACGAGCATGGCATCCGCTGTTGTTATCACGGCTGGCAATTCGATGTGGAAGGCCGCTGCCTGGACCAACCCTGCGAACCGCAAGCCGGGCTGCATCGTGACCGCGTTCGCCAACCCTGGTACCCGGTGCAGGAGCTCTACGGCCTGGTATTTGCCTATCTGGGACCCATCGACAAAAAGCCGGTACTGCCGCACTGGGATATTTTGGAGAATCTCGGGCCCGGGGAAAAAATTTATCCCAGTTCAACCTCAGGTTTTAAAGCCGGGCCGGATCATCCCTTGGAGGTTCTTCCCTGCAACTGGCTGCAGGATTTCGAGAACATCATGGATCCATTCCACGTGCCCATTCTGCACGTGACGCATAGCGGAAGAAGCGCGCTTTTTTCACCGACTTTCGCGCTCATGCCCGACGTTACCTTTGAGTACACCGATCTGGGCGTGCTCTATCGCGCGCACCGCAAGCTCGACGATGGCAAAGTACTTGATCGTATTTCGGTGGGGATGTACCCCAACGTGCAAAGCGTTCCCGATGGCGGCAGCCTGACGCCCGGGCGCTCAAATCACATGATCTGGCGAGTCCCGATGGATGACACACATGTCGTTCATTTTTCGGCGCTACGGGTGCCCAAGGATTACAACGGCCGACAGCGTCCAGGAGCGGAGAAGCTCTGGGCCGAGATGAGCGAGGAAGAGCATCAGAGTTTTCCGATGGATTACGAAGCCCAGGCCGGTCAGGGCCCGATTACACTTTCCTCCGAGGAACATCTTGCAACCAGCGACAAGGGGATTGTGATGCTGCGCAGGCGCCTTCGCGAACAGATCGAGCGGGTACAAAAAGGCGGCGATCCCATCGGCGTCAGCTTCGATCCCGCCCAGGCCGTCTTCAAAGTCGAGGCGGGAAACTTTTATCAGAACACGCCGGAAAACGTTTAAGAAGGTCTCCATGACAGTGAAAATTCTCGCTATAACAATTGCCGGCGGCTTGCT
Organism: Bordetella parapertussis; assembly: GCA_945897475.1. Classification (GTDB taxonomy): domain Bacteria; phylum Pseudomonadota; class Gammaproteobacteria; order Burkholderiales; family SG8-39; genus 2-02-FULL-62-17. The sequence goes on from CAMDFL010000272.1 coordinate 2,379, forward strand.
ACTCGTGTCATCGCTCGCACCAATTACCTCGCTCGCGCAAAGCTATCCGGTGAAGCCGGTCAAGCTGGTGATCGGCGTCACGCCGGGGGGCAGCATGGATGTCGTCGGTCGCATCGCCGCGGCCAAGATGGCCGAACGCATGGGCCAGGCGTGGGTGGTGGAGAACAAGCCAGGCGCCTCCTTTCAGATTTCGTTTGACTTCGTGGCCAAATCGCCCGCCGACGGCTATACGCTGCTGGTGGGCTCCTCGGGCGGCATCGCCATTGCGCCCTCGCTGTATTCCAAACTGCCCTATGACACGGTGAAAGATTTCGCGCCGATATCGGGCTTGGCGCGCGGCCCCTATATGCTCCTCGTGCAGACCGGCGGGCCGAACAGCATTCGCGAAGTGATCGCGCAATCCAAGACCAGTCCAGGCGCGCTCAACTACGCCCATGCCGGGGACGGCACCGGCTCGCACCTGGCCGGCGAGTTGTTCAAATTCACCACCGGCGCCGACCTCACGCCGGTGCCGTTCAAATCGGTGGCGACCATCATCCCCACCATGGCAGGCGGCAATCAGGTGCACTACGGCTGGGTGGACCCGCAGAACGCGCTGGTAGGCGTGCGCACCGGCAAGCTGAAAGCCATCGTCGTCGCCTCGAAAGAACGCTCATCCTTGATGCCGGATGTGCCCACCATGGTGGAGGCCGGCTACAAAGATTTTGAGGCGAGCGGCTGGTTCGGTTTTCTCGCCCCCGGTGCAACCCCTGCGGACATCGTCAACCGTCTGTCCACGGAGACGCAGCGCGCCTTGCAGTCACCGGATGTGCGTGAGCGTATTACAAGCACCGCCAACGAACCCTGGCCGACCACTCCCGCCGAATTCCGCGCCTATGTCGCCAGTGAAATTGAGAAGTGGGGAAGAATCGTCAAGCAAACCGGCACCAAGGTGAATTGATATTCACAAGTAACCCCGCTACCTGGGTTTGGCGGTCTTCACGAATTCAAGCAAGGCCGGCGTTTTCTGTTCGGTGAAAATATCACGCATGCGACGCGGGCAATGGAATCCGGGGGCGGCGCCCAAATCGGCGGACGGCAATTAAGTCCGGATAATTATTACATTTTTGGAATGTAAATTTTCATTTTATGCCCAACGGACAAAGGTGTATGCCAATTTAATTGGCTGAATTGAGCGTTCCGGAGGCGCGAAAGCGGCCATAATTTTTCGCAACCGGCGTCGCGCTTACGCCGAAGTGAGGACGCCCGCAATCACTCGGGTTTGATCCCCACCAGCTTCACCACCTTGCCCACCGAAACAATGTCGCGCTTCACCATCTCGCCCAGCTCGTCGGACGTGCTGGGCGACACCCCGGTTCCCGAAGCCTCGATCTTGGCGCGGACATCGGGACTGGTGACGATCTTCACCATCTCGGCATTCAGGCGCTGCACCATGCCGGCCTGCATGCCCGCCGGCCCGAAGTAAGAAGCCCAGG
>CAMDFL010000273.1 GCA_945897475.1 Bordetella parapertussis
TCATAGCATTCTCAAAGCATTCTCAAAGCATTCTCAAAGCATTCTCAAAGCATTCTGAAAGAATTCTCAGCTAATTTCCTGAGGGAAGAACTTGATGACCGACAACAGGGAATTGGGCGCCGCCTGCCCCAGCCCGCAAATCGAGGCGTCGATCATCACTTGCGACAACTCGCGCAATAGCGGTTGATCCCACCTCGGTTTGCGCATCAGATCGAGCGCCTTCATAGTGCCCACGCGACAGGGTGTGCACTGGCCGCAGGATTCTTCGGAAAAAAACTTCACCATGCTGCGCGCCGCGGTAGTCGCCTTATCAAGGTCCGACAACACGATTACTGCCGCCGATCCGATAAAGCAGCCATGCGCATTGAGCGTGTCGAAATCCAGCGGCAGATTGTCCATAGAGGCTGGAAGAATGCCCCCCGAAGCGCCGCCGGGAAGGTAGGCATAAAGCGCGTGCCCATCTGGCATCCCGCCGCAATATTCGTCGATCAACTCGCGAACCGTTATTCCCGCCGGCGCAAGATGCACTCCGGGTCTTTTCACCCGCCCGCTTACTGAAAACGAACGCAGACCCCGGCGGTCATGGCGGCCGTGGGATGCAAACCAGGCCGCACCCCGCTCGACAATTTCACGCACCCAATAAACCGTTTCCATATTGTGCTCGAGCGTCGGATAGCCGAACAGGCCCACCTGCGCCACAAACGGCGGGCGCAGCCGTGGCATGCCGCGCTTGCCTTCGATCGACTCGATCATTGCCGATTCTTCACCGCAGATATAAGCGCCTGCGCCTCTGCGCAGATGAATCGGCGGCAATGCGCAGAGTTTGGCCCGCTTCAACTTCGCCAATTCGCGCTCGAGAATCGCGCGGCAGCCGGCGTACTCGTCACGAAGATAGATATAAATCTCGCCCGCTCCCGCGGCCCAGGCCGCCACCAGCATGCCCTCGAGAAACCGATGCGGATCACGCTCCAGATACCAGCGATCCTTGAAAGTGCCCACTTCGCCTTCGTCGATATTGACCGCCATCACACGCGGCTCGGGTTCGGCGGCAACGCTGCGCCACTTGCGCCCTACCGGGAATCCCGCGCCACCCAGACCACGTAGCGCCGAGCCTTCCATGATTTTGGTGATGTCATCGCGTGAATGCTTGCCAGAGAGACAATCGGCGATCAGTTGATAGCCGCCGGCCCTGCGGTAAGCGGACAGTTCAATGTATTGGGTCGCAGGGCATTGCGTCGATGCGGATCGCACCGCGGCCGCCACCGAGTCCGCGGTCGCCGCGCACACCGGGTTTTGTCCGACCACCGCCACCGGCGCGGTCTCGCAACGCCCTACGCAAGGCGCGGCAATGACCCGAACTGTTTCTCCCAGGGTCGCACGAAGTTTCGCGAGCAACTGGTGCGATCCCGCCATTTCACAGGATAGCGAATCGCAGACGCGTACCGTCACTGCGGGGGGCGCGGTGTCATTTTCTTTAACTACATCGAAGTGATGATAAAAGGTGGCCACTTCATAGACTTCCGCAGTCGACAGACGCAATTCGGCGGCCAGTGCCACCAGGTGCCGGGCCGCCAAATGACCGAACTTGTCCTGGATCAGATGCAGGCATTCGATCAACAAATCGCGGCGGCGCGGCATGTCACCCAACAGCGCGCGGACTTCGTCGACCGCGCCCGGCTCGGTGCTGCGGCCCTTCTTTGCCGAACGAACCCTGGCGCCACGGCGTACGTCCCGGGATGCCTCGTTCGCGGAGGTCTTATTCATAGACGAGTTACTTTCCTTCATAAAACACGCTCAGATGGGATTGAACTTGCAGAATTATTGATTATTCCAAAAAACATGACAGCCTTCTGATGCCCGTTTTTGTCATGAATTATAAATTTCTCGATAGGCAAGGAAGCGGCCAACGCACGGGTGATGCCAATGGATGTGCACCGACATTTGGCCGAGGCAGTTTAAGCGAGAAACAAACAACTGGCTACCACTTCCCTTCACACCACATCCCATCACACCACCTCCTACCTCACCTTCGCATCGGCAGACCCCACGAAATTACCAACAATGCTATAACCCGCCCATGTGCAGAGCCCTTGCCTACCTTGGACAACCGGTCACGCTGGATACGCTTTTGTTCCAGCCCGATTCGGCGCTGGTGCGCCAAAGCTATATGCCCAAGATGCTGCATATGTTGAATCTTGCCGGCTTTGGCCTGCGCGCCTGGTCGCCGGATTCGCATCGGCCTGAACAGCCTTTCAGCTACGCATCGTCCTCGCTGCCGGTGTTCGATCGCAACCTGAAGGGCCTGGCCGAAAAAATTCAACCCTCCTGCGTACTTGCCCACGTTCGCGGCGTGGCCTACTCGACCACCGTGGATGTCTCGCTGCAGAACGTGCACCCGTTTCAGTTCGATGGTGTGCGCCTGGCAATGGCGCACAACGGCGACCTCGCCCAGTTCGCGCGCATCAGGCCGCTGCTGGCGCAAAGCGTGCGCCCGCAATATCTCCCCTGTATAAAAGGCACCACCGACAGCGAGTGGATTTATGCGCTGATCGTCTCGCAACTGGAGAACCCGGCGGAGAATGCCAGCGCCGCCGAACTGCTCAGCGCCGTCGATGCCGCGCTTGCCATCATCCGCGAAGCGCGCGCGCAATGCGGCATCGCCACCTCATCATCGGTGAACCTGTTCCTAGCCACAGGCAAACAACTCGCCGCAGTGCGCTACTGCTTTGACTTCGGCTGCTACCCGACCGAAGACCCGGCGCGCGTCCACGAAGCCAACCTCAATTTTCTGAGCCTGTGGTACACCTCGGGTCGAGCCTACAGCCAGTACCAAGGCGAATGGAAAATGATAGGCGGCGCCGACACCGCAGACTCCATCCTCTTCGCCTCGGAGCCATTGACCAAAGACACCTCGACATGGCTGGAAGTGCCGGAGTACAGCATGATCTATGCGGATACGAGCGGTGGGGCGCCTACGGTTGAAATTCATTACCTCAATTAGAGGCAGTCATTTCAAGACCAATCCAGGCGCAAAAGCAATCCGGGCGCTATTCACTTGACGCTTAAATTTGCCTGGATAAAATTCCATTTTTGGATAAATACTATCCAATTATTGACGTCATATATTGATATATTGTAAAAATTATAGAAATTATTATCAATATCATGGTCAATTCCGCAGCAAGCAAAACTGCCCGTATAGCGCGGACTCCAATTCCCGCACCGGCACCGCCTGCTGCCTGCCGCGAATGCGTCCCTGGCTGATAAGACGCGCCAGTTGGTTATTGGTATGGCGCATCGATTGCAACAGCGTCCGCTGAATCGCCCGCTGCACCTTGATGGCGGTGGCGGTTTGCGCGTAGTAAAGCGCTTCGAATGCCTGACGGTCCAACTTCAACAACACACAGTTCTCGCGCGCAATGGCGTCGCTGCCGTGGCTCGCGCCGTCCAGCAGGCTCATCGCACCCAGCCACTCGCCGGGTCCGAGCACTGCAATACGCCGACGACGCCTGCCGCCGCCGGCTACGTACTCAGCGCTGACCTCAACCGCGCCGCGCACGATAATCCAGGAATCCTGGATCTCATCGCCTGTGGTAAATATCACCTGTCCACGCGCCGCAGTGCATGGCCGCACGCGAGCGAGCACTTCGTCCATGTCCTCGGCGGTGAATCCTTTAAAAAGGGGCAGCACCGGCAAAAACGCGCGCCAGTCAAAATCAATACTCCCGGCGCCACCCAATTCGCCGCGCATGCCAGCCGTTATGTCAGCGGTGACCGGCTCGTCCTCAGGGGCATCGCACTGCAACACCCGGGCGTT
>CAMDFL010000274.1 GCA_945897475.1 Bordetella parapertussis
ATCACGACCTACGGGCGGGACTTCGCCACCGCGAATACCGAGTTCGTCCGTGGCAAGGCTTGCGGGCGGCAGAGTCAAACCTGGGTGCGAATGCCGGAAGGGTGGCGCGTGGTCGCGGCGCATGTGAGTCTGGGCCCGGTGGCCCCGGCTCACTAAATGCCGGGGGCATCATCGAGTCGTTCGAGGATGTCCGGGGAGAGAATGGATCCCTCTATGCGAATACTTGGGTAGTTCATTGAGGGTTCTTCTTGCCCCCTGCCAGACGATATTTCTGGAGCCGGCTATTGGGCTTTTCCGGAATGGTGTATTCGATCAGGCCAGTTTTCAGCATCTTCCTTACTAGATCATCCAGATAGCGCGTGGACTTGGTTTTGCCGAGCCCCTGAACGATCGCCAGCTTGCCTAAAGCGTCACCCTGAAGAAGTTCAATAATTCTGCTGGCCAGTTCTGACTCCCCCCCTGACTCCCCCCCTGACTCCCCCCCTGACTCTGGCCTCGTCTGGGCCGAATCCCCCCCTGCCTGCGATTTCGCCACCTCCAGCGCCGCTGGATGCACGGGCAGCCGCACCATGAAATAGCTGTAGTCGTCATCGAACTCGAATTCGGCGGGCGGGGAGCCGTTCTTCTGCATGGCTTCCATAATCTTTGGAATGCCTGTGGATCGACCTTCTGTGAATTCCAGTTCCTTGAGGAATTCCCCGATGCGCCGGTTGCGGTAACGCCGTGGCCGGGCACGGCCGGCGCGGAGTTGCTCCAGCCGCACCGAACGATCCGGTCCCGGGTAGCTGAGGACAAATAGTTCGTCGCGCTCGATGCGCACCTCGATGGGTTCGCGCGTGTCGTAGCCCCGGTGATAGACCGCATTGACGACGGCTTCTTCGATAGCCTCGTAGGGAAAATTCTCGACCCGGGTCGCTTCAGCCCGGCCGCGATGCTTGATGACAGTTTCAGAAATCAAGTTGCGCTTGATGTAATCGAGTGCGTCGCGGGTCATGCGGGGTATCGGGCCCTTGAATATCTTTTCCGAGAATTTGTTGCCGCCCGGCCCTTCCTTGGGAAACCAGACGACATCGATCTGCATCACGGGGAAGAAGCGCCAGGGTTCGGGATTGAACATCATCAGTCCGACGTTAAGCGGAAACGGCGCCTCTTCGGCACCGCCGATCACGCCTACTTGGCGGCCCAATTCCAGCAGCGGTAGCGTGCGCGCCGGTTTGGCCAGGTCGCTGCCGACCTGTTTCAGATAGTCCTGAATCAACTTGCGCGACAGATCCTCCATCTTGGCGCGCTGGTTGATACGGTCGTCGAACGGCACGGTTGCGGCGAGCGACAGCAGTTCGGTTTCGTCCGCGCCCTTGGCGCGCACGGTGCTCGATCCTTTGCGGATGAAATAGGCGTAATCCTTGCTGTCCTTGGCGAAAGAGACTCTAGCCTTGTACGGGCGCGTCTGGCCGCCCAGCACCCAGATCACCAGGATGTACCGCCCATCGATCTCCGCCGGAACAACCACGGGATGGTAATAAGGCTGAATGGCGTTGTGCCCAAGTTTCAGAATTTCCTTCTGGATGGCATCGATCTGGCCTTGCTTCAGACCGAATGGGGGCAGCAGAGGTTGGCCATGTTTTTCAGCGACACCCACGACGATGTAGCCGCCGCCCAGATTGTGAAAGTCGTTCGCGAACGCGCAAATCGTGTGCAGCACGGCGAGCGGATCCCAGCCTTGCTTGAATTCCAACCGTTCCCATTCCACGGCCTTGCCATGGAGCAGTGACTCAATGTTGATCGGCAGGGCCACGCGTTACCCGGGCAAAAGAACGCAGTGTGTGTGAAAAACGTTCATGGCTGTTTCTAAGCCAATCCAAACAACGGTTCGCCTCAAAAGATAGTCAAATGAATTGCATTGCATCCCATCGTCCTTAAGTATAGCAATTGGGGAGGAGCGCCCGCCAATTGAATGACCTATATCAGAATGTTTAAAATTATTCTATCAAAGTATCCGTCTGCAATTCGTTTATGATAAATAACTATTCAGTATTGGTATAGATATCCAACCTCAAGCGAGCGCGATTGCGTATGTCGCTGGTTCGCGAGGCCCTTGCAACGCATGGCCGCGATGCTTTGGGTACTTGAGATGCCACTGGATTGCAAACGGGAAGCGCTAAAGAGTAGTGTCTCAGTTCGAATGTAAGGGTTCTGTCGCGGGGTTTTAAATTGTCCGGTTCTGTAGCACATGAATTGTCCGTTTTTCCTGTCGATTAGATAGCGAAGTGGCAACATCCGAATGTATGGCGAGTGCGGTCGAATCGGAAATTAATATGGTGCTGCATTGTCCGCGAGGACGATGCTCGTTGAAACAAGCCACGGACGCATGGGTCATGGGTAGAATTTGCATGCAGCCCACTTGGAGATGCCTGATGCCACAAACCTATGCCCAATGCTCGAAGTCATTGTTCTCAGGTACTGAAGGTAGCACGGCATCGCAGCGGCCAATCCTCAGCTTCCATCGAAAACAGATGTCCTGGTGACGACGCGGCGATTCCCTGCATGAGCGCCCATCAGTTGCTCAGCATGCTCCTTGACTAAGCCCTGGAGCAAGCCAAGGACATTGATCCGCGCGGCTTCAATCTCTCGGCTCACAAAGGCTTCAAGAAATCAAAACCTGACCTTCAGGGGCTGCCCGGCATTGACTTCGACATCAAAATTGAAGGAGACCACACCTGGTTGCGCGTGGCGCGGATTGAGTCCATGCAACCTCCGGCACTATCCGATGAGAAGCTCAAACGCCTTGTCACCATCGACCGTGAACCCACCGGCCAATCGCCGCGTATCGATGAGACAGCCCTCAAGCACCGCCTCACTGCAGCGTCTGAGGGTCGAACCCCTGCCGAATTGAGTGCCGATGAGAGTCGAGCCCGCGCAACCCTGCAACGGACGCTTGCCGAGTACACACTGTTGTGGACCGCTTGGGCTGAAGGTGAAAAGCCTCGGCGCAGGACCATTGGTCTCTATGGTGATTTTTTTGCCATCAAGCATCAGCTCGACGCAGAAGAGACCGCCAAGCCGCATGAGCTTGTATGGGGCATCGGCGTGAATGCCTGGAAACTCAGCTATGAAGAGCGCGCTGGAAGATTGCTTGTCGAGTTTCAGTACCCATTGATGACTCAGGCGGTAGAGGTGCCGCTCGACCAGCGAACACTCGCCATTGAGCTGCGGCCGCGTTCCGTGGACCCACGCTTCGAGTTCGACGGCGCTGCTGGCTGGTGACCGCGAAGGAATGCGCCAATTCCAGTCTTCCATCGAAGCCATCATCCACAACGTGTCGCAACTTAATCCGGATGTCGTGAAGACTCAGATTCAGACGTTTCGCAGCGCCATCGAGCGAGCGCACATGGAACTGGCGACAATCGACCGGCGCGTAGACGAAATCGCAGCGTCTCAGCTGTCTGACGTCGAGGTGGATGGCGTACAGCTGCGCGCCCAGAAAATGGCTGAGTTGGTTTTGTTCGGCACAGAAAAGCACTCCTGGTTCGACGATGCACTGTCGCTGGACCCGGCAAACACGCCTCCGCTCAGCGGAACCGAGGCTGCAACTCTGCGCGAGGCTCGGCGCCGACTGGGCAAAGACCTCGTGTATGCGGCAGCACGCATTCCATCAAGCTTGGCGCTGCTCCCTGCAGCTGATGTTGGACGCCTGCACGACGTTCTCGTCGGCATGCGCGAGATTGAAGCGGCCGAAGCAAAGGGCGGGCTCCTCGCGCTGCGCGCCGCAACGCCCGAAGTGCTTGA
>CAMDFL010000275.1 GCA_945897475.1 Bordetella parapertussis
ACCTGCTGATGGAGCGCATTGGCGCGATCATCAAGGGGCCCATGCAGGTGGTGGGCTACAAAGGTGGCGGCCCGGCGGTGGCAGATATGATCGGCGGGCAGATTCCCCTGGTGATTCAACCCGTGGTGACTTTCCTTGGGCAGGCACGCGCGGGCAAGGCCCGCATCCTCACCGTGTTGCTGCCCAGGCGCTGGGAGCTGCTGCCCGATGTTCCCGCGATTACCGAGTTCATTCCCAGTTTTCAGAAGCCCTCGGGCGGCGCGGGGGTGTGGGGGCCGGCAAATCTTCCGATGCCCGTGGCGCAGCGCCTGCAGGGCGCGATGGCCTCGGCGATGAGCGACCCCGGATTGCGGCAAAAGCTGATCGCCGAGGGGCAGATTCCCGTGGGCAGCGCGCCTCAGGAATTCGCCGAGGAGCTGGTCAAATCCAAGGTCCTGTTCGAGCAACTGCTGAAGGGTGTGAATCTGAAACAGTAGTTGGTTGATCGGGCCGAGCGACGAGGGCGCGTTACGGGTCGATGCGGTTGTTGTTTTAACTGCTGTTTCAACGCGGAACGTAGAAAATCATCGTTATTCCAATTGGCCGTGAAATCGCGGTCACGATGCGGCGAAATCGCGGTCACGATGGCGCGAAATCGGCGAAACGAGAGGTTTATCCACGGTGCGGAGCGCCGTAGGTCCTTATTAACCGCAGGGGCTCGGCGCGGTGGGTAACCCGGATTCATGGCCTCGATGTTCATGGTTTGGCTTTCTCGGGTTTGCGAAGCGATTCCCCGGCGAGGGTTAATTTGTGTGCGGAATGCAGCACGCGATCAAGGATCGCGTCAGTCAGGGTCGCTACATCGATTCCAAATCAGCAAAAAACAATTTCTTCACTGACTCTTAGATTGATTCTGCGTTTCAATCCCCACCGCCCGACCAAATCACCTCTCGAACCTGCTGCCTGTAAGTCATTGAAAATACTCGAAGTGGCGTCGCGAGCGCTCGAGTCCCTACTGATAACAGAGAGAGGATTTTGCGGGAATCGGGCGTGAAAACGCGCCGCCGCCGAAGGGAAGCTCGCGACGTCATTGCGCTTTTCACGGGGGGAACGGGCAAAAAAATCCCAACCGATAAGGGTTGGGACTTTGATTATTGCTGGCAGTTTGAAATATGAAGTCACGTCCGTCAGCATTCAGAAGTCGAACTGAAATTTCAAAATCCTTGTTAGCTGACGTGGCGGGGAAGGGCGCTTCATCGAAGCTCCGCAGTGCCCCTTCGTCTCGACGTGGTTGGCGCGTGGCGTGTGCGCAGAAATTCCACTTTTTTTTGTTGGTCAGCTTGGTCTACAGCCGAAATCGCGGCAGCGAGGATGCTGTTGTTTTTCCGGAAATCTGAGGCGATGGATATTTTTACCTTACGGGGAACAACTTTCACAAGCGACTTCGTGTCGCACTTGATTTGACTATCAGTTTCTCTAGGCGGCAGGCGGATCGACGTCAAAGGCAATCAAGGTCATCGAAACCAGTGAATAAAAACCGGTGGTCGCGACAGCGTCGGCAAGGCCGGTTTCACCGAGCAGGCCAAGCGCCTTCTGGTAGCTCGCGTCGGAGAGTTTGCGCGATTCGAGCAACTCGCGCGCCAGCTTGTAGACCACGCGCTCTTTCGCATCCGCCAGGGAAGGCTCCCTGCCTTCACCGATGGCATCGATGATGCTGCGCTCCAGGCCGTCATTTTCCGCGGAACGCGCATTGACCGCCCAGGCATATTTCGCGCCCCAGTGCTTCACCGTCGCGAGCACGATGATTTTGCGCAGCCGCTCACCCAGCGAGCTTTTGCGCAGGTTGTCGCCCATTTCCTGGTGCAGCAGCATGAACTCGGGGATGCGGATCAGCGCCGAATAGGGGCCGCCGAGGCGCCCCCCTTTTGCCTCTATAGCCTGGTAGGCACTGGCCTGCGCCGGGGTCATGTCCTCCGGCTTGATCGGTTTCAAACGCGCCATGCGATCCTCTTTTCGGTTTTGTTCATTTTTACCCAGTAAGCCCGGGATCGGGCATCGGCAAACACGGGATTTGAACATAATCGATGATGTGTGCGATTTTGAAATCCCGAATCACAACATGGCAGAGCATTCCATCCGCCCAAGCGGCTTACGTGCCGATCGATTTTCTTATCATTTAGGGTATCGAGCAGTGAAAGATGGCGCTTGTCAACCTGCCGTCGAGGCGATTTAACGGCTGACTCGCATCCGGCTGGAGAGAACGCAATGGAAATAATTCTTGAGTTCTCGGCAAAGCATTTTATTGGGGCTCGACTTTTGCGAGCGTGAGGAGATCTCCCCATTTCTTTATTTCCTTTGCCAGATGTTCACTCAATAATTTGGAGTTTCCGGGGAACGGAATAGCACCCTGGTCCAGGAGGTATTTTTTCGTATCTTCCATCACCAATATCTCGTTGAACCAGCCCTCGAGTTTTTCGACAATGGGCTGTGGCACGCCAGATGGCAGGAATACTGCCCACCACGGCGAGATGTCGAATTCGGAAATGCCGGCTTCGACCATGGTGGGAAGATCTGGCAGCACGCCGGAACGCTCCGTGCTTGTCACCGCTAGCCCACGCCACCTGCCCGCTCTGATTTGCTGGACGGCCATGCCAGCGTCGACGAACTGAAAATCAATTTCGCCGCTCTTCAACGACGGAAGAGTCTGCGGCGCTCCCTTGTACGGAATCCCGAGCGCCTGAATACCGGTACGCAGTTTGTAAAGCTCAGAGGCAGCCAACGCGGTCCAACTGGTATATGCATAGGATGCCTTGCCCCCCTTTTCTATCAACGCCGCTGTCAGTCCCTTGATCGAGACGTAAGGCGAACTCGAGTCCACAATAAGGAAAGCAGATGATTTGGCCAGCGTAGTGACTGGCGTGAAATCTTTGATTGGGTCGAACGGGAGCTTCTTTACCGCTTGCGGACTCGCCGCGTGAGCATTTCCAGGGGTTATGAATATTGTATAGCCGTCGGGTTTGGAACGTGCCACATATTCACTGGCAATGACCGTTATCATGCCTACCTTTTTCTCGACGACCACTTTCAGCCCGCTCACTGCAGCAAGTTTCCCGGCGAAGAGACGAAAATCAATTTGAAGAAAAATGGACCACAATTGCGCTCCAGGGGACGCTGCGCGATAAAGATACGCAGCGCCCCTGAGCTTGGACGTTAGGTGTCATGAATTCCACCGCCGCCAAAATTTCCGAGAAGAACGTGGCACAGGCGCTGATCAAAGTACGCGCCATGGACGACGCGCGTAAGATACAGGTGGCATCGGAGATTGCTGAGCAGCAACCGATACTATTATCAATGGTGTTGGCCCAAACCCCGGTGGCCACCTCAAATTCCTCCACCCGTGGCCGGGTCAAACTCCTCCACCCCTGGCAGCGGGACGGGGGGACTTTATTCGGTCGAATCGCGCTTGGCAACCTGAATCGGTAACTGAATCGGTAACTGGGTAGTAGAGGTGACGAAATCGGTATGAGAGTTGTCCACGGGCGGCCGGTCCGGTCGCTTGCGACTAACCGGGACCGGCCGGCGGTGGGCAACTCGGTGTTCATTTACGCTCGGTGGCCTTCGCGTTTTGTCGTGCAGCGGCCTCCTTGAGCCGCCAGCTCTTGCCCTCGAATTTGAGCAGATGCCCGTGATGCATGAGCCGGTCCAGGAGCGGGGTGACCACCACCACGTCCCCGAGCAGCCTTGCCCAGTCCTCCAGCGGTCGATTCGAGGTGACGATGGTCGAGGCTTTTTCGTA
>CAMDFL010000276.1 GCA_945897475.1 Bordetella parapertussis
CGCGAACGCGTTGCGCAGACCGATTACTACGCAGCAGCCGGACTGCTCGGCCCGGGGGCGGGCGAGGCACTTAAAAAACCGCTACTGCAGCATGGCGTTGAGGCCAATCGCAAGGTGCTGGAAACGGCGGCGCAATATTCGCTGGAGCAGGGGCTGACGCCGCGCCTGGTGAAGCTCGAGGAAGTGTTCGCCAAGGCGACGCTCGAGCAGTAGCGCCATTACGTATTGATCGAATTAAAGAGTCAAAGCGATCCAATAGAAGAAACCAGACGCAACGCAAACGCTCAGGCGAGGAGGAGTAGGAGTCGTGATTGCTCACGACCCTCTCCCCAGACCGGGACGATCGGCACTACCGAATATGGCCGGAAACGCCCGCCAGACGGGCATCTTCAGGTATCGGATCACGCCAGCTTATGACCTGTTTTTATGGCGTCTGTTTATCGCGTCTGTTTATCGCGTCTGTTTGGCAAGCATCAGAACAGTTGCACCCGAGTTGCCCAGCATGCGCGAGCGGCGCAGTTCATAGGTGAGCGTGGCCCGATGCCACGACAGTTGCGTCAATTGCGGCGAGCCTTGCGTCAGTTCTTCGCAGGCGATGTACGCGGCTATCCGGTCGGCCCAGTGATTGTTTTCCAATCCCTCTCGCACCGCCCAGCCGATACGACCACCCGCGCCGCTCGAGCCGTAGCCATGCACCACGATCAGTGCACGCAATCCCGCAGCGGCGCCCGCGCGTATGGCTCGGTTGAGATATTCCAATGCTTCATCAACCGTGGGCGCACCTTTCTCAAGGTCCACTCGCCAGAATTCCACATGGGCGTGCGGCGCCTCCGTGTTGCCACAGGCCGCACAAGCTTCGGGAAGCAGCAGGCGTGAATTGCCACATTGGGTACATTCAAATGCAGGACGCATGTTTCGTGTCAAACTCGAATCTTTCAATCAGCACACAGCATACGACACATGAACACAGTACCCGCTAAATGGTTCACCACTCACCTGCTGGTCGCCGGGATCCTCAGCGCAGGCCTGTTTAACCCGCACCTCGCGTTTGCCCAGTACCCATCTAAGCCGATCCGCTTCTTCGTGCCTATTCCGCCGGGCGGCGCGCCCGATGTCGTCGCACGGGTGGTCGCCGACAGGCTCTCGCCCCTGCTCGGGCAGCCAGTCGTGGTCGAGACGCGCGCCGGTTCTGGCGGCAATATCTCCACGGATTTGGTGGCGCGCGCCTCGCCCGATGGCTACACCGTCATGATCGCCTATGACGCCATGATCGTCATCAATCCGCACATGTATTCCAACATGACCGTGGACCCAATGAAGGATCTCGTGCCGATCTCATCCTTAGTGGTGGCGCGCTCGATGCTTCTAGTCGTCAATCCCTCGCTGCCTGTCAAGAGCCTCAAGGAATTCATCGAGTACGCGAAAATGGCATCGCCGCCGCTCGCCTTCGCCTCGGGGGGCAGCGGCAGCCAGCATCAGATGTCCATGGAACTGCTTAAGGTACGCGCCGGAATTAATCTCTTGCACGTCCCCTACAAGGGTGGCGCGCCGGCGACCACCGCTGTGATTGGCGGCGAAGTCCCGGTGATGTTTGCCGGGTCCGTAAATACTCCCCAGATCCGGGCCGGAAAGCTACGCCTCTTAGGCGTCACCGGTGAGTCTCGCTTGCCGACATTCCCGGACACGCCAACCATCGGCGAGCTCTATCCCGGTTACCTGATTACCACCTGGATGGGCATGTTCGGCCCCGCCGGAATACCCGAACCGGTGACCGCCAGGCTGCGCGGAGATATCAGGAGGGTGCTGGCAATGCCCGAGGTGCGCGAGCGGATCAATACCTCGAGCTCGCTCGACACCTATTCAGTGACGCCCGAGGAATTCTCCGCCGTCATACGCGCCGACTATGAGAAATACGGCAAACTGGTGAAGCAGTTTGGCATCAAGGCCGAATAGGCCTCGTTCGACTTTCGGCCCGACAGCGACGCCGATGTTGTGGTGTTGATGGATAAGCCGCGCAGGCCGTTCCAGCCTGGCCCCTTTTCTTTCGAACCCGGCCCCTTTTATTTTTGAATGAAATAGACATGACACGTAATCTGATTTTGCTTGTCGCAATGATGCTACCCGCGCTTGTCTGGGCACAAACATTCCCGAACAAGACGGTGCGAATCATCTCGCCTTTCTCAACCGGAATCGGGCCCGATCTGTTTGCACGGGCGCTCGCGGATAATCTGCAAAAGGAATGGGGACAAGCGGTGGTGGTCGAGTCGCGGCCCGGCGCCAACGGTTTCATCGCTATCGATGCGCTCAAGAAATCGGCGCCCGATGGACACGAGTTGCTGATTCTTGCCGACTCGCATTTGGCGATCAATCCGTCACTGTTCAAGAAGCTGCCATACAACGTCGAGACCGACATGACGCCGGTCGGCGGCCTGTATAGAACCCTGTTCTTTGTAGCGGTGAAATCGGATGGACCCTACCAGAGCATTTTGCAACTGATCGCCGGCGCCAAGGCCAATCCCGGCAAGCTCACTTACGGCTCGCCCTACGTGGGCAGCCCGTCACACCTGGGAAACGCTGTGTTCGACTTCGAAACCGGAACACAGACGATCCATGTTCCCTACAAGGAGCAGTTGCAGATTTTTACTTCAATCGCCAACGGCGACCTCACTTGGGCCATCGCCACCGCGGCATCGACCACAGCGATGGTCAAGGCCGGCAGGGTAAAGCTGATCGCCGTTGCGGCCAATAAGCGCCTGCCTAGCCACCCTGAGGTGCCCACCGTCGAGGAGGCGGGCGGCCCCAAGGATTTCGTGGTTGCGGCCTGGCTGGCGCTGCTTGCGCCACAAGGAACCCCTCAGAACATCGTGCGCAAAATCAGCGCCGATACTCAAAAGGCTCTGGCAAACCCCGACATGAAGAAACGCATCGACGCCCTGGGATTCGAGGCGATGCCAAGCGGCCCGGAGCAAATCGCTGAAATGATCCGCACCGCCAACCGCAAAAACGCCGAGATCATCAAGCGGGTAGGAGCTACAGCAGACTAAATACGGCAGACTAAACCCGGCGAACTAGACGTAGAGGACTAAACCCGGTGGGGTGAACCCGATCACTCGGGGACGCGCCGGCTCATCAAAACATTCCGCCACCGTCGCCCGCTTGCTCGTCGTCCGCACGGTCGCCTACACGCCCCTTGATATAGGGGCCGGTAATCATGTCCTTGTAACCCAAGCCAGGTCCTATCATCGGATAGACGTGAGCATGCTCGTCGACCATGGCCTCGAGAAACGCGGGGCCCTCGAACGCAATAAACGCTTCGAGCGCTGCACGCACTTCGTCAACTCGAGTGATGCGACGGGCGAAGCCAAAGCCATCAGCCTCGCAGGCACGGACGAAATCTTTCTTATGCAACGACTTGTCGGTGCCCGAGTAGCGGTTCTCGAAAAAAAGATCCTGCCACTGGCGCACCATGCCGTCGCCAAGATTGTTGAGCAGCAGCACCTTGACCGGAATACCGTAATTGGTGAGCGTTTCCAATTCACCCAGATTCATGCGGATACTGCCATCACCGTCCACGTCAATGACCAGCTTGCCTGGGTTGGCGAGCTGCGCGCCTATGGCCGCCGGCAGTCCGAAGCCCATCGTCCCCATGCTGCCCGAGGTGATCCAGGTGCGCGGGTTTTTGAAATCGATGTACTGCGCCGCCCACATTTGATGCTGGCCGAC
>CAMDFL010000277.1 GCA_945897475.1 Bordetella parapertussis
TGCGATCCTTGGCGCCAGTGGAGTAGCGCTGCCTGACGCCAGATGAGGTTTCCTCATAAGACTGCGTCGGCGTGGCGGTGGCTTTTCTTCCTTCGCCGTAATTGGTCAACTTTCCCCAGCGATGCGCGAACGCCAGGTGCACAGGATCCAGAGAATTCTCAATCTGCTGAAACCAGTTGCAATCCCATTTCTGGTCCAGAACGACGCGGTGGCGGGCTGCATCTTCAAGTGCTTGTTTGCGCGGCAGGTCAAAGGCCGGCGCCAGCGCTTCGCCCAGATAAGCGAATACCAGCCCCGCGTATTGGCGGGTGGGATAACCGGCCATTTTCACTGGCCGCGAGCGCGGCTGCGTCTCGGCCGGAATCTCGGTGCACAGGCCGCTGCCGTCGTAACGCCAGCCGTGGTACATGCAGCGCAACTGATCGCCCTCGACCCAGCCGGTGTGCATGAGTGTGCCGCGATGCGCACAGCGCGCAGCGATGAGGTGAAACTCGCCGCTCTCGCCGCGATACAGCGTGAGGTCTTCGGCCAGGAGGCGTACCGCGCGCGCTTTGCCTTTTTCAAGGGACTCTGCTCTCGCAACCGGGTGCCAGAACTGGCGCAGGAGCGTGCCCATCAGCGTGCCTCGCGAGGTTTCGCCAAATAGCCTGGCCTGCTCCTGCTTACGGGTGACGCTCTCGTTGGAATCCATGGATCTCTCCCCTCGACTAATCCGCCGTGGCGCCGGTATCGCGAATCAACTTGCCCCAGCGTTCGCGCTCCTGTTTCATGAACACCGCCATCTGCTCCGGTGTGCTGCCTACCGCTTCGACACCCGAATCAATGAGACGCCTGGCCATCTCCGGCTGCTTCAGCGATTCCGCGATGGCAGACGACAGCCGGCTGGCGATGGGCATGGGCGTGGCGGGCGGCGCGACGATGCCGAACCACACGGTGGAATTGAACCCCGGCAACACCTCGTTCAGTGC
The DNA here is from genome assembly GCA_945897475.1 of Bordetella parapertussis. Classification (GTDB taxonomy): domain Bacteria; phylum Pseudomonadota; class Gammaproteobacteria; order Burkholderiales; family SG8-39; genus 2-02-FULL-62-17. The sequence goes on from CAMDFL010000277.1 coordinate 969, forward strand.
GGGCACTTCCGGGAGGAAGGTATTGCGCTTATCGCCGCCCACACCGAGCGCGCGCAGCTTTCCACCGCGTATATGCGGCAACGCCGAGGCGAATTCGACAAACAGGATGTCCAGCTGCCCGCCGAAAAGATCGGTCAATGCGGGCGCCGTACCTTTGTAGGGAATATGAACGATCTTCGTTCCGGAGAGCGCCTTGAACAATTCCGTGGCCAGATGCGGCGTGCTGCCACCGCCCGCTGAACCATAATTGAGCTTGTCGGGATTGGCTTTTGCGAAGGCAAGCAGCTTTTGCACCGTATCGGAGGACGATTTCGGATTGACAGTCAGCACATTGGGGCTGGTAGAGATGACCGACACGGGTACGAAGGCATCGGGGTCAAAGCGCAGCTGCGCGAACAGACTCTTGTTGGTCACCAGCGTGCCGGGCGCCGAGAACAGCAGCGTATAGCCGTCCGGCGCGGCGCGGAACACCTCCTCGCCGCCGATGTTGCCGGCGGCCCCCGCCCGATTCTCGACGACAAAAGGCTGCGAGAAACGCTCACGCAATCGATCAGCCACCACACGCGCCAATCGGTCGGCGCCTCCCGGGGGATAAGGCACAACGATTTTTACGGCTTTGTTGGGATAGTCCTGCGCCGCGACATTCACCGGCAAAGCGCCGACGAGAAGTGTCAAGACCACCGCCCATGGGCGCGAAATACTTCTGCCGCAATCTCGAATTTTGCTCAATTCAATGACCACCGGGTTCCTCCGTGCACACAGACCTGCTTACCAAACCAGCCAAGGTGAAGCCGGAACATATTCAGCTTTCATTCAATATTTAGCCCATTATTGAATTGAATATTGCCGAAATATAAATAGAATAAATATCATTACTAAATAATTATTTGAATTATTGTAACTGTTCAGCTTACCCGGATGGTAGCGGATCGGGAGGGTTGCCTTGAAATGCGAGGGTGAGGGCATGGAAGACATTGCGGCCCTGTTTGCGCAACGTGGCGAGGTAGGAGCGGATGGTGCAGAAGGACTCGGCACCAGTGACGGTACGGAAACACCCGGAGGTTTTTTGCTTGAGTTTTGGCATGCGGATATCGCGTTCGGCCAGATTGTTGTCGAAGGGCACACGCGTGTCGGTGAGAAACCGCAGGACGTCGTCCGCGTGCTCTCGCAGACGCAGCAGAAGATTGGCCGCAGGGGATTGCTTGATACGGCCACGCTGTTTGATTTTGGCGCGGGCACGCCGAGGATTGTCCGCCTCACCTTGGGCGAGGATGACTTTGTATTGGCGGCGCAGAGCGGTGAGCTGCGCACTTGCCAAGGGGCGTTGGGCCAATTTTGCGGCGTCGGCTTGGGCCTTGGCTCGGCGCAGGAACTCGATCATCTTGCGCGGCCAAGTCTGTTGGGTGGTTTCCTCCAAGAAGATGAGTTCGCGCAGATGATGGGCATTGCACAGCCCATGGGTACAAGCGTAGTCGCGATAGGAAATCCAGCCGTCATGTACGGCGACACCTTGGAATGCCGGCAAGATACCAAAGTCGTCCATCGCGATCTTGCCGCGCTTGTCGTGCGCGCCATACCAAGTGAGCAGGGGCGTGCCCGCGCTGTGCAGCCAACGCAGCCGCGCGCCCACCCGTTGTCCGGTCTCATCGAAGTGCACCACGGGCGACGCAATCACCGCTGCGGCGATCTGCACAACCGAGGGCACCAGCGTCTGAGCGGCCTGCACAATGCTCGTGTGCACGCTGCCCGCAGACAGCTTCACGCCAAACAGATCCGACACGATTTGAGCGGTGCGCTCCATAGGGAGCAGTTGCCCTTGCGTCAAATAGACCAACGTGCTCTTGATCACCGGGCCGTATTGCACCGGGGCTGTGACATGGGCCGGGAAAATGCTGCGATGGCGTTGACCACACCGGCACAGCAGTTCATAGCCAAGGTGTTCGGTCACTTGCACCACCGGCTGCACCAGATCGAACACCTGACGCCGATCCTCGATCAACGCATCGGCTTGGGCGCCAAGGTGCGCGCCGCAACGATCACAGTGCTTGGGCAGCGGGTAGTGCACAGTCGCATCAGGGGTTGCCACACGTTTGAGCGTCGTTCCCTCGTGCCCGGCTTGCCCGCCCGGATTGAGACCGCTGGATTCGCGCAACGATTTAGGCTTCTTGGCCAATCCGTCCGAGGACGGCGGCTTGCTGGAGTTGTGACTGTCCTTGCGCAACTGCCCTTCCAGCTCGCGCACACGTGCGCTCAACGCATGCACCATTACCGTCAACCGCTCCAGCTGCTTCAACTGCTCAAACTGCGAGACGATCAGCTCGTCTTTCTGCGCAACGCTCAGTCTGGACAGGTCAGGCAATTCATGCATGCCATGAAGTATCACCCTTTACCATTTTGTTTACAACCGCAATACTGACCTGAATAGTTACGTGATTTTTATTATAGGGCTTGGCCGTATTCGTATCCGTGAAACCGAATATCGTGCGCGCGCCTTCTCCCTCGATCTCTCTCTCGTACTCCACCCCGATTGACGCAATATGTTTTAATGAATCGATGCTCACAGGCGGCAGGCGGGACTAATTGGGGTTCAGAGTCAGATTGATTAATCCTGCTTTGAGCCCATTAAATTCTCAGGAGGGAGGTGCAATGAA
>CAMDFL010000278.1 GCA_945897475.1 Bordetella parapertussis
GCGATCAGGCACCTCAGGTAATCGAGAAATTCGCGCACCGCGTGATTGCCGCGTGCCTGCTGTTCGGCACTGAGCGCTGGTTCCAGGGCGCCGAGGATGGCGGCGGTCCAGCCGCGCAGGGGTTTGCGCTCGCCCGGCGCCATGCCGAAGAGATTGCCGACGATCTCAACCGGGATCGCCAGCGCGAAATCCTCGACCAGGTCCACTTCGCCGCGAGACTGCATCTCATCGAGCAGCGTGTCGACCAGGGCTTCTATGCCGGGGGCGAGATCGGTGATTGCGCGCGGCACCAGCGCGCCGACGATGAGTCGCCGAACCCGCGAATGAAACGGCGGGTCGTTGAAGACGAGGCTGGTGGTGTGGTGCTGATAGAGGAGCGACTCGAGCCCGAACTTCGGGCCGAACTCACTTTTTTTGTCGGAGCTGAAAAGCTTTGCATCGCGATACACCGCGGCGACATCGGCGTAGCGTGTGGCCAGGATTGAGCCGTCGGGCAGGCGTTTTACCGGTGCGTGATCGCGCAGCGCCCGGTAGGTGCGGAACGGGTTCTCGTAGAAATCCGTGGGGAGATTTTTGAGATCGAAGCGCTCGGCAAGTTCACGCTCGTCGGTGGCATCTAACATGTGATCCACCTCATGCCTCGAAGCGCTGCGAATAGGGAAGGGCATCGAATTTATTGTCGTTCATCCACTGCGCCAGTTCGCCGTGCGAGGGATAGCGTTCCGCCGCGAGCGCATTGCTAAACACTGTGCCGCGTATGCCGCGATCATCGAGAGTTTTAATTTGGCGCCAGATGCCTTCCTTGCCACCATATTCCGACCATCGGGCACCTGCGCGATCGATTTGCCCCCCTTTGAGCGGCGTAGTGCGCGGGAAATAGCTGGGGGATTTTTCGTCGCTCCAAGCTTCCAGCAATACGCTGACAAGCACCGCGACGTGGGCACCATTGGGCCAGGAGGGCAGGTTCATGAACGCCTTGCTTGATGATTAAACGCGCGAGTGTAGTGTGTATTGGATGGGTCGTCTGAGGATGCCCGGGTGCTGCGAATCAGTCTGTTTGCGTAAATGTGTAATCCAAAATTAAAATCGTCGATACCCAAAATCCCTCAAAACGGGCTTCAGTATTGGCCTTCCAGCCAATACTCCTCAATTGAATCGGACATTGCTGAATTGGGGGACACAAAAAAAACGGGCCCTGCGGCCCGCTTTAGGCTTAAAACTCTGTGAGTCTAATGAGATACCTTGTCGGCTTGCGGGTGCATGCGTAGCGCGTCGCGGCGAAGGCTTTGATAGAGCTGTGATTGTTGCGACTTGAGATATTCGATGATTTCGAAATCCTCTTTTTTTACCTTGGAGAGGTCGATTTGTTCCACGTGAACCAAGCGCAGCAGCTCGCGGACCGGTTTGGGCATACTGCGACCGCCTTCATAGCGCGAGCCACCGCTTTGCGTCACGCCAACCTGAGTCCAGAACTGTTGCTGATTCATCCCTAAGCGTTGCCGAATTTCGCGGGGATTCATCATGAGGTCAAAAATCTTCACGCATTTCTCCTAAAAAGTTTTCTAGTTGGTGTTACAGCAGAGACCGTGCCAGCGTACAAAGCAGGGTTTTTTCCGGGTCAGCGAAGTCCGGCACAAGACCGATCTAGCTTGAATAAAGCGAGAAAAATACGATAAAATTCAATGATTTCCGAAGGATTTTGATGGCATTGATTGTTCACAAATATGGGGGTACCTCGGTCGGCACGGTGGAGAGAATCCAGGCGGTCGCGCGCCGAGTCGCCAAGTGGAAGTCGGCCGGCCATCAGATTGTTGTCGTAGTTTCGGCAATGAGTGGGGAAACCAACAGGCTGATCGGTTTGGCCCGACAGATTCAGCCCGAACCCGATCCCAGGGAGTTGGATGTCATTGCCTCAACGGGGGAGCAGGTAACTATAGGGCTATTGGCCATGGCGTTACTGCAAATCGGTATTAAGGCCAAGAGCTATACCGGGCCGCAAGTGCGCATCCTTACCGATGACGCCTACACCAAGGCACGCATCCAGAGTATCGATGAGAGTCGCATGAGGGAGGATCTGGCGGATGGCACTGTGGTGGTGGTGGCCGGTTTCCAAGGTACCGACGAAGGCGGAAATCTCACCACCTTGGGTCGTGGCGGCTCCGACACCTCGGCCGTAGCGTTGGCAGCGGCTTTAAAAGCGGATGAATGCCTGATTTTCACCGACGTTGACGGCGTCTACACCACCGACCCGCGCGTGGTGCCCGAGGCACGGCGTCTGTCCACTGTGACCTTCGAGGAAATGCTCGAAATGGCGAGCCTGGGATCGAAGGTCCTGCAGACTCGCTCGGTGGAATTCGCCGGCAAGTACAAGGTACGGCTGCGGGTGCTGTCCAGCATGACCGATCCCGACATTCCCCTCGCTGAGGAGGCGGCTTCGGGCACATTGATCACATTCGAGGAAGACCAGAAGATGGAACAGGCAGTTATTTCAGGCATCGCTTTCAATCGCGATGAAGCCAAGATCACCGTTACGGGCGTTCCCGACCGTCCCGGCATCGCTTATGCGATTCTCGGGCCAGTGGGCGACGCCAATATCGAAGTGGATATGATCATCCAGAATGCCGGCGCGCACGGCATGACCGATTTTTCATTCACTGTGCATCGCAATGAATATCAAAAAGCACTAGAGGTCCTTAACAAACAGGTCAAGGAGCACATCAAGGCCAGTGACATCAGCGGCGACAACAAAGTCTGCAAGGTCTCGCTGGTCGGCGTCGGTATGCGCTCGCATGCAGGGATTGCCTCGAAGATGTTTCGCACCCTGGCCGAGGAGGGCATCAACATTCAGATGATCTCCACCTCGGAAATAAAAATCGCCGTAGTGGTGGATGAGAAATACATGGAGCTGGCAGTTCGCGCCCTGCACCGCGCATTCGAACTGGAGTAGACCAATTGATGCGGCGTCGGCGAACACAAGCGAGTGGCCCAGCGCCAGAGGCGTTCGTATTACTCGGGGCAGCAGGCGTTCCTAATCATCGAATCGCGCCGCGTCCCAGAGGCGACTCGACTACGCACGGAATTTACGAAGTATTCCTGTTAAAATTCGCGGCGTGCAGCAATAACGGAGAGGTGCCCGAGTGGCCGAAGGGGGCGCCCTGCTAAGGCGTTATACGGTTTATCCCGTATCGAGGGTTCGAATCCCTCCCTCTCCGCCAGAACCAACACCTCCAACTCGCTCAAGCGGCGTTGAAGACCCGCTTCCTGTGGGGCGTAGCGCAGAAAGCTCCTGACTGCGGCCGCAGCATTTCACCGCAAAAACCGTCTCAAACCCGCTTTATCTCAAAACCTCCTGACTTTTTCGCGCTTAGTACGGCGGCGTGGGTTTTACGGTTTCGGCAAAAACGCCCCCGTACCTTGGCGAACGGAAGTTAGTGGTGAGGTGGGGTTTGGGGGTCAAGGATCAACCGGGCACAAGACGCAAATTTGCACGATGCGCGACGTTTCTGCAAACTCCGAATCAACTTGTCTCCCCGCATACCCGGATGGCCTACGCGCTGGAGCACTAACTGGATTGTTTTGTGGATGATG
>CAMDFL010000279.1 GCA_945897475.1 Bordetella parapertussis
TTAAACAGCGCCGCAGTGCAGGCGCTGAAGGCCCCCGAGGTGCGCGACCGGCTCGAGTCCCAGGGTATGGAGGTCGTGGCCAGTTCACCGGAGGTGTACGGCGAATGGCTGCGCACCGAAATCGGGAAATGGCGCCCGATCATCGAGAAGCTCAAGATCCGGGTTGATTAAGAACCGGTTGCAAAATGAAATTATGCAACCCCTGTAATCGACGCTACTCCGGCTTGATCCCCGATTGGCGCACCAGCTTTTCCGCGCGCACCCGATCTTCTTTCAGAAAGCCCGCGAATTGCTCCGGTGTCATGGGCGGCATCGGTTCAAGGCCGCGAGCCGTGAGTATCTGGTCACGGAATGCCGGGCTGGCTGCTGCCTGCATTACATCGCCGTGCAGTTTGCGTACGATTGCCGGCGGCGTGGCCTTGGCGACGAAAATGCCATACCACGCGCGGAACGGAAAGCCCTTGTAGCCGGCTTCACTCAGCGTCGGGGTATCGGGCGCGATGGCCGAGCGCGTGCTCGAATCGACCGCGAGAATGCGAAGCTTTCCGCCTTTGACCAAACCGCCCACATTGGCGATGGCCACGAAGGTCACCTGAATCTCGCCGGTGAGCAGGCCGGTCGCCGTTTCTCCGCCGCCCTTGTAGGGAATGTGCTGGAAATCGGTGCCGGTGGCCGCGTTGAAGCCTTCCATGAAAATGCGCACGAAGCTTGCGGGTGAACCATAGTTCATGGTGCGAGGTTTGGATTTGGCCAGTGCGATCAACTCGGCCAGGGTGTTGACCTTCAACTCCGGATTGACAATGAATCCGTTCACGTTGGAGAACACCGCCGCCACCGGTTCCAGATCTTTCTCCGGGTCGTAAGCGAGTTTTGTATATAAAAACGGATTGAGGCTGATGCTGTCGATAGGCAGAAGGCAGATGGTGTGCCCGTCCGGCGCGGCTTTGGCGCAGGCATCGGCGCCGATGGCGGTGTTGGCGCCCGGACGATTCTCAACCGGCACCGGCTGGCCGAGGTGTTTGGCCAACTCAGGGGCCAGGCCCCGCAATGCGATATCGCCCGCGCCGCCGGGTGCAAACGGGATGATGGCGCGCACAGCACGATTGGGATAGGGCTGCGCCCAGGCGGTTGCGCTGGCAGCAAGCATCAGCGGGACAATCCAGGAATAGATTCGCATCGTAATTGCTCCTTCGGGCGTGATCGACAGTTTCGATTGGACTCGATCATACACAAGCCCGACACGGGCCATAGTGGCGGTGGCTTCAAAGCCGATAGAATCAATCGGCTTCCCACATCAGCGGTTGACTCACCACACATCCATGCCCGATCTCGCTTTGTTTCTTGCTGCTTCGGCTGCGCTCACAATAGCGCCCGGTCCCGATAATCTGCAGGTTCTGGCGCGCGGCATCAGTCAGGGAAGGGTGGCCGGTGTGGTCGCGGCCCTGGGATTTGCCGTTGGGTGCCTGCTCCACACTGCGCTTGCGGCGCTGGGCATCGCCGCCGCATTGCGCGCATCGCCCGTGGCGTTCGATGCGATTCGCATCGCCGGTGGTGTATATCTCATCTGGATTGGTATTCAAGCGCTGCGCGTGCGCGGCGCGTTTTCACTTTCGAAGGAAGGCGGAGATGCGCGCAAATGGGCGATCTTCAGGCAGAGCGTTCTCGGCAATGTCATGAACCCGAAAGTGACGCTGTTCTTCCTGGTGTTTCTGCCGCAATTCGTCGATGCGGATTCGAAACCGGAAATTCAGATGGCGCTGCTGGGCGTGATATTCATGCTGCAAACGGCGGTGATCTTTGGTGCGATCGGCCTGTCGTCAGGCTTCATCGGACAATGGCTGTTACGCCGGCCGCGCACCGGCATCTGGCTCAACCGACTGGCGGGCATGGTGTTCATATTGATTGGGGTGCGTGCTGCACTCCCATGATATTTTCCCGTTACTGATTGACTGATAGTCAAATCAAACCCGAGCTAAACGTTATGGCGGCAGCTAAATTTCTCGAATTGGTCATGCTTTGTATTTTTGAAAAGCGCACAGTTGCCGATTATGTTCAATTTGCCGGGGCCATGCCGCCCGATTTCGGGTTTACTGGGTAAGGAAATGGCGCCGGTTGTCAACGAGAATGCGGCGCGCGTCGGGCCGCTATGTCGGCGCGCATGACGTGGGCTTTACTTTTCAGGATGTTCTCAAGGCTTTCGATTCTCCCGCGGAGTTGTTAGAAAGATTCAAGGCTTCGGCGCGCGCTTTGATCAAACGTGGCGCCGATGTCATCATTCCCGGCGAGGCTCCGATGTGCGTGCTGCTGGCAAATAACGGAATCAGCCGGGTTGACGACGTGCCGAAGCTGGACGCGCTCGCCGCAACCGTAAAAATGGCCGAGTCCATGGTCGATTTGCGTCGAAATGGAATCTTCCCTGCCCGCAATGGTTACTACACCGACCGGAGGGATTCCATGCTGCTGACATCGGTCTTGGGCGCACCGCTTCGAACGGCGATACCAAGCGGGGATTGGGCCAGGTCGGTTTCCGATCCCGCGATTACTTTACGATCTGCAACAAGCTCGCTGAAGCCTTCCTTGGACAGAATGACCACGTCGGCAACGATACCGCTACGCAACTGTCCACTGATGGAGTTAGGTCCGGTTCCCAAGGAGCTTCCGGATGCGGTGGAGACTTTGATGCCGGTGGTTCTTTCAAACTCCGGCAGCAACTCCTGGTAGGCCGCCGCAAAGCCGCCGGAAATTATCACGTTGACCTGCGCGTAGGACACGGCCGGCAAGGCCAGGGCGCTCGCGCCTACGAGGCTGACTCTGACTATCCACTGCCACCCAATCTCCATTGCTTCACCATTCGTTTAACGAAACCGATCAGCGTTTCGAGTGCTCGCCCGCCCCCGGTCCTCGAGGGTTGACAACACCACAAGACACACTTTCATAACACCAATTTTCAAGGCAGAGTCAGTTCACCGCTTCGCGCAACACATCGAGTTTGTAGCCGCGTCGCTTGATGAGTTCATCGCGCGACGCTTCGACCATTTGCGCGATCTGCCGCGCGTCCACACCCACCAGCTTGCCGAGAAATTTGCGAACCTGGCCACCGATCATGACGGTGTCGATGTTGGCGGCATGGGCTTGGAACACCACGGTAGCGACGGCGCTTGTCAGCGGCAGGGTGTTGATGGCGTCGGCACGGATCATCACGATATCGGCTTCCTTGCCGGGCGCAAGCGAACCCACTTTGTCAATGAGCCCGCAGCACTCGGCCCCGCGCAAGGTGGCGAATTCGAGCATGTCGCGAATTTGCATCGGCGCCGGCACGTTGGCCTCCTTGTTGAAAGCGCGAAAGCCCGCCATGGCGCGCTGCAGGTAGAAGCCCACGCGCATTTGAGTGAACATGTCGGTGCCGTAGCTGGCTTCATTGTCGACCGACAGGCCCGGCCGGATGCCATTGTCGAGCGCGCGTTGCAGGCCCGGCAGGCCGGTGCCCAGGCGATAGTGTGGGTCGGAAGTCGGGCAGACATTCACTTTTACGCCGGCCTCG
>CAMDFL010000280.1 GCA_945897475.1 Bordetella parapertussis
CCATTCGCGCCTACCAAAATTGGTAGGAAATCAAAGCACTTTGCGGAAACGCCAGGTGCTTTTTTTGTTTTTGTGGGGCAACAGTAGGGTGATCAGGGTTCGTGATTGGCGCAGTTTTCAGGGATCTTGGCGCGTAAGTTCGTGATGGATTACGCCATGAGCCACTGACGCGCCAGACTTGGCTTCGTGCCCGGCTAATGCCCGTTGCCGCGCACCGTTCCCATATGGTCGGCCACCAGTTTCTTGGCTTCTTCGCGCACCAACTCGACGAACGCCATGGCAACCGGCGACAACTGCCTGCCCATCGGATAGACCAAATACCAGCTTCCCTCGACCGGGAAGCCTTCGACATCCAGGGTGGTGAGCTGCGGTTGATCGGTATCCAGCCCCAGTGTGTAGCGCGACATGATGGACACGCCGAGCCCGGCGATGATCGCCTGCTTGATGGCTTCGTTGGTGCTCAACTCCATGCGCACCTTCGGCTCGAAGCCGCGCTCCTCGAACATGCGCTGCACCGACATTCGGGTACCGGAGCCGGGCTCGCGGATGAGGAATGGTTCCTCGGCGAGCGTGGCGAAAGGAATGCGCTTTTGGTTTGCCAGCGGATGATCGGCGCGCGCGAACACCGCCATCGGATTGGGAAGAATGGCGCGATTGACTGTCTCGGCCTTCTCGGGAGGGTTGGCAAATATGTATAGATCATCCTCATTGGCAGCCAGTCGCTTGAGCAAGGTCTCGCGGTGATGGATCTGCAACGAGAGTTCCACCTCCGGAAATTTGAGCGCAAACTCGGCCAGCAGGCGCGGCGCAAAATACTTTCCGGTGCTGCTCACCGCCAGCCGCAGCCGTCCGCCCTTCAAATCACGCAGATTGACCAGTTGATTCTCGAGATCGGCGAGCGCTTTGAAAATCGTGGCGCAGGCCTCGGCGACGTATCTGCCCGCCTCGGTCGGATGCGCCTGCCTGCCGATCTGCTCCACCAGCGGCAGGCCGACCACCTCGCTCAACTTCTTGAGCTGGATCGAAACCGTGGGTTGCGCCAGATAGAGTTCTTCCGCGGCACGGGTGTAGTTGCCGCGTCGGACGACGGCTTCAAAGACGCTTAGCTGCGGCAGCGTGCCGTGTCTGAGATAACGGCGGATATTGTTCTGAGGCATTGAGACCTCCAGGTTCGTGAGCCAATGGCGCGCGAAACTCGCGCGCCGATCTGTAAGCGCCGCACAACATCGCACGGCGGCCTTTCCCCGGACCAGGCAAGCGCGCGTCCCGAACGCGCAAATAAAAAGACCCTTGCCCGGTCTCAGGCAAAGGTCTCGCTCGCTACGACTGTTGAACACCGCTGCCGCCAGCATCGGGGGAGGACATTCCCGTATTGACGGATGCTGACGTAATCGTCCGGAACCCAACCTGCCCAACCCAGCTACTGCCCTTTGGAGCCCACTCGGACCGGCGTTTTGCATCGGACCAAGCTGGTCGTTCATTCTAGTCAGGAGCCTGTCGGCGATGCAAGGGCAGCATCGCAAAGCATTGCCGGGATGAACGCGGACTCTGGCATTTCGGTCCTTGTCCCCGCCAATCCGGGGCAAGTCAGGCATAAAAGATATGGCTGCCATTGCCAATCGCAATCGCGATTACGTTTTTCCATGAAAGGCATTGCGAACAATCATTTCACCAATAGCCGGCGCTTTTGCATCATGCGCCATCGAATCCAACCAACCCAAGGAAGCCGGTCGTGGAAATCTTCTCAATGCAGTTCCTGAGTGCGCTCGCGGCAATCATCGTGATCGACCTGGTTCTGGCCGGCGACAACGCCATTGTGATTGCGTTGGCCACGCGAAAACTGCCTCCGCAATACCGCAAATCCGCCATCCTCTGGGGCACGGTGGGCGCGGTGGTGGTGCGCAGCGTGATGACCATTGCCGTGGTGTGGCTGCTGCGCATTCCGGGCCTGATGCTCGCCGGCGGCGCGATGCTGGTGTGGATCGCCTACAAGCTGCTGGCTGACCAGTCCTCGGATGGGAAGGAACTCAGTGGCTCAGACACCTTCTGGGCCGCTATCAAGACCATCATCGTCGCCGACATTGTCATGGGACTGGACAACGTGCTGGCGGTCGCGGGCGCGGCCCACGGCAGCTTCCTGCTGGTGTTTTTGGGCCTGCTCATCAGCATTCCTATCGTGGTCTGGGGCAGCCAGTTCATCCTGAAACTGCTCGATCGCTTCCCGTCGATCATCTATCTCGGCGCGGCGGTGCTCGCTTGGACCGCGGCCAAGATGATCATCTCGGAGCCTTTGCTAAGCGAGGTGCTGGCAGACATGTCTTGGATCGCGCCGATGGCATACGTAAGCGTCATGTCGGGCGTGCTGGGCTTTGGCTATCTGGCAAACCGGCGGCCGGCAAACCCCGCAGAAAATTCAGCAAGCGCATCACGCACGACCGCAGAAAACCGCGTCATACCCGTTCAAAAACCCGCTTACGCCAAGGAGGGCTTCAATATGACCAGGATTCTTATTCCCGTCGACGTTTCCGAAAACTCCACCAAAGCCGTGCGCCATGCCGCCAATATGGCATTGCAGCAGGCCGGCATCGAAGTGCATCTTCTGCATGTGCGCGCTCCGTTGCCGCAATACATTTCCCGTTTCATAAACAAGGGCGAGCGCAAATCCTGGCATGCCGCTGAGGCCGAACGCGCCCTCGCTCCGGCGCGCGAACTGCTCGATCGCCATGGCGTGGCTCATGCCCAGCATGTCGAACGCGGCGAGGTGGCCACCACCATCGACCGCGTCGCCCGGCGCATCAAAGCCGACCAGATACTGATAGGTAGCACCCCCATGCCCTTGCTCGCGCGCCTGTTCCACCGCTCGCTGACCACCCGATTGATGGAAATCGCCTCCATTCCCGTGCAGGTCGTTGCCGGTGAACGCGCCTCCTTGCTGAAACGCTACGGCGTGCCCGCAGGCATCTGCGCGACCATCGCGGCGCTGCTGGTCGCCGCGGACTGAGCGCGCCCAGGGGGCCCACGCACGGCGGCCACGTCGACGGCCGCGGGTCGCCACACCCTCACGCCGGCCTGCGTGCCTTTGGCATGGCCGATGGCGGCGGCCAGCGCGCCGCCTTCAAGACAGCGCCCGCAACACCCCAGCCGGGTCGCGGTCGATCAGGTTCAGCAGCACCAGCGCGGGGCCTTGCGGGTTGCGGTCGCCACGTTCCCAGTGCCTCAGGGTCGCCACCGAAAAGCCGAACCGCGCCGCGAATTGCGCCTGGGTGAAGCCCAGTCGGCCACGCACGGCGGCCACGTCGACTGCCGCGGGGCGCCACACCTTCACGCCCGCCTGCGTGCCCTTGGCGTGGCCGATGGCCTCGGCCAGGCCCTGTTTGATGCTCTCGAAGCCCTGCCCATCACATCACCTTTCAAACCAGACTTGCACCAGCACATCGACCAAGCCGGCCAGCGCGTTGCGATCGGCTTTGCTCAGATTCGCGCGCTCGTTCTTGGCAAACATCGTCAATAGATAAA
>CAMDFL010000281.1 GCA_945897475.1 Bordetella parapertussis
GCACGAATCGAACAGGCTCGGCGCTTAGGCCGGGAAGCCTGCCTTCACCCGACCAAAAAATGCGTCGCGTGAAGCGCTTGCCCAGCGGCGCAAGTCGACGAGATTCACGCCTACCAGTTGGCCGTTCCACTTCTTGATCTGCCCGGCGATCATGACGTGCTTCACGTTGCTGGTGTCCATCATGGTGACCACGGCGCCGGGGGCGTTATTCATCGGGAACACGTTGATGGCGTCGGTCGATAGCATGATGATGTCGGCCTCCTTGCCGGGGGTGAGCGTGCCTATTTTTTGATCGAGGTGGGCGCATTTCGCGCCCGCCACCGTTTAGCTGTCGACGCCCGGTGTGGTAGGCCGTGGGTTCGTCGATGCGTGCGCAGGCCCGGCCTTTTCCAATTCCGTGCGGCGTTTGGCGAAGTGCGCCTCGGCAAAGCGCAGAAAGAAGGGGGAAAGCCCCGTCCGGTGGGGCTTATAGGATAAAGCTGACCAAGCCTAGCGCCCCCAGTTCCATCGCATCGATGATCGCTTCACGCCTCGCGATCTTCAGCTTTCCATTTTTCAGCCGCAATTGATGCCGATAGCGTCCGACGTATTCCCGGATATCGCCGCCACGGCGGAAGCGATACACAACGAAATTCGATTCAGCTCGCAGCTCTTCGCCATTCGCTTCGACAATACGCACATTCGATATCATTCGCCGCGTGCGCGACAGGGGATACTCGGCATGCGCATTTTTGTCCTTCAGGCGAGTGACTCGCGCGCGGATGCGATGAATATCATCGGCAATGGTGAACAGAGTGTCACGCGCGTCGTTGTCCGGCCTGTCGTTGGGCGGGATGCGGTAGGTGGCGTCTTCGGTGAGCAGGGCCAACCAGTCATCGAGCGTCCAGGCATCCAGCAGCGCCGCTTCTTCATATAAAAAATCTTCGACTTGCGCGCGGGTGATTTGCGAGGCGAGTATGGCTGTCTGTGTTTCTGGATTACTTGTCATGATCATCAATTCGCATCAGTTTTTCCCAGTGAATCCAGAAAGCGCGCAGGTGTAATTCGTCGGTATTGAGCTGCTCGCCTGTCTTTTCCATTCCGCGCGACATCACCGAATAAGGCACTTCGCGCCAGGTCGATGAAATGCCCCGTTGCACCATTTCCAGCGCTTCGACGTCATCGGGCGTGGCGAAACCGCCGGGGCCGTAGAAGGTGAGAAATGCGTCCAGACGAATGGCGCGCGCCTCGGGTGACTCTTCTTTCGGGCCGACTGCCCAGGCTGTAACGCGCATGCGCTCGGGGCCGATCGGATGGAAGGTGCGGATGGTGACCGAAGAGCCGTCGGCGATCAGCAGGTTGGGAAAGATGATGAGGTTGCGGTTGGTGTCGGCCACGCGCGCGGCGCGCGCATCGCCCAGGCGCGTCACCAGTTCCTCGCGGGCGCGCTCGATCGCAGGCTTGGCGGCCTCGCCATATACAGGTATCCATTTCGCGACGGGACGACCACGAAAGTTGACGTTGTCAGTGGTGGCATGCCCATTGCCGAGGTCTATGCCCTTGCCGTGCGAGGGCAGCAACTGGCCGCGTTCGGGGCGTTTCATTTCCACTCCGGCGTTTTTGAGGTAGTTCAGCCAGGTGGAGTGGGTGGTGAGCAGGTGGTAATCATCGAAACTGTTTTCAACCAGTAATTTCCAGTTGGCGCGCATTTCGTAATCCTGCGTGCCCTGAATGACTTCCATCTGACCGGAGGGGGATTGATCGAGCACCAGGTCGATGTATTCGACGGCTTTGCCCAGATATTCCTCTAGCGATACCGCGTTCTTGTCGAAATTTAGAAACACAAAGCCGCGATAGCTATCGACTCGCGGTACGTCGGCCAGACCATACTCCGCCCTATCGAATGATTTTGGATAGGCATCCGCGCCCGGCACGCCATCGAGTTCACCGTCCCGGTTGTAGCTCCAGCCGTGATAGAAGCAGGTGTAGGATTTGGCGTTGCCTTCGGCTTCGCGGGCCACCACCGCGCCGCGATGGCGGCAGGTGTTGAGGAATACGCGTACTTTGTTTTTCGTATCGCGGCAGAAAATTACCGGCCGGCCGCATAGGGTGCGGGTCTTAAAATCTCCCGGCGTGCAAATCTCGGATTCGTGCCCCACGTAAATCCAGCAGCGATCGAATATCCGGCGTTGCTCGCGTTCCAGTATTTCCGGGTCCACCATGGTGGACCGATGCACCAGAAACTGCCGGGCTTGCGGGTCGTTGACGACTAACTCACTGACGTTCATTGTTTTCGGTCTCCCATCTTTGCTTCCACCTATGCTTGATGCAGGAAGGGTGGGCGCGTGAAATAATCCCCCCGCATTAATTAATCCCCTGCATTAATAATTTCACGCTTTAAATAACTCCCATCCCGGATCGGTAGCGTCAATGATATCTTCAGTTAAGCTTCGAATGCCGATGCGCAGCACGGTAGTCGGTAATTTTCTGGCGTCGTGCGCGATGGGAATGGGAATCAACTTCGCGTACGCTCAGGAGCCTGTTTATCCTTCGCGCAACGTCCAGATCGTCGTCCCCTATACGCCCGGCACCGGCGCGGATATTCTCTCCCGGGTGATGGCGCCGCGGCTTGCCGAGCGCTGGAAGGTGGGCGTGGTGACCGATAATCGAGTCGGGGCAATCGGCAACATAGGCGCCGATTTTGTCGCCAAGTCGGCCCCTGACGGCCACGTTTTATTGTTCACGGCAACCTCTTTCGCCACCAATCCCGCGCTCAATCCTAAATTGCCGTTCGATCCTATTAAAAGCTTTGCGCCAGTCGCTCTGGTGGCCACGGGTTCGATGGCGGTAGTGATCAATGCCCAGGTGCCGGCGAAATCGATTCGCGAATTCATCGACCTGGTGAAGGGGCAGCCCGGCAAGCTCAATTACTCGTCGACAGGCAATGGTGGTCCGCAGCATCTGGCCATGGAATTGATAAAGCTCGATCTGGGTATGAACATTGTTCACATTCCCTACAAGTCCGCCGCCGGCGCGATCACCGATCTGGTCGGTGGGCAGGTGCAGGCGATGGTGACCTCGCTTCAGACCGCTGCACCACATGTGGCCAGCGGCAAATTGCGCATGCTGGGAGTGATGAGCGCTGAGCGCGCGCCGGCGTTCCCTAGTGCGCCGACCTTGCGCGAACAAGGCCTGCCGAATCTTGAGGTCGATACCTGGTATGGGGTGTTCGCGCCCGCGGGTACGCCGGGTTCGGTCATTGCCAAGCTCAACGCGGAGCTGAATTTCATGCTGAAGGTCCCCGAAATTCGCGATGTGCTGGCCAAGCAAGGTCTGGATGCCGCTGGCGGCTCACCTGAGCGCTTCGGCGAGCGCGTGCGCCTTGAAATTCCAAAGTGGACCCGCGTGGTCAACGCCGCCGGTATTAAATCGGATTAATGATCATTCCCAAAAACGTGACTGGCTCATAAGAGCATCGTTTTTGTCGTGATTTAAGAAATTTTAGATAAT
>CAMDFL010000282.1 GCA_945897475.1 Bordetella parapertussis
GCCGGATCGACCGCATGCGATCAAGTACCGGCTGTACTTCGGTCGAAGCGGAAAATGCTTGGTGCGTTACGACAATGAGGCGGGCAAGGGCGACCACCGCCACATAGGCGACAAGGAATTTCCCTATCGTTTTGTGTCGCTGGCCAGGCTTAGGCGGGATTTCGAAACTGACGTGGAAAAATACGGGGGCGACGATGAAAAAAATTCAGGTAACGGTGGGTAGCTTTTCGCAGGCCCTGGATCGTTTCGAGCAAGCCTGGAGGCAAGCGGGGAAACCGGGTACACGAACCGCGCAGTTACGCCTCACCTTCGAGAGCCTTCCGACCTTGCTTAAAAATCTGACGCCGGCGCGATGGACCCTGCTTGAACGCCTGCGACGCGATGGTCCGCTTTCTATCAACGAACTGGCCCGACGCCAAGGGCGCCATTACAAGAATGTCCATACCGACGTCACACGACTGATCGAACTGGGTTTGATCCAGCGCATGAGCGATAAGCGCATCGCCGTGATGTGGGATGTGGTCGCCGCGGAGATGCGCTTGGCTGCTTGACGTCGTGCGCAAAATTCATGCCCCGTAATAAATCGCATTGGACAACGGGAATGGCCTGGGTCGTCATGCGGCACTCTGAATTGCCCAACAATTCAATCCAGCGGCGTCAGTTCACCGAGAACGGTAGGCAAAAGTTCCGACACCGTCGGGTGAATATGCACCGCGCGCTGCACCACGGTATAGGGCGCTTTGGCGTACATGGTGTCGATGAGGCAATGGATCGCTTCATCGCCGCCGACGCCAAGGATGGCCGCGCCGAGTACTTCCTTGGTTTGAGCATCCACGGTGATTTTCATGAATCCGCGGCTATCGCCTTTTTCCACGGCACGACCAACGCGGGTCATCATGCGCTTGCCGGTGAGGGCCGTGCGGCCGCTTTTACGGATTTCGGTGTCGGTCATGCCCACGCGTCCCAGCGGCGGATCGATGAATAAACCGTAGGCGGTGATGCGGTCGCGCACGCTACGATGATCGTTGTTTAAGAGGTTGTCGGCGACAATTTCGTAGTCGTTGTAGGAGGTGTGGGTGAAGGCGCCGCGGCCGTTGCAATCGCCGATCGCCCAGATGCGGGGGACATTGGTGCGTAGCTCGTCGTCTACCGCGATAAATCCGCGCGCATCGGTCGCTATCCCCGCCTTGTCCAGTCCAAGGTCATCGGTATTGGGAATGCGACCGATAGCCAATAACAGATGCGATCCCGAAATCTCGCTGACGGTGCCGTCGCGTTTGAATTTCACCGCGATTCCGTCACCCCGTTTATCAACGCCGATGACTTCGGCGCCCAGTTCCACCTTGACACCTTCACCGCTGACGATGTCCAGCACGCCTTGCGAGACATCCTCGTCTTCGCGCGCGATCAGGCGCGGGGCAAGCTCGACAATGGTGACCTCCGAACCGAAACGCCGGTACATTTGAGCGAACTCCAGGCCGATGTAGCTGCCGCCCAGTATGACCAGATGCCGGGGCAGAAAATCCACCTCCATGATCGATGAGTTGGTGAGATAGGGCACGTCTTTCAAGCCGGGAATGGGCGGCACCAGGGCACGGCCACCGACGTTGATGAAGATTTTCTCGGCGCTGAGAAGTTCACCATTGACGCGCACGGTATTGCGCGATTCGAAGCGGGCGTGTCCCTCGAAAACGCGCCCATTGGTGAGGCCCTTCATCCAGCTTTCAACCGCTTTGTTGGAGCGCCCGCTGATCTCGTCCTTGCGCGCCTTGACGCGTTTCATGTCCACGCTGACCGCGCCGCCGGTGAGCACGCCGTAGTCCGCGGCGTGACGGGCGATGTGCGCGGCGTAGGCGCTTGCCACCAGCGCCTTGGTGGGGATGCAGCCATTGTTGACACAGGTGCCGCCAAACAATTTGCGTTCAACCACTGCGACCTTCATTCCCGCGTTTGACAGGCGCGAGGCCAACGCGGGACCGGATTGGCCGGTGCCGATGACGATGGCGTCGAATGTGGTGCTCATAAGCGAATAAGTATCAGAGCGGTCTAGTTGGTCGCGTTGTGGGACGCTTCCTTATACCACTGAAAGACCCGCCCCCTCGGCAAACGTTCCAATCTTGCGTGCTTCGGCGAAGCCGTGGCGCGCGAATAGCGCCAGCACTTCCACCTCGGCCTCAGGCGAACAGGCCAGCATGAGTCCGCCGCTGGTCTGCGGGTCGGTCAGCAGTTGCTCCTGCCATTTCTCCATGCCGGCGGCGAGGCGCACTTCATTGCCGTACCCCGCCCAGTTGCGAGTCGATGCGCCGGTATAGATGCCCGCGCGAACATGCTCGATAGCCTGGGGGATGATAGGGATATCGCTCCAAATCACCTCGGCACTGAGTTTCGAGCCTCGGCACATTTCCAGCAAATGACCCGCCAAACCAAAGCCGGTGACATCGGTGAGCGCATGCACGCCGGGCATGTCGGCCAATTCAACGCCAGGCTTGTTGAGCTTGGTGGTGTATTCGATCATTCGCGCGTAGCCCTCCTCGGAGAGCTTTTCCTGCTTCAGCGCCGCGCTCAAGATGCCCACGCCAAGCGGCTTTCCAAGGATCAGGCTGTCGCCCGGCCTTGCGCCACTGTTACGTTTGATTTTGTCGGGATGGACCAGGCCGATTACCACCAGACCATAAATCGGTTCAACCGTATCAATGGAATGACCGCCCGCGATGGGAATTCCCGCTTCGGCGCACACCGATTCGCCACCGGCGCTGATGCGCTGAATGACATCCAAAGGCAATGTATTGATCGGCATGCCGAGCAAAGCCAGGGCAAATAGTGGTTGTCCACCCATCGCGTAGACATCCGATATCGCGTTGGTGGCCGCGATGCGGCCAAAGTCGAAGGCATCATCGACGATGGGCGTGAAAAAATCGGTGGTGGCCACGATCGCCTGGGTGTCGTTCAGCTTATAGACTGCGGCGTCTTCATTGTTATCGCTGCCGGCGAGCAGAGCCGCGGGCAACAGGCGCAAGGGCGCAGCTTTGAGAATCTCGGTCAGTACGCCGGGCGCGATTTTGCATCCGCAGCCGCCACCGTGGGCGAGCGAGGTCAGGCGGAACGGGGTGACCATTTCATTCATCGAGGGTTCTCCGGGAAATTTCAATCATTGTGCAACAAATAACCACGCGAGTATTGTGTCAGCATCGGGTGCGATTCAAACTGATGTGGAGATCTAACCTAAACCCGCAGTTGAAACCGTGAAATCTGGATAAGCGACTACATTGAGAGCAGCGGAAGCCTTGCTCGGGTTGACCATAGAGGAACCGCTGTGCATTGGAGAAAATGCCGAAGAAGCGCGCCAGTACTTGCTTCTGGCCATTCTTGCGGAGCCCCGAGAGCACCATGCGGCGCACCACGGTGGGTAAAGGAAAGGGATTGAGGGGATCTTGGCACTCCACCGGC
>CAMDFL010000283.1 GCA_945897475.1 Bordetella parapertussis
AAATTCCTGCGCACGCAATCCATGGAAGGTCGCGGCGGTTCGATTGAATCGTTTCAGGCCTACCTGAAAACCGACCACGAAACAGCGGGGCGCCTGGCGAAACTCGCGGGCGTAAAACCTGAATAAAGTTCTCTCTTTTGTTTTTATAACGCTGCTGGCAACCGGCAGCGCATGGGCGCAGGCGACTTACGATGAAATCAACCGGGTAAGGGCCGCCCCGCCCTGCGCAGTGCCGGCGCCGCCCGAAGCCCTGCGTCGCCATGAAGCCCTGGAACGGGCGGCGGCCCTGCTGGTCACGGGCGCGGACCTCGACTCAAGTCTCAAACAGGCGGGCTACCGCGCCACCCGCAGCAGCGTGGTGCGAATGACCAGCAACATCCCGGTGATTGAACTGGTCGCGATGTTCGCCTCGCGCAATTGCGCCCTGATCGCCAACCCCGCCTTCGCCGAAATTGGCATTCTTGTACTCGATGGCGGAATGATCGCTTTGCTGGCCACGCCCTTCGTACCCTCGGTCGCAGTATCGCAGGACGAAGCGGGCCAGCAGGTGCTGGCGCTCATCAACAAGGCGCGGGCGGCAGCACGCCAGTGCGGTGATAAAACCTTCGCCCCGGCAAAGCCGCTTGGCTATAACACGGTGCTCGCCCGCGCATCTCTGACGCACGCGGCCGATATGGCCGATAACAACTACTTCAGCCACGACGGGCGCGACGGCTCCAACCCCGCGCAACGCGTGGAGCGCGCCGGATACCGTTACCGCTCCACGGGCGAAAATATCGCCGCAGGCATGATGTCGCCCGCGAGGGCGGTGGAGGGCTGGATCAAGAGTCCGCCGCATTGCGCCAACCTGATGAGTCCCTCGTTTACAGAAATGGGGGTCGCGTTTGCCGTGAATTCGAAGAGTGAGATGGGGGTTTATTGGGCGCAGGCGTTTGGCACGCCGCGGTGAGCCTGTTTCCGGCAACCATGCTTTTTTGATCGACGAGGAGTCCCACGACCATGTTGACACCCGAACAAAACGACCTTGTCTGCCGCTCCGGCCCCGGCACGCCAATGGGAAAACTTTTCCGCCAGTACTGGCTGCCCCTGGCGCTGGAATCGGATGTGCTTGACGACCGGCCGCTGCCGGTGGCGGCACTGCATCAGCATTTCGTTTTGTTTCGCGATGAGAAGAAACGCCTGGGCCTCCTCGACATGTATTGCACCCACCGAGGCGCGGACCTGAGCTATGGCCGGCTGGAGGCCGGCGGATTGCGCTGCATTTATCACGGCTGGGTCTACGACATCAATGGACGTTGCCTCGAGCAACCCGCGGAGCCGCCCGGGAAGGATTTCTGCGACCGCATACGCCAGCCTTCCTATCCGTTGCAGATTCGCGGCGGCATTGTGTTCGCCTACCTTGGCGAGGGCCAGCCGCCGGCCTTCCCGGAACTGGAGGCGCTCAATGCGCCCGACGATCATCGCTTCCTGGTGCGTTCTCGAGAGCGCTGCAACTGGTTGCAGGGGCTTGAAGGCGATATCGATCCGTTTCACCTGTCGTTCCTGCATCTCGCGCTGGAGGGTGAACGCGCCAATATCAGCAGCTCCACCGGTGGCCGCAATTACGAGTTTTTCCGCCGAGGCAAGGCGCGCATGGAAGTGGAACGCACCGATTTCGGGGTGCGCATCTATGCCATGCGCGACCTCAACGAAGAGTCCTATATACGATTGTCGAACTTTGTCTGTCCGAATCTGGCCCTCGTTGCCGCCGGCCAGGAGAACGACGGCTACATGGCGCTGTGGCATGTGCCCATCGACGACCACCATCACTTCAAGTACCAGCTCTTCTATCGCGCCTCGGGACCGGTGGATGTCTCGCGCGAGGAACGGTTGGCGGAAATGCGCTGGGACCCGCACAACCCCGAGCGCCTGCCGAAAAGAAACCGCGAAAACCGCTGGCTGCAGGATCGCGAGCAGATGAAAAACGGCTGGTTCGCCGGCATCGGACCATCGTTCGGATTGCACGACAACTGGGCCACCGAGGCGATGGGGCCGCTGTTTAATCGCGCCAACGAACACCTGGGCTACGGCGACCGCGCGATAGTCGCGGCGCGGCGCACGCTGCTCGAGGCCATGACCGACATGGAAGCGATGACGAAAGAAAGCAAGCCCCTGCCTTTCCGCTGCACAGACAAGGAATCCATGCGCGACACCATCACCGAGATCGTAGTGGCCTCGATGATCTCGCCGGATAAAGACCGTTACCGGGAAATATTCCAGGACCTCCAGGCCAAGGCGCGCGCACGCGCTATGGCTTGACGAAGCGCGCACGCCATGGACAAACGAATTGATAGTCAAATCAAACCCGAGCTGAACGTATGGAGGGAGCTAAAATTCTCGAATCGGTCATGTTTTGGATTTTTGAAAAGCGCACAGTTGCCGATTATGTTCAATCCGGTGGGTTTGGCGATGCCGATTTCGGGTTTGCTGGATAACTAACGAACGGAGGACCATTTGAAGGTAGCTCTAATAGGAGGTGGTGTCGGTGGCCTGGTCGCCGCGCTGTATTTGCATCGTGAAGGCATACCCTGCCGTATTTACGAGGCCGCGCCCGCGTTCAAGCCGCTGGGAGTCGGAATCAATCTTTTGCCGCATGCGATGCGTCGTCTCTCCGAGCTTGGCGTGGAGGCCGGCATTCGTCGCCGCGGTGTCGAACCCCGCGAATTCATCTGGTTCAACCAGCACGGCCAGTTCATTCATAACGAGGCATGTGGACGTGGTGGTGGCTATGCCTCTCCGCATTTCTCCATTCACCGCGCCGACCTGCATGAGGCTTTACTCGAGGTGGTGCGCGAGCGCCTGGGCGATGACATCATCGTCATGGGCCGAAAATGTAATCATATTGACCAGGACGCGCACGGCGTCACCATCAATTTCGAGGAAGGGTCTCCGGCAAGCGCCGATATTGCGATTGCCTGCGATGGCTTTCATTCGGCGGTGAGGCGCCAGTTTCATCCCCATGAACGCCCGGCGGCGTTCGCGGGGATCAATCTGTGGCGTGGCGTTACCATTAACAAGCCGTTCTTGAGCGGCGCCAGCATCGTGCGCGCCGGGCCGCTGCGGTTGGGCAAATTCATGTGTTATGCGATCCGCAATAATCCCGATGGCACCCAGCTGATCAACTGGGCCTCCGAGGTGCGGCGCGACACCTGGACCGAGAACGACTGGAACAAACCTGGAAAACTGGAAGACTTCATCCACTATCACCAGGATCAACATTTCGACTGGCTGGATGTGCCCGATCTGATGCGCCGCGCCGAGTTCATACTCGAATATCCCATGGTCGATCGCGATCCGATCGATCGCTGGACCTTCGATCGCGTGACATTGATGGGCGACGCGGCACATCCGATGTACCCGCGTGGCGCCAATGGTGGCGCGCAGGCCATTCTC
>CAMDFL010000284.1 GCA_945897475.1 Bordetella parapertussis
CCTGGAGATACCGGGAGCACCAGATTGGTTAGTGTTGCTTTCAACCAAGTATGCAAGCAGCCGTGGTCAAATACTCGCGGCGGGGATACAACAAGAGATTGATAACGCGGAGCGGAAACTCAGCCGACTGCTTGACCGTGCCGCCAAACCGCTTGAAATATTGGGAATAACCGGCGCCGATCTGCGGCCATTAGTCGAAGCAAAGCTCCGGGGACGGGGGTAAAAGATGTTTGAGCCACGCCGATCTATTGGGCCTATGCGGGGAGCACGAGTAGGAAGTGCGCTCCCTCATGATGCTGATGGGCAATGAGGATTAAACCTGTGTCGTAGGGAACGATACGACTGAAGAAACGATAGAGCGGATAGAGCGATCAGCGCGCCGCGCGACACAAACCAAAGGAGACCGTCCATGCGTCCTTCGTACCCCCTCGCTGCCTGCGCCCTCGCGCTCGCCTGTGCCACGCCTCCCCTGCACGCGCAGGCCTTCGCCTCGAAGACCATGCGCATCATCGTGCCCTTCGCCGCGGGCGGCGCGGTCGACCAGCTCGCGCGCATCCTCGCGAAGAACCTGAGCGAGGATGCGGCATGGGGACAGCCGGTGCTGGTGGAGAACCGCCCGGGCGGCGGCGCCATGATCGGCACTGACCATGTGGCGAAGTCCGCACCCGACGACCACACCATCGGCCTGGTGGCGGCGAGCTACGTCATCCAGCCGATCTTGCAGTCGAAAATGCCCTTCGACATCTTCCGCGACCTGCAGCCCGTCACGCTCGCCACCTGGCAGCCGCACGTGCTGGTCGTCCACCCCTCGGTGCCAGCGCAGTCGGTGCAGGAGTTGATCAGCTACGCCAGGGCCAATCCCGGCAAGCTCGGCTTCGCCTCGGTCGGGCCGGGCAGCGGCCAGCACCTATCGGGTGAGACCTTCAAGTCCATGGCCGGCGTCGACATCGTCCATGTCCCGTTCCAGGGCTCGGCCCCGGCGGTCAACGCCATGCTGGGCGGGCATGTCGGCATGATGATCGGGGCACTGCCCGACGTTCAGCCGCACATCCGCTCAGGCAAAATGCGCGTCTTGGCGGTGGCGAGCCTGGATCGTGTTGTGAGCCTGCCCGACGTGCCGACGGTGAACGAGTCCGGCCTGAAGGGCTTCGAGTCCATCGCATGGTTCGGGTTCGTCGCGCCCTCGGCCGTGCCGCGACCCGTGATCGGCCAGATCCAATCGGGCCTGGTGCGCCAGATGCAGAAGCCCGACGTGCGAGAGCAACTCGTAGTGCTGGGGATGAACGTGAGGGGTTCGACGCCAGAGGAATACGGCGCGGTGCTGAAGGCCGACTATGCCAAGTTCGCGCGCATCGCGAAGATCGCGAACGTGAAGATCGACTGAAGGCAGACGGCGCCGACGGTTAGGAAAACGGCTAACGGATACCTGTCGCCGACCCTTGTGGAGGCCATCCTGGACGGGAAGTACCCAGCACATCTGACGATGAAAGACCTGATGGAGCCGGTTCCGATGGAGTGGGAGCGGCAGCGGCAGCACTTTTTCAGGCGGGGTAGCGCAGTTCAAGACAACTGAACCGGGGCTTGGCGTCCTGCCAAAGTCCGACCGAGGCATGCGAAAATCTGCGCACCCTATTTTCACGAACGTCAATCGGTTATCCTGCTGATTCTGGTGGGAACCTTTGCCTTGAATTCCGGCGGGTGAACTTTCCGCTGCTTCGCTTCCTTCATGTATTCGTTCCTCGTGACAGCCTACAGCTTAAACTGCTGTCCTAAAAACGGGATCCACTATACCGCTCCCACCAACGGTTTTGAGGTAATGACCTTGCGCAGACTTGTGCTTTCCTTCGCTTGCGCGCTTGCTACGTTGCTGGGCATGCCGCAGGCTGCGTCCCCAGCCTTCGCGCAAGAATCCCTCTATCAGCAACGCCGTGCCAGCCTCGACGGCATCGGCAAGGTGTACATGGGCCGAGAGATTTCGCATGTGATGGGCTGGCAGGGTGCGGCCTGGCTGGAGCGGGAGGAGCGTGAGCGCGAGGAGCGCACTGACCTGCTGTTGCCGATGCTGGAGATCAAATCCGGCATGGCGGTGGCGGATGTCGGTGCGGGGTCGGGTTATTTCGCGCGGCGCATCGCGGCGCGGGTGGGGCCGGGTGGCGCGGTGTATGCCGTCGATGTGCAGCCCGAGATGGTGCGCATGCTCCAAGCGTTGGCGCGACAGCCGGGGCTGGGGCAGATCAAACCGGTGCAAGGTTCTGCCACTGCCGTGAAACTGGCGGCGGCGTCGATTGACCTCGCATTGATGGTCGATGTGTATCACGAGCTTGAATTTCCGCATGAGGTGCTGGCGAGCATCGTGCAGGCGTTGAAGCCGGGTGGCCGCGTGGTGTTTGTGGAATACCGCGCCGAGGATGCGAGCGTGCCGATCAAGCCGTTGCACAAGATGGGCGAAGCGCAGGTGAAGGCGGAGGCGGCGCGTCATCCGCTGACGTGGGAGCGCACGCTGGGCGGTCTGCCGTGGCAGCATGTGGTGGTGTTTCGCAAGCGTTGAGGGCTTGCGGGAGTTGCCGTCGTCGCCGGACGGACGGACAAGCTATCGCTTATTCCAGCGGCTGCCAAACCCTGTCGGTGACGATTTCGTAGTTTAAGCAGCCACCTGGATCTGAAACAGCCCGCGACAATGGTCGCGCCGATCACCACCTGAATCGACAACAACAGCGCCCTGCTCCGCTGCGACGAAGCGCTCAGGCCGCCTTGCGGTGATAGTAGCGCAGGCGTCCGCCAAGCCGTTCGTGACATTCGATAGCGTCATCCAAGTGCGACCTCACATTCTGCGGAAATAGCAGCACGTTGCTCCTCCCACAGCGCATGCGGATCTACCGCCGCGCCATCCGTAGCGGCCCCATTGCGCACGCGATGCGACGACTACTGCGACCACAATACTGACTGCTCCTGCCAATCCAGTGGCATCACCGGGCGCAACACGGGCGGGGTCTTGATTGCGCCACGTAAATTTAGAAAGTTGAGCTCGATTTCCGCGTGCTGCGGACGTGACTTCATATTTCAAACTGCCACCATTACTCAAAGTCCCAACCCTTAGCAGCTGGGATTTTTTTTGCCCGTTTCCCCATTGAAAACCGCAATGACGTCGCGAGCGTCGCGCCGGTGGCGGCGCATTTTCCGGCCCGATTCCCGCAGATTCCTCTCTCTCTTATCAGCAGGGACGCGAGCGCTCGCGACGCCACTTCGAGTATTTACAAGGGATTACAGGTAGCAGGTTCGATAAGTAATTTGGTCGGGCGGTGGGGAATTGGAAAAAAATTGGCACGATATGCCAGAATTCACGCTGGTTGCCTCCGCGCATTCCCTGATGCCCCTGAGAGCCATCGCAGCCAAAA
>CAMDFL010000285.1 GCA_945897475.1 Bordetella parapertussis
GAGATTCCACGGCTTTTCATCAGGATGCCTTTGGCGCGATCGACTAGCTTGCGCTCCGACAATTTCAAATTGGCCTGGTTGATGGTGAGCAAGTGCGCAAGCATCTCGTGCGAAGGCGAATCGGTGTCGATGATGATGATGTCGGGCCGCTGGAGATCGACCGCGAGGAGCAATGCAGGCGGAGATGGCGTTGATGATCTCCGAGTGTTCGCCGATGGCGGTTTCGAGGGCTATTTGCAGATCCCTTAGCTATTCCGCCTTGATACCCGCAGTCTTCACCAGCGCCGCGAATAGTTCGCGATCACGGGCGATCAGCGCGGAAAACTGCGCGCTCGTGCCGCCTATCGCATCCATCCCGGCGCGTTCCAGCAACTGATCGCGAATTTTTGTCTCCGCCAACACTTTGTTGAATTCTGCATTGAGTCGAACTATCGCCTCGGCGGGCGTTCCTGCTGGCACAAACATGCCGAACCACGCCGGGATATCGAGTTCAATTCCTGCTTCCTTGAAGCTTGGGACATCGGGCAGATACGGCGAGCGCCGCTCTCCGGACACGGCCAGCGCACGGACCTTGCCGGACTTCGCCATTGGTACAACGCCGCCGACGGAGAACACCGCCAGATGCAAGTCGCCCGAGACCGCGCCGGCAAGTGTCTGCGCGGCGGTTTTATAGGGCACGTCGTAGAGCACGACGTTTTTTTCCTTCTTCAGCCAGGCGAGATATAGATTCGTCACGCCAAAGGTTCCCAGCGTCAACGCGCCGGGTTTGGCGCGGGCGAGATCGAACATTTCGCGCACTGAGTTGGCCGCGAGGGAAGGTGTGGCAACCAGCGCCGAACTGATGGTGCCAATTACGATTACCGGCGCGAATGACTTTTGCGCATCGTAGGGGAGCTTGGCGACCAGGTGCGGCGTGAGCAGCATCACATTGGCGCTGGTGACGCAGGCGGTATATCCGTCGGGAGTCGCGCGGGCGCAGGCTTCAAGGCCAATCGCGCCGGCGGCGCCAGCGCGATTCTCGATCACCAGGGGCTGTCCGATGGAAGGACTCAAGGCTTGGGCGATGAGACGCGTGGATACATCCGAGGGGCCTTGGCCCGCAGGCTGCGGAAGGATCACGCGCACCGGTTTAATGGGATAGCTCTGCGCTTGGGCGCAAGCACTGGTCAATCCAGCCAGAAAACCGATTACGAGCGCCGCAAGCCCGGTGTTCCGGTTTGAATCAGAGATGTGGGTCAGTCGTTTCATAAGTTGCTCCAGTTTGAATCAGGAATGTGAGTCAGCCGTTTCACAAGTTGCTCCAGTTTGAATCAGGAATGTGAGTCAGCCGTTTCATATCATTAGCGCAGTCCAAAAACGGTATGCGAAGTTCTGTTGCACAATGTTAGCAGCGGTTCTCACCATGCTGCGCATTGGCCATCCCCCGATTTTATGCGCGAATTTACGCACGATCCCCTAACGGAGGCAGGAAATGAAAGTCACGCTCTATTACGCGCCCATCGCATGTAGCTTGGTGTCGTTGATATCACTTAACGAATCGGGCTCCGATTTCGAGGTGAAGCCGGTCAATATGCGCAAGCAGGAGCAGATGTCCCCCGAGTATTTGAAGATGAACCCCAAGCATAAGGTTCCAACGCTTGTGATCGACGGTCAGCCGATCACCGAAAACGTGGCAATGGCGCTGTGGATGACGCGCGCTTTTCCCAAGGCCGGCATCCTGCCCGCCGATTCGGATACGGAAATCAAGGCGATTTCCATCATGGCTTGGTGCGCTTCGGGCATACACCCACATCTTTCTCGCATCAACTCGCCCCTGAAATTCTGCGATACGCCAGGTTCCGAGGAGGGCACCAAGCGCATGTCGGCCAAGGAACTGGATCACGTGTTTGAGATTGCCAACGACATGCTGGCGGGCCGCGAGTATTTCTTCGACAGATGGTGCGCGGCCGATTCACATTTCATGTGGTGCTGGCGCCGTGCCATTCAGTTTGGCCTGGACTTCTCGAAATACAAAAACTGTGTCGCCCATTACGAGCGCATGCAAAAACGACCGGCAGTCGCCAAGGCCTTGGAGTTTGAGACGCAAACTCAGGCGGAGTTGGCCAAGGCCGCATGATTTGAATAGCGTTTGTCATCGCTACATCGATGATTGTCTTTATTAGACCGCTCTGACCCGAATGGCACTCTGTTAAATCCGAAATCCGGGACAAAGAATCAACTGACGCTGCTTTATTCAGAAACCTCGTTTTTATACGAATGGTGTTTATCCGTATAAAAACGAGGTTCGCCCGCGGCAGCGCTGCCAAAACCCGCACGAACGAAAAATCCGTTCTTTTCTGTAACATTCCTTAACAAATTTCCCTGTGTTGGACGTGATTCCTGACAAATAGCTGTCAACCGCAATGATTGTCAGGCGTTATTGATCTCAGGTTCGACAAAAAAACGGACCACTAGAAATCTAACCAGGAAAAAGGAAACAGACATGTTCACACGTAAAATTCTTGCAGTAGTGGTTGCCGCAGCGTTTGCCGGTTCAGTGTTCGCGCAAGCGAGCGCTCCCGCGACTCCCGCCAAGGCAGTACCAGCGCCAGTAGCAGCGCCCGCGAAGACCGATGCCAAGGCAGCTCCGGCGACCGTGGCGAAGGCCGACGCGAAAGCCGCTCCGGCACCTGCCGCGACTGCCGTGAAGACCGACGCCAAGGCAGCTCCGGCTCCTGCGGCGAAGATCGAAGCCAAAGCTGATGTCAAAACCGAAGCCAAAAAGGGCGAAGGTAAGGGCGATGGCAAAGGCAAGAGCGGCGACAAGAAGTAAGCAGGCAAACGCCTAAGAACGGTGACGGCGGGTAACTGCCGGAATCCGCAGGAAAGAGCCCGGCGCGAGTCGGGCTCTTTTCCATGATGGTCCATGGATATTGCGGGTAATCATTAAACTTTCGAATTGCGCTGGTGTGGTGGCCGTCGGACATTTCGTCCGCGCATCCCGCGATGCCGAGGCGTTGAATAGCGCCACATGGCTCCAGTCGCGAAAGCAGGTCGATCGCCGACTCGAGAGTGAAATTGCCAATTGACGATCCGGGGTGGAAAAACAGGCGATTGCCGCAGCGCACCGATCCCGGCAGGGCCAGAGTCGAGGAAAAATCCATGGCCAGCGCCTGCATCTCAATGTCGGGAAATTGCCGGCTTAGTTCGGCGAGCTTGCCTGGAAAATTCCTTTGAAATATCCCATGGACACGCAGCCGTGCGTCGCAGGCTATCATGATGCCGCAGTATTGGTGAATGCTATTGGTTAATGCAGGTTGATGAGTTCAAAAGGTCAACGCCCAGCAGCACCGTCTGGTTTTCGTCGATGGCCACGATGGCGGTCGTGCTGTCAGAGGGTAATCGGGCGCTATT
>CAMDFL010000286.1 GCA_945897475.1 Bordetella parapertussis
AGAAGTCAGCAGCGGCCGTAGGAGCTGGCAGCCCTCAAGTGAAGAAGGGCGAAGGCAAAGGGCCAAACACGAATGGATAAGGAGGAGCGGTGCGCGACTCGATTGCGGCGACGAACCCGAATGGGGGAGCCGAGGATCGGCGTAGGCACCCCGGTGGCCACCTCAAATTCCTCCACCCGGCTGCCCGATTATGCGTCAGTGTGACGTGGCTATCGGTTCCAGTTTGAAGACTCGCGCGAGATTGGAAGCCGCCGAAATATTTCCATGGCGCAGGGCCTCACGAACGTCATCAAGCCGACAGGCATCTTCAACCGTAAGGTAGGGAGACCACCCGGTTTCGTCTACCGTCAGTTCAACGTCCACTTCGGCAACATACTTGCCCTCGTGGACATACTTGGTCTTCTTTTGGGTGCTCATCGTCGCCTCTCGGTGAAATTTTCGTTCCATCGCGCGGTGTCTGGGCGGTAGGCAGTTATAAGGACTGCCGGCGATGCGAATCCTTTCGGAATGCCCCAAACAACATGAACCGGCTGATTGTTACCATCAAATTGTAGCACCAGCACGGCGGGGCCCTTGGGAAAGGTCGGGTAATCCTCGACAACGGTCACATTGTTTATCCCACTCAATAGATCGCGAACCAGGATGGCATCCTCCGACAATTCCTCGTACCCATGTTCAGATATTCGAACATCGCCGGCGACGACGAGTTGTCGAATGGCTTCGAGTGTCGAACTCATTTCACCTGATGCATTGTGGGCTGGCCTAGTGACGCCTAACGTAGAGCTAAGGGGCGCGCGTGATGGCGATTGATCGGAGTGCGGAAGGTTCCCGCGCCCCCTTCAGCGCCATGTTCGGCCCCTTTGCACACATTACCGGGCGACTTCGAGCAGAACATCCGGATGACGCTCGACTATCTTGATCAAAGTCTGAGCCGCACCTGAAGGTCCGCGCCTTCCTTGTTCCCACTGCTCAAGGGTGCGCTTCGATACGCCTAAAGCCGCTGCAAACTGGGCCTGAGAAAGGCCGCTCTTGTGGCGAACCCGACCTACCTGGGATATGGGTTCCACCTTCGTACGCTTGCCACCACCCGCCTTGATTTCGCGTACGCCGTCAAGTACTTCTTGCCATACGTCGCGCTCGGCCTCGAATTGGGCCAACACCTTTCCAGTGAGTTTCTTAGTCATTTCGGAATGCCTCCAGCAATTGCTTCAAAATATGCCCAGGAACATTTTCGCTTTTAGCCTTGGCGTAGATCGCCAACATCCAGATCTCATTGGGCTCGTATCGAACGAAATGAATGACCCGAAGCCCACCGCGTTTGCCCATACCTTGGCGCCTCCAGCGTAGCTTTCTGACTCCACCCGAGCCCGGAACTATCTTTCCGAGTTCTGGATTCTGCATCATCGACTGCTGCAACTGCGCGTAATCATCCTCATCGAGGTACGAAGTGCGGACTCGCTCGAATGCCGACGATTCGATGAACGTGAACATTGGGGAATGATACGCCAATGGCGTATGGCTCGCAAGGCGCGCCCAAATAATGCGCCCGGCTTACCAAGGGGCCGAACGTTGTGGTCAACGGCCGGCGCGCGCGGTGGTCAATGAAAAAGTCATGACCGCTTTCGCCTGTCCGTTGCACCTAAAGTTATGCGCGATGTCTGCTCGGTGAGCGCCAGCAAACCGATAAGTGCTTCGTTGACAGCCGCGGATGTTGGAAACGCCTTGGCGACTTTCTTGTCCAGCAATACAAGATTCGTTCCCTTTGAAACGCGTTCAAAGTATTTCCCGCGAATGCCCTTTCCAAGGTCTTCACGGCGATATTCCTTGCGCATTTCGTCTTTAGCCTTCTTCATAAATTCCTCGCTCTCGGCGTGTCGTAGTTCTGGCACTGATAATTCGAAGTGTATCGCTTTGATCGGTGGAGATTACAGCCAGTAATCGTCCTTGATTTGACATTCCAAAAGTGAGGACGCGTTCTTCGTCCACGGAGTGATCGGGATCGGGGAATGTAATCGCGAGCGGGTCACTGAATACGGAGCCAGCCTCTTCGAAAGTTACGCCATGCTTCGCGGCGTTTTCGGCAGCCTTTTCTGGGTCCCAATCGAAGTCCATTGCTACGTGGCCTCTGTCTTACAGCGCATAACGTCGTAATCAGCGGCAGGCGCGCGTGATAGCCATTGAGAAAGTCATGGCCGCTTTCGCCTGTCCGCTGAATTTAAAGTTATGCGACGTTTTGCATTTTGTTGGCATAGTCACGACCAGAGGTAGCCGGTGGCAGAGACTTTCCGTCTTGATGGTAAATAACGATTGCTTCCTCGACGATTTGGCACAGCTCGTCAAAAACCGCTTTTTCATCTGAACCGTGGCAGCCGCCATGCACAAGGCCAGGTGAGCTACCAACAAAACATTGGTCTTCTTCAGACCACTCCACAATCTTTGCGTATCTGGCACTCTCTTTCATGATTTGGACTCCTTGATGCAGCGTTCGACCGCGCGAGTTTGATAATGCATTGCATCATCGCCAAGCGCTCCCGATATTGTGATTGGTTTTGAAACGCTCGGGTGAACGTAATTTCTATGACTGCCTTTGCCACCGCGATTCGTAAACCCGGCGCGTTCAAGCTCAGCGATGATTTCTCTTATCTTTTTAGGCATGTGATCGTCAATTCAGGCGTCGCATAACGTTCCCGGCCAGCGGCTGCCGGAAGCGCGCAGCGCTGGAGGCGGTCCGTCTGCGCCGGGGTGTTATGCGGCGATTTGCTCGTAAGAAAACTGGGGGGCACCAGCACGTTGTGACGCATGCTCAACCGTGATTGAGCAGATATTCCCTTGGGAATCGACATCGAGGACGGTGTTTTCATCGAGATCTCGGGTTTCAATAACCGGAGAATCGCGAAACTCAATCAGCAGCGTGTCGGTATCAGCAAAGTATCGAACTTTCATGGCGAATACCTTCTGTCGAAGAAAGCGTTGTGAACCGTTTCACCGTCGGGCAAGAGAACCACGCGTAGATACCGATTCTCCATCTCCGGAACCTGGACCCAGCGCCTAATCCTACCATCCGCCTGTACAACTTCCCGAATTGGCGTCTTTATGGCTCGGGCGATCCATTCTTCTTGGATTATTGCCCTGTCTGGACGGCTTCGGAGGGTTTCGAAATAAAGGGTTACCTTCATGCCGCCAAATTATCAGATTCCCGGAACGTCGGCAGCTTTTGCCGCATAACGTGGAGCTCAGCGGCGCGCGCCGGCTTAATGGCGCACGTCCGTGTGCGGGGCCATGTTAGCGCTCAACCGTGCGCCGCGAGCTCTTCACGCACGATTTTGCGCACGAGATCTTGCGTTACTGGTTGCTCTACAAGCCCCAAGTAAGCTTTCAAGGAGTTAT
>CAMDFL010000287.1 GCA_945897475.1 Bordetella parapertussis
CAGTCGCCGAGTTGCCCAAACGATTCGCCGAAGTCCCCAAGACGGGGCGCGTGGTGCTCTACTGCGACTGTAAGCACGCCGAAGTCGCCGACCGCGCGATCTTTCTGGAATACCGCGGCAATCGCAACATCTTCGTCATGCCGGAAGGATTTTCAGGGTGGGTGAGACGCGGTTATCCCTTGGAAAAAACATCGCCTTAGATAAGTGGCTCAAAGGCGCGATGCTCGGCCTGGGCCTTGTTCTTGCGCTGTCGGCGCCTTTGGGCGCCTGGGCGCATGCATCGCTGGTCAAATCAGTGCCGGCGCAGCGCGCTGTGCTGCATCGGGCGCCGGCCAGGATCCAACTCTGGTTCAATGAACGACTGGAGCCTCGCTATTCTTCGTTTACCCTGCTCGATGCCGCCGACAAGCCTGTGGATATCGGTCTGGTGGAGGTCGCCAGCGACGATCCCAAAAGCCTCAACGCAAGCATCAATGTCCTGCCGCCCGGCCGCTACACCGTCAAGTACCGTGTTCTGTCCACCGACGGACACGTGGTGCAGAACCAGTTCAGCTTCACCATCAGGCCTTGAACGGTTCTTAAATCTCCATGATCGATCTGGCCGCGCTGGTCCGCTTTGTCCATATCGCCGCGCTGGTGCTGCTCGCGGGCAGCTATGTGTTCGTGGCATTGGTCGCTCGCCCGGCCGCTCGGCGTGTCGGTACCGAAGCTGGCACAGTTTTTGGATATTGTCTCGACTGGCATCGTCGGATTGCGTGCTGGAGTTTGTTTGTGGCCATGGTCACGGCTTTTCTTGGGCTGTGGCTGCAAGCCGTAACACTTGGCAGTACTGCCCTGGGAGCCGCGGCGAACTCTAATGGCCAAGCAGTTGGGGCCATCGTTGCTCCGCTGCTCATGCAAACGCTGTACGGAAATGTCTGGCTTGCACGTATGTTGGTTGCAGGTGTGCTCGCGTTGTCACTGCTGCATGAGGCGAACAGGCATGAGGTTTCCGATTCCAGGATTTCGTTTGGATTGGGCCTGAGCGCCAGTCTATTGGCATTGATCGCGCTTGCCGGACATGCTGCCGCCAGTGATGGTTTGGAACTCGTTTTTCAAAGTGTCAACGACATCCTGCATCTTCTGGCTGCCGGGGCGTGGCTGGGCGCGCTGCTGCCATTGACATTGTTTCTGCGGCGTTGTGCCCTCGCATCCGAGGTTCCCGTATTGATGGTCAGGTTGATAACAAGCCGGTTTTCGATGCTCGGGGTGGTCTGTGTTGCCACGCTGGTAGTCACCGGGAGCATTAACGCATGGCTGCTGGTTGGCGGCGTGCCGCAGTTGCTGGGCACACCCTATGGCCAATTGCTGCTGATAAAAATTTCGTTGCTGGTGCCGATGCTGGGTGTCGCGGCAATAAATTTGACAAGGATTAATCCGGCTATCGCGGGTGATTCATCGAATCAAGCCGGTGTCATGCCCGGTCTTGCCGCCAGGTTGTCGCGCAATGCACTTATCGAAGCAGCTCTGGGCCTGATGATTCTTGTGATCGTTGGCTACCTGGGTAGCACGCCGCCCGCGCGCCACATCCAGCCGGATTGGCCGTTTTCGTTTCGATGGGACTGGGCTTTGCTGGATTCGGCGCCCAAGATGCGCGCCGAAGTAGAGGCAGGGCTTGCCTGGGGCCTGTTGGGATTGTTCATCCTTCAGTTCGCGTTTCTCAGCCGGCATTATCGGCCATGGACGGCGAGCATTGGCGCTGCTTTGTTTATTTATGCGGGCGGCGTTGTTCTCACCCGCGTGACCACCGATGCCTACCCCACGACCTATCGCCGGCCCGCGGTGGCTTATAACGCCATCTCCGTTGCACAGGGCAAACAACTCTATGGGCAAAACTGCGCGGCATGCCACGGTGTTCAGGGCTACGGCGATGGTCCCGCCGGGGAGGGCTTGCGACCGCGGCCAGCCGATCTCTCCGGTCGGCATGCCAACGCGCATACCGTGGGCGATCTTTTCTGGTGGCTCTCCCATGGCAAACCCGACACAGCGATGCAGGGGTTTGGCGCGCTGCTTACGGAGGATGAGCGCTGGGATTTGATCAACTTCGTGCGGGCGCAGGCCGCGGCAAAGCGTGCGCGGTCGCTGGCGCCGATTATCGAAGACCGACCCTGGTTGGTGGCGCCGGATTTTGCGTATGCGACCCCGGGCGGAGAAACCAGGACGCTACGGGATTATCGTGGCGAAAGTCTGGTGCTGTTGGTGCTTGCCGATAGCAAGGATGTCGCGGGGCGCCTTGCTCAGCTCGATCTGCATACGGAGCGAACCGGCATTGCGGGATTGCGAATTATCGTGGTACCTCGCGACTCTCGAAGCGCGCGCCCTGCATCGCCACAACCTTGGGTGGTCGAAGGCAATGCCGAAATTCACGAAACCTATGCGCTGTTCGCCGCCAGTTTTTCAGAGGAGTCGCAGCGACCCGGTGCGCGCCACGTTGAGTATCTGATCGACAAGCAAGGCTATATACGTGCTCGATGGTTGCCTGAGGAAGGCGAGGCATGGCGCGATCCACAAAGTATTCTCGATCAAGCGGCACTGCTGCAGAACGAAAAACCGCGCACGCAACTGCCGGACGATCATGTGCATTGATCCGGTACGCGTCTAGCTTGTCAATTTGAGTCCGGCAGCGCGCACTTCAACCTCGCCGGATGCGGCCAGACGCACCACGTTTACGCTTTTGGCCAGATCCGGCGAACCCGAATAATGCGCGAGCACATTGTCGCCGCCGACACGCACCGCGCGATTCCAATGTCCGAGGGCGATGTAATCGGCGTCAGTTGCCGCAAGCTCGGCGTCGCCGATCAGCCAGGATGGACGCGCGCGCGTGCTGCGGTCGGGTACCGGCTCATAGTGCCCATGGCCCATGGCTATGTGCCAGCGCCGGCGGCGAGCTCGTACATTTTCGAAGGGGATCATGTCGCCGTAGTCGCGGTGGGCGCGGCCCCAGATTTCAAGATCCATGGAGTCGAAACCAAGCAGCTCGTCGTGAGTCAGGCCGAGGATGTGCAGCGAATTGATGTTCGCCTCCTGCATGCGGCGATAAAGCGTGTCGGAAACCAGCGGGTCGTGATTGCCCGGCAGCAGGACCACGGGCGCGGGCGCTTCCGCGAGCATGGCCGCGACGCGATCGATGAATTCGCTGGGCTGGCGATTCGATTCGAAGGTGTCACCAGCGAGCAGCACCAGATCGGCTGAGGCCTCGCGCGCGGCGCGCAATACGGCGGCCAGGTACCGAGTGCTGTCTCCGCTGCCTTTTTCTTCGGAATCGTGGTCCAGGTGTACGTCGGAGGTGTGAACCAGGATGATGTCGCGAATGGCATTCATGCTATGGATTCCGGT
>CAMDFL010000288.1 GCA_945897475.1 Bordetella parapertussis
GTCCTGTTCACCGAGAGTGCGAATCACTGAAGGCCATGACTGGCAATGCATTCAGAGCTTTGATGAGTGTCCACAACTTGAACGGCGAAATGGAGTTCTGAGCAGAGTGGAGCTAGCAACTAGCTGAATCTATTTGCGTTTTAACCGGATACTACGGACCTTAACTGACTATGCGCACTACTGCGCCCTTGGGGTTCAGAGTTGGATTCGAACTGTCGGTACGGCCATTCGCTGCGGACGCTAAACCAAGAAGGACGGATTGATTTGATGGTTCGGCGGACTGCTGCGCTATTATCACCGCAAGGCGGCTTGAGCGTTTGACGTGGCAGAGCAGGGCGCGCCATTGTGCTCACTCGTTTCGGCGGTGTTGGCTTGCGCCCTGTGCGCATCAATGCCCAGGATTTTTGTCGACTAGCCTAGTCTACAGTCGAGATCGCGGTAATAAAAACGCTGCTCTTTTTACGGAAATCAGCACCGATGAATATTTTGACTAAACGGGATGCCGCATGGTGAAACTGACCAACCACGCGCCCAACATCGTCGAAGCGATTCTTGACGACGCGCTCCCCAACGGCGTGACCCTGTTCAACATCGCGGTGGATCCGCCGGAGTTGCGGGAGGAGCAGAGGCGAACTTTGTTCCCTCCGCCCCCAAACCGACCACCCGTGCCGATTGCGCATTGACCAGTATCTGTCGACTGGCGGCGGCGGTCAATCGCAGATCGGCACAGCCAGCGGAAACTGATCGAGTTTAAGGCGGCGGTAACAGCGGCTTTTACGGCGCCGAAGGTCGCCTCTTTCATTATTCAGTTCGATTCCGCGTTTTGCAATCGAACCGGCGTCTGCATTGATCTTTCAATACGAGTTAGCGGCGGCATAAACTCGGACATGGTTGGTGTCGTTAGTTGGTGACGGAATTTGGCGGCGGTGGAGTGTGGGGTGGTGGACGAAACAGGGGCCCGCAGGCCCGTGGATAAGAGAAGATCTCCCGCGATCAGAACGGCGGATCGGAGATGGTGACGTCGCAGTGAGTGATGCGCTCGTCGCGAAGCTTCTGCTGTAAGACGATCTCGTAAGTTGCAGATGCTGCTGTATCGGTTGGTGCTAAGGTGGTTAAGACTGGTGCGGTATACTTCCATCACCATTCTTGATCTGATCATGCCATGCCTGATGTCATTGCACGTGCCGCCGGAAAGCTCGATGACCCCTTGATGTTGGAGTGGGCATTGGGGTATTACCGACACCTTCCAAAGAATGCCCGTGACAGCCGGTCTCGTATCGAAAGGACGTGGTTTCACGACCTGTTTACGGCCCAGCTGATCGAACGGGCGGAAACTGGAATCCTGTCCCGCCTGTTTCGCTCTTTACCCTCCAGGCATTTTTCAAATCTCACGGCATTGATCTGCAAGCACTGGTCGGATTGGCAAGCGCAAGTCGCTAACGCAGCAACACCTGTGCTAGCGGTCAACGCTCCGGAGGATTTGCTGGGTCTATTCGAGGCCGAATTGAATCGCATCGATCAAGGTATTCCCCTCGATGCAGAACGATTTATTTACGTCGACTCGCTGGCCAACAGCGGAACGGAGGAACGTCGTCTGACGTTTTACAATCGCCTTTGCTTGAGAGTCCTGGCAATGCCCGATAGCGACCTAGGGAAGTCTCTATTGCTCTATCGGTTGCTGCGTTTGGCGGGGAGCCTGTCCGCAGACACTTTAGTCCTGGTGCTTGATGCGGCACTCCGAATTGAGGCGCGTGAATCCGCCCGCGAAGGGTTACTGAATCAACTATTTCGGGGTCTATTTGGGCACGCTGAGTATCTTGATCTGGCGATTGCCCGCAGCAAGAAACACTCGCAACAACGATTTGAAGCGCTCGCGCCGTTTTTCAGGCAGGAGGCGCCCTTGGGGACGCTCGATGAATGGGTCGATGCTCCGCCAACGCTTGCCGGCATGCTCCCAGCGCTGGAGACCGTTAGCGGCACGTCGAAAGCTTGCGCGACTATTAGGACCCTCTTGCAGAGTTCCAAAACAATCTGCAGTTCTTTACCCGCATCGACGCAATCGCTTCTAGTCGTTGCGGCGTGTCTGCAAGCTTATGCCAAAGACAACTTCGACGCTGCGGGGTTAGATCTCGAAAAGACCGTGGACTTGCTGGCTGCGGATCTGGACACGGCTCGCTGGTATCGCCCCTTGTTCGAGCGGCTTTGTTCTTTCCCCCCGCATGACGTCGTGACCGCGATGAAAACACGGTTACCTGCTGTCGAGCAGACCTATGGCGCCGTGCAACTCGCTGACGCGATGGGTGATCTCGGATGGGAGGACTTCGTGCCCTGCTTGATAGAGGCAATGAGCGACGATCATGCGGATTTCCTCTGCGAAGCCGCGAAGAATGCGTTGGTGGAAATCGGCCGACCGGCCCAGGAATCCTTGATCGCAGGCTGGGCTGAACTGGACCGTTGCCAGCGGATCTACGGACTTTCGGTGATCAGGGATGTCGGCGGAGTCGCGGCGGCGGATTTCACGCTCGCTCGTTTCGACGAGTTAATGGGCGACGGTGTTGAACATTGCTGTGAGCTGGTCTTGGCATCGCCGGATCAGCGACTTTTGAACCGCTTGCGGCCAGAACTGCGGCGCCGGCAGGCTTTGATCGACCGGACCTTCCATGTCATTGCACGCCTGCTGGATCTGGAGGATGAGGATTCGACGCTGGCAAAGGGCCGAGCGCTTGAGGACCTGAACAATACCCAGAACATTGGAAAGGCGCTCGCTGAGGGGGGAGA
The DNA here is from genome assembly GCA_945897475.1 of Bordetella parapertussis. GTDB lineage: Bacteria > Pseudomonadota > Gammaproteobacteria > Burkholderiales > SG8-39 > 2-02-FULL-62-17. Next base: position 2,779 of record CAMDFL010000288.1, read on the forward strand.
TTTCCATCGTGATTCCCTGTCTCTGGAACTGCGCTGTCCGTCTTGCGGGTCGGTCAACGTCTATAAGGTCAAAGGGGTGATAATTGCTAGGAATCCGCAACACGGTGTGGCCTCCCTGGTGAACGATGAGGTTCCGTGCGCATCCTGCAGTGAAGACGTGGAATTTGAATTCACAGCAATGGCGATGATGGCCGTCACTGCCGAATTGCTGCTCATCAATGTTGCGCGTGAGAGCGCACAGCCACGACAACTGCTGGTCAAGCCGATCGACTGCCGCTTGGATGGCCAGGTCATGCCCCTCGCGGCGGGCCTGAAAAGGCTTCGGGACCATATCGCAAAGACACCTACCGATGCCCGCGCATGGTTCCGTATGGGAAATCTGCTTTTTCCCATGAATCGTCCGAAAGCCACCATGGCGGCCTTTCGGCAGGCGGCAAAGCTGGCACCGCAAGCCATCGACGCCCAACTGACCTTGGCCCGGTTGCTCGCGTCACGTCAAGAAAACGAGGACGCATTCGAACTGCTCACGGATGGATTAAATAGATCTTCGAACTGGCAATTTCTCGCTCCCTATCCGAACTTCGCTCAGGAGTT
>CAMDFL010000289.1 GCA_945897475.1 Bordetella parapertussis
GCGGCAAAGATCAAGCCGCTGAATCTCAAGCTGGAGTAGGGGCTACGCGGCGCGGCCCTGCTGACGCGCGACAACGACTTGTCGCGCGAACTGGGCCTGAAGCCCTCGCAAAGCGCGGAGGGTGCCTGGAACCTCTTCAATGAAACCGGTCTGCACGAGCCCTATTATGAATGGGCACGCCTGATGGAAGCAGGGCTGGCCGGATCCAAGTCGTTTCCCTGAAACGATAAATGATACATATAAACCAAATGCTTATTTACCATCGATCTCCGCGTAAAACCGGGGACGTACGATGGTTTCATTGCTGTCCGCGATCGACCCTTCTGATGATTAAACGGTGGTGAGTCCCCTGTTTAATTTCTATTCCGGTTTGATGCCCGCAGATTTGACCGCCCTGGCCGCGAGTTCCAGATCCGATTTGATGGCGCTGGCAAAGTCCTCGGGTGTTCCCCCGGTCACCACCGCGCCATTGTCGTCGATGAATTTTTTCACCTCCGGCGCATCCAGGGATTTCAGGAAGACGTTGTTGAGGCGATCAACCATGGACCGGGCCATCGCGGCAGGCCCAAACAGTCCGGTCCAGGACGGTGTCGGCTGGAAACCCGGCAACAGTTCACCAAGGGTGGCGAGATAGGGCAATCCGCCGTAACGGCGTTGTTCGAGTATCGCCAGCACCTTCACCTTGCCGCCTGAAATCCCGGCCTTCACATTGTTGAGCGCGGGGAATCCGACTTCGGCGCGGCCGGCAACCAGATCGGTGGCCATCGCGGCGGTCCCCTTGTAGGGAACGTGCAGGATATCCACGCCCGCGGCGAGTTTGAAGAGCTCGCCATTCATGTGAAACACCGAACCTATTCCGGAACTGGCATAGGATAGCTTACCGGGGTTGCGTTTCGCAAAATCGACCAACTCTTGAATCGAATTCACTGGCACTGAGGCGTGCACCGTGACGATTTTCAGGCTGTCGAGGACGTTGAGTATCGGCGTGAAGTCCCGCACCGGGTCGAAAGGCGTTGCCTTGTTGAGAATCGCGCCGTAGATGATGGGCCCCGAGGTGGCGAACAGCAGGGTGTAGCCATCGGGTGCTGCGCGCGCCACATGCTCGGCTCCTATGGCGCCGTTGGCGCCGCCGCGGTTTTCGATGACGATGGGCTGGCCCAGCATTTCGGCGGCTTTGGGCGTGAAGATGCGCACGTAGGCGTCGATGCCGCCCGGCGGCGAACTCACCACGAGGCGGATCGGTTTGGCAGGGTAGGATTGTGCGAGAGCAACTTGCGCGAGCATCAGCAGGGCCAGGCCGATAAGCAGAGTGCCGAAGGATTCGGTGTTCATGGTCGAGTGCTTCCTGTTCAATATGCCTTTGGCGTGCGATGCAAACTGCAGCTGGCGAATATACTACCCACGGAATTTTCCCGTGCTTCGGCATGCAGGTGTTTTCAGGATGCGCAGATCCATGACACGAGTGATGAAAAGCGATCAGACATTTGCTTTGCCGGGCGCGGTGATTGCGCTGGTCTGTTTTGCCATCGGCATTGCCGGCTTTTCTTCCCGCCCGGCACACGCCCAGGCCTATCCTTCGAAACCCATACGCATGATCCAGTCCCTTGGTGCGGGTGGCGGTTCCGATCCGCTAGCGCGCCTGATGTCGCAGAAGCTTGGCGAGGCGCTTGGGCAGCCCATCGTGGTCGAGACTCAGGCGGGCGCGGGCGGAGCCATCGGCGCTAACTTGGTGGCTCGCGCCGCGCCGGACGGCTACACATTCGGGTTCGCCGCGGCGAGCGGATTGGTGCTCAGAAAATTCCTTACCCGAAATCTGCCTTACGACGTGCTGAAGGATTTCACGCCCATCATGGTGCTGGGTGAAACGCTGGGTTGCGTGGTCGCCTCCACTACGATGGGTGTTGGAACGCTCCGCGAGGCCATCGAGTACGCCAGGCGCAATCCGGGCAAGGTGAATTACGGCAGTTCGGGAATAGGCACGGTGCATCACCTCTCCGGCGTGGTGGTGGATCAGATGAGCGGCGCGGGCATGGTCCATGTTCCCTACAAATCGGGCAGCGACTCGCTCAACGGCTTGCTGGGCGGGCAGGTGCAGATGGTGTTCGGCATCGTCGGCACCATGGTGCCGCACGCCAAGGCGGGAAAGCTGCGCATGCTGGCGATCAATTCCGGAAAGCGCTTCGCGCGCATGCCGGAGGTGCCCACCATCGCCGAGGTCATGCCCGGCTATGAGCGGCCGCCGGGATGGAACGGTTTCGTCGGGCCCGCAGGCCTGCCGGCGCCCATCACCAAGCGGCTGTACGAAGACCTCAACCGCATCGCAAATTCCACCGAGGTCAGCGAGAAGCTGCTGGACCTGGGTTTCGTGGTGGAAACCCAGTCGCCCGAGCAGTTCGTCAACCAGTTGCGCAGAAGCCTTGAGATTTCAGAGCGAATTGTGCGCGCCGCGAAGATTGAAGCTGAGTAGCGGTTCAGGCCAATGGATGCTTAAATGCTCCTGACTCAGGCGGCTTGCAGCAGGAACTCAACCTTCACCGCATCAAATGGAAACACGATGCGGCCGCCTTCAGTGCGATCAATGACACCGGCTGCGAGCAGCGCAGTGACATCCCCGTGCACCGCCTTGACGTCCCGGCTGACACGTCGAGCTGCCTCGCGAATGGATACCGGACCGGCCCCGCACAAGGCCTTTAACAACTCCCACCGCTTGGCGGTCAGTACCTGCCAAAGCAGTTCCGGGGTGGCGAAACTGATGCGTGCATTTTTCTGCGCCTTTCCGGTTTTCCATGCCCGGGTAAAATCGTCCATCGCACCGGCGGGTTTGGCAACGTCAAGAGTCACTGTTTTCACTATTCCACCTTGCTATATCTTTCTGAAAATCTGCAATCAGTTGATCTACGGTGGTAAATTTGTAGGAACGTTCAGTGCGCGCAAAGTGCCTATGGTCGCCTTTGCCAGACTCGTTGTCATAGCGTACGACGCATTCATCCTGCACCACATACGCCAGCCGGTATTTGAATTCATGCGTCGATCCTGCAACAGGTTTCGGAACCCGCCATAACACCAGCTCGGCAAATGCTGTTTCGGAGTAGGTGATCCGTGTCTGTACCAGCTGGACTGCCTTCATGTTGGAGATCGTAACAACACGAGTAAATGTTGTCAAATGCTCCAACAGGTCATGATGCTTTTCAATGACGTGTACAACAGGCAAAGCTGGGGCCGTATTGATATCGTCGGGCTATCTGAATCTCCAGATTCCAGGTATTCATTCATTACCCTTTCCTGTTGAGGACTTGCCCATGCCCGTCATCCGCCGTTTTCTGCCGTGCCTTGCCATCA
>CAMDFL010000290.1 GCA_945897475.1 Bordetella parapertussis
CATAAGATCGGCGAGGCGCGCACGTACGAATTCGAAACGGCCTGAAGGATTCAATTTATTCCTTGTATTTGAGCACTACTATTTGCGGCCTGCCGCGGGCGCGATTTTTTCTGCTTTGTCCTTGACCGCCGCGACCATCGCCGTCGCCAGCGGTGTGAATGGCGCATTGGGATTTCAGGGACAATAGGCACACCTTATGGAGGACAGATGCGTATCGCCTTGTGCAATGAAGTGCTGCAACCCATGCCGTTCGCCAAGCAGTGCGAATATGCGGCGAAGCTGGGCTATGACGGAATCGAACTTGCACCCTACACGGTATCGGATGAGCCCCATAAGCTAGGGGCGGCGCAGCGCGCGCAGATACGCAAGGCTGCCGCCGATGCCGGTATCAGCATCATGGGCTTGCATTTCCTGTTGGTCGCGCCGAAGGGCCTGTCGATAACGACTTCGGATGCAAATGTTCGTTCCTGGACAGTTGATGTCATGCGCGCCCTGATTGAATTGAGCGGTGAGCTTGGGGCAAGTTACATGGTGCACGGCTCGCAGCGCGTGGTGGAGCCGGGGGAGACGCGGGAGATTGCTATGGCGCGGGCCCAGGATTGCTTTGCCGCCATCGCATCGACCGCCGAGGCCTGCAAGCAGACTTATTGCATTGAGCCTCTGGCCGCGCATATCACGCCGGTCATCAACACAATTTCAGAGGCGGCGAAGATGGTCGAGGAAATCGGTAGCCTGGCGTTACGCACCATGCTCGATTGCAACCATGCCTCGAAAATGGAAGGCGAGTCTCTGGCACAGGTGATCGAGCGCTGGGTCGCCACGGGAATGATAGGCCACGTGCAAATCAACGATGGTAATCGGCGAGGACCAGGACAGGGGGATATTGAATTCGCGCCTGTTTTCGCGGCGCTTGCGACCAGCGGTTACTTGGGTGATATGTCTGTGGAGCCGATGGACTATGTCCCCGATGGTCCCGGTTCAGCGGCGCGTTCGATCGGTTACGTGCAGGGCATTCTGGAAGGGCTTAGGTTCAATTTGCCCTGACGCGCGCGCCGAACCTGGGCGTCAATTGGCGGTCAGCGCAGGGATATCGAACTCGATTATTTTGGCCGTTGGTTCGAAGAAAGCGCGACCGAGACTGATCGAACCAACTCCCAGCAACAAGACTTCCTCCTGCACCGCGTGCACCACGTGGCCATCGGAAAAGCGCACGTAGGTGCCGTTGATGCTGAGGTCCGCCAGGACGAATTTGTCGTCCCGATATTCAATTTTGGCGTGTTGGCGCGAGGCAAAATCGTCGGCGACCTCGATCTGGCCGGTATTGCCGCGTCCGAGCAACGCGCTTCCATTATTCGCGTCCAGCGTGAATAGTTGTCCAGCATGGCTCAACACCAGTTTGGCGCGCAGGGCGGCAGGTTTGAATTTTGCCGGCATGCTGACGCGTGTCATTTCGGCGTCGTCCGGTTGCCAGAGGATCTGGAAGATGTCCAATGCTTCCTGCTTGCCCTTGACCGCGGCGCGCCGTATCTGTCGCGCCTTGCCGCGCTGATCGGGCGGGAGTGCATCGACAGCCTCTATGGTCGTCAGGATCTGTCGCGCCCGAGCCACGCCCGCCATTCTCGCGGCGACATTGACCGCATCGCCGAACACGTCGTTGTTCTCGCGTATTACTTCTCCAAAATGAAAACCAATGCGAAGATACATGGGCACCTTCCCGCCCGGCCTACCCTTTTCGACCGACTCCTGCATTTCACAAGCGGCGTGCATGGCTTCCAGCGAGCCCGGGAACTCGCACATGACTTCGTCACCGATGGTTTTGATCACCCGGCCCCGGTACTTTTCCACCGACAGCGTCATGATGGCAATGCATTTCGCCACCATGTCGCGTGCTATGGAATCCCCCAAGGTCTCATACAGTGAGGTGCTGCCACTGATGTCGGCGAACATGACTGCAAGGGTTTGATTTTCTCTGGACATGGCAGCGGGGCATTCTCTGTGAGGGTAAGCGATAACTCGGCATTGTCTGCTGCATCAGGCGCATTGATGGCTTCGCCCATTAAGTATACGCAAAATCGGGGTTACATGTTTCATCGCGGCGCGGCGGGGATGGCGACAGATTGGCAATCGAATCAAGGGCCGTTCGACACCGAGGCCGGTCGACACCGAGTGATGACAAAGTGCGTGGTGACGTAGATAATATTTGCTTCGAAATTGCGCGTCGTCCAATCCGCACGGGCGAATGTTACAGAATCACAGGGAGGGTATTTCTATGACCATCACCAACACCATCGCGACGACTTTATCGCGCAGGCTGGGCCCAATTGTTCTGAGCGGATTCGGACTTGCGACATTGGCCTTGGCGGGCACTTGCGCGGCGCAGAGCTGGCCTGCCAAACCGATTCGCGCCATCGTGCCATTTTCCGTTGGCAGCACCATCGATATCATCGGGCGCATCGTGGCCGAGCCGCTAGCGGTGCAGTTGGGGCAGCAGATCGTGATCGAGAATCGCGGCGGCGCGGGAGGCACGATAGGCACTAACGCCGTGGTGCAGGCCGAGCCGGACGGCTATACGCTGTTGATTCATGCTTCGGCGCATTCGGCGGCGCCGGCCTCTTATGCCAAGCTGCCCTACAACACCGCCAATGATATTGCGGGCGTGGTCATGTTTGGCAATGTTCCGAATGTCACGGTCGTCTCGTCGAAAAAGAGCTTCAAAACGCTGAGGGAGTTTGTCGATGCGGGCAAAAAAACTAACTTTACGTTCGCTTCCGCCGGCATTGGAAGCGCCACGCACTGGGGCGCGGAGCGCCTGCGCGTCGCGGCGGGATTGGATGCCACCCATATTCCATTCAAGGGTGGACCGGAGGCGCTCACCGAGGTTGTCACCGGGCGCGTGGATTTCATGAGCATCGGCATTGCCTCCGGATTGCCGTTCATTCGCGATGGTCGATTATTAGCGCTTGGGGTCAGCACGGTGAAGCGCTCAACGGCGCTGCCAGATGTGCCTACGACCCTGGAAGGCGGATATGTCGACTCCGATTACACCTTCTGGAACGGCATGCTCGCCCCCGCGAAGACGCCGCGGCCCATTATTGATCGGCTGCATCAGGAAGTGCAAAAAGTGCTTGCGCTGCCTGCGGTAAGGGACAGGTTCGCGCTGCAAGGCATCGAGCCGATGCCTTTGAGCCCCGTCGAAATCGATGCGCTGATCCGCAAAGAAATCGTCAGCAACATCGCGATTGCCAAGGCGGCGAAGCTTAAATTTGATTGACGCAGCGCCAGCATAAACGGCTGATTCAAACTCAAGCGGGTTCTTGGCAAGGGGGG
>CAMDFL010000291.1 GCA_945897475.1 Bordetella parapertussis
TCGCGGTTGGCGTCGCGGACTTCTACCGCCCCGGCTTTCTGGATGCGCTGCGCCACCGCCTTATCGGCATTGGCCGCACCCACTGCCGGCTTATTGCCGGAGGTCACGTAATAAACCAAGCCGATGATGATGAATACGGGCGCTACGAATGATAGAAAGACCGTAATCAGCAACTGCTTGGGCGTCTTGATTGGGCCCGTGTGGTCTTCTTCGTGGAGGTTGTCACTCATGGTTTTCTTGTCCTGTCGGCGGGGGCTGGGAAATTCAGCCGGGATTATAGCGGTGACCATACAAGGTCCTACAATGTAGACGTTTCGCCGATGCGGCTGTAGCTCAGTGGATAGAGTATTGGCCTCCGAAGCCAAGGGTCGTGGGTTCGATCCCCGCCAGCCGCACCACTATTTGAAACCCAGACGCGGCGCGGCCTCCCGGCCGATTCGTGTTTGGCTATCATCCACTTCGCTCATCCAGTTCCACCCAGGAACTGCCCATGAGCATCAAAACCCCTCGGCTCACACGCGACCGCTGCAGCGTCTTTTGCATCCGACTGGTCGTGCCCAAAGCACTGCGCGCAGATATAGGAAAATCCGAACTCAGGCGCAGCCTGCGTACCAAAGACTGCTCAGTCGCGAAGCAGCGCGCACTGACGCTGAACCTGGCTTTGAAGGCTGCATTGACCAACCCGAAAATCTCGGACTTTGAGCACCTGTGTCATTTTGTCTCCAACTCCCTAGTCCCAATCATAAGGCGGGCAGCAGTCCAAATTGTCCTGTGAGGGTGCTGCTGGAGCGGGAGCCTCTACCGCATTTTGAGCTGGCGAGGTCACGTAAATGGGGTGTCAAATTTTCAGAAGTCGTCTTATTAATAGCGTTGGGAAATCCTGTCGGTGCGAAGCAATGACGTACACGTAAACTCCACTGTCAATTCGCCGATAGACCAGCTTGTGGTGTGACGTAAAGACGGTTTGGTACTCAAAGATGCCAACGGAGGCAAGCTCCTGGACGGGCGCCCCAGTCAAAAGTCCTGTGTCAACCAGTGCCAGCTTGTCGAATATTTCGTTTTCGGCATTGAGCCAGTCAGTCTCGCTCCACTTGTTGAGCATGTACTCCTGAAGAGAGAGCAAGTCTTCTTGTGCATCGGGAAGAATGGTGATGGTCATTACTTGCGGCGTTGGCGAGCTGCTGCCAGTTGCGCCCGTGACTCGGCAACGGAAATGCCTTTGTCTTGCAAGCGGTCTTTCTCACCCAGGGCGATGATTTTCAAGGCGGCGATGAGCGCTTCCTTTTCCTGAAAGGACTTGACACTTTCAATCACCATGCTGGCTTCGCCATTCTGGGTGATGAAAAAAGGCGTGCCGTTCATCTCCAGGTCTTCGGAAATCTGGGCTGCATGGCTTTTCAGGTAGGAGATGGATTTGATGTTGGCGGCGGACAGCATAGCGATCCTTGCATGTTGTAAGGTCTGAATTTAGTACCAAATTTGGTTGAAGTCAAGCGAGTATGTCAAAACTGAATCGCCAGCTTCCCCAAAAATGGAGGCACACTGTCATCCACTTCAACCCACTTTTTTCAACAACTGGAATCCGTGAAAGTGAGCGTTGGTGCGGGTTTGCAGGCGATTAACCCCAAAGTCGGTTCGATCCCCGCCAGCCGCACCATGTGACCGCTTCACAGCGTGCCACGTCGCCTCAAAACCCGCATGTCTATTGGGCATGGCGGGTTTTTTCTTGCTCCATGCTGTTTCACCGGCTATCACGAGATAGCGTCAAACTACGGCATTGGTGACGCTATCTTGCAAGTGCCGAGGTACAAGTATCGTCAAAGGGGGGCTATGGCCTTGGCAGATACGTTCGTGCGGCAGTTGAAGCCCAGTCTCAGCCTATCTCGACATGGCAGAACTTCAAGCCATGCGTCGCATACCGATGACAATAGCGGATCGGGAAGAGCGCCTTAGCGGCTTCCTAAAACTTTGGGATCGGGATGCGTTGCAGGACGCAGGCAGGGTGACGACAGAAATCGCCAAGGCACACGCCGAAAGCGGGTTTGAGAAATACCGCATCGCGCACGACCGTTTGCTTGAGAGTGACTTTGATCGGGTGATCAAACAGATTGAGTCCGACAGCCAAGCACACATCGCAGAGGAATAGCGGCTATGGCCACGAAGACGAACACGCCCAGCTGGAACCACGTCAAGACCAAACTGCTGGGCTTCGACTGCGCTGGCTTGCTCGGACTGCTGCAAGACCTGTACGCGGCCAACAAGGATAACCAAGCCTTTTTTCACGCCCGCCTCAGTCTTGGCGACGACGTGCTCAAACCGTACAAGGTCACCATCGACCGCTGGCTATGGCCCGATGTGTTCAAGAATCAAGACACCTCGGTCGCCAAAGCCAAAAAGCCCATCGCCGACTACAAGAAAGCGATCGGCCAAGCGGAAGGTCTGGCCGAACTGATGGTGTTCTACTGCGAACGGGCAGCGGGGTTCAGCAATGAAGTCGGGCTGCAGGATGAGGGCTACTTCGACGCGCTGGTGCGGATGTTCGAGCAGGCCTTAAAAACCATCGGCAGCTTGGCCGATGTGCAACGCCAGCCGTTATGGGACAGGCTGGATACCGTGCGTATCACCTGCCACAACTTCGGATTTGGCGTGGGTGACGAGATGGATGACTTGCTTGCCGAGTGCAGGGCCGATGATTGAACGCGACCAGTGGGCTTCTCTGCAATGCGAGAACGCCCGCCTGATTGCGCTGCTAGGCAGCCACGGAATCGAATGGCGATTGCCGCATCAAGAGACCCCGCCAGAACATGCGCCGCCCGTCCCGGAGCCAGAACCAGCGCCATCGCGTCTTTCCACCGTCGAAAAAGTGGCGCTGTTTCGTCGGTTGTTTCGTGGCCGCACCGACGTCTACCCGATCCGATGGGAAAGCAAAACCACCGGCAACTCTGGCTATGCACCTGCCTGTGGCAATGAGTGGCTGGCTGGTGTTTGCGAAAAGCCGCGTATCAAGTGTGGAGAGTGCAATAACCGTCTGCTGATCCCGCTGACGGATACGGTCATCTACGAGCACCTTGCTGGCAAACGCACCGTTGGCGTCTATCCACTCCTGAGTGACGATACCTGCCATTTTCTTGCCGCTGATTTCGATGAGGCGCAATGGCGGGAGGATGCCAAAGCGTTTTACCAGTCATGTATCGAACTGGGGGTGCCAGTCGCCCTTGAAATATCACGTTCCGGCAAT
>CAMDFL010000292.1 GCA_945897475.1 Bordetella parapertussis
TCGAAGCCATCGGTTTGTTAAAAGTCGATGTATTGGCACTGGGTATGCTCTCGGCCATCCGCCGCGCCCTGGAGATGGTGGGCCAATATCGCAATAGCTTCCTCGAAGCGGCCGAACAGGCGTGTGATGTCGGCAATATATTCGTCCAAATGAGTACAGAAAAAACAGCAGCGAACCATCGATGTTTCTGGCGGACGTCGTACAGGTGTAGTGCAGTGTTCTGATGATGGCCATGATCCAATCTTATTCGCCACGCGGGTTTCGGGGATGCGCCATGGCGGTTTTCAGCCTGACGCAGGCGCTCATCACTATAAAAAACCCCGGTGCTGCGGTAAGCTTGGGTCATGACCACAAAGACCTCCGCCGAAAACAAAACCTCTCCTTTGATCGCGCTGACGGTGCGCGACTTTCGCCTCTATTGGCTCGCGCTGGTTGCGCAGGTGGGCGGCCAGCATATGTTTTCATTCACGCTGGGGTGGCTGGCATTCGAGATTACTGGTTCGCAGGCACAATTGGGGCTGATTCAGCTTTGCGGTTTCGTTCCCCAATTCGCCTTGACCTTGTTGGGTGGGGTACTCGCTGATAGGGTCGATGCGCGAAAATTAATCGGTATTGCGCAAATCATTGCCACCATCGGCATCATCATGGTGGGATTGGTCACAATGTTCGGCGTAGTGCAGTTGTGGCATCTCGCCTTGGGCGCTTTTTTGCTGGGTCTGTCGAACGCGATCGACGAACCGACGCGCGCGGCATTTTTCCCACGTTTGTTGCCTCGTTCGCTGTTGCGCTCGGCTGTGCCCTTGATATCCATGGCCTTTGGCAGCAGTCGCGTCATTGCTCCATCCATCGCTGGATTTTTGATTGCCGCTGCAGGCGCGCCAACGACATTTCTGTTGTCCGCCGCCGGGGTCAGCACCATGATCGCGGTGGTGTTCTTGGTACGTCCAACCCCCGGCGATGCGCCTTCGCATGGCAGTCTGCTCGATAATTTCACCGATAGCCTGCGCTACATCCGAGGCAATGAAGTGTTCTCCAAAATCATCGCCGTCGCGCTGCTTAACTCCACCGTGGCCATGGGCTACATGAATATGCTGCCGGTATTCGCCAAGGACGTGTTGCTGGTGGACTCCCGGGGCCTGGGCATTCTTGCCTCGGCGGCAGGTGTGGGCGCCTTGACCGGCCTACTCTCCTATGCCTGGCTGCAACTGCGCGTAACGCCAAGAAACCTCATGGTGGGCGCACTCACCTCCTACAACGCAGCCTTGATCGGCCTGGCCTTTAGCGATTGGTACTGGTTTTCGTTTTGCATGATTTATATCGCAGGCTTGTCCCACGCCTACTTCATGACCTGTGCGCAGGTCATTCTGCAAACCCTGGTCGACGACCATTACCGCGGGCGGGTGATGGGAGTATTTACCTTGGTGTGGAGTTTGGTGTTCCTGAGCGGCTTTCTGTTGAATTTCGCCGGTTCGCTGGTGGGCCCGGGTGTGGCGCTCGCCGCAGGCTCCACTATCGTGCTTGGCTTCGTGTGGCTGTCCTTGGTGCGTAGTAGCGCGCTCAAAAACTTGGTGCTCGCGCCCAAACCGAATTAGCAGAGTGTTGAGTGTTACTTGAGGAAAATCACGGCATGCGCTGTGATTTCATCAGTTTGATTTCATAAGTTTGATTTCATCAGTTTGATGCAGCACTTTCCTGCATGCGCTACAGTGCAACGCTCGGTTTTAGTTTTTACGGTGTTCGAAAGGAGCCTCATGAGTCAGGATCGAGTCGAAGCTTTTGTCGCTGCCTATGGCGCATTGCGCGCGGAGGTGGAAAAAGTCATCGTAGGTCATGCCGAGATCATCGAGGGCGTACTCACGGCATTTTTCGCAGGCGGCCACGTCCTGCTGGAAGGCGCGCCTGGACTGGGGAAAACGCTGCTGGTCAAGACGCTGGCCGAGGGCCTCGATCTGACTTTCTCGCGCGTACAATTCACACCCGACTTGATGCCATCGGACATCATCGGCACCCAGATGCTCGTTGAGGATGCAATGGGAGGCAAACACCTGCGGTTTCAGACCGGACCGATCTTCACTCACATTTTGCTCGCTGACGAAGTGAATCGAGCCACGCCGAAAACACAGTCCGCGCTGCTCGAGGGCATGCAGGAACAGTGCGTCACCGCAGGGGGGGATTCACGGCCCTTGCCGCGTCCCTTTTTCGTTCTGGCGACGCAAAATCCTATCGAAATGGAAGGCACCTATCCCTTGCCCGAGGCTCAATTGGACCGGTTCATGTTCAAGCTGAGGGTGCGCTATCCGACCATGACCGAACTCAATGCCATCCTCGATCGGACCACACAAACGCATGCGGTGTCTATTCAACGCGTCATTGATGGCCCCAGTGTTGTTGGCTTTCGCGATCTTATCCGGGAAACCCCGATTGCCGCGCATGTGCGCGACTTCGCGGCTCGCATCATCATGGGGACCCATCCCGACTGGGATGGCTCACCCCAGATTACCAAGCGGGTGGTACGTTACGGTGCCAGTCCTCGCGGCGCGCAATCACTCGTTCTGGGCGCAAAGGTGCGCGCTCTCACCCAGGGTCGTTTCAATGTCAGCGTCGAAGACTTGAAAGCGCTGGCCGTGCCTGCTCTGCGTCATCGTGTGATTCTCAACTTCGCCGGTGAATCCGAAGGCATCGATACCGATAAATTAATTACTCAAGTGGTCGAATCCGGCCAAGAAAGTACATCGCAGAATATAGAGCGAATGGCGAGTTAAATTAAGGAGGAATCGCTATGACTCCCGCCCCATCCGTCACTCCAACCCCATCCGTCACTCCAACCCCGTCTATTGCGCAAGCCTCATCGGTCACCAGTCTGCTCAACGAGCTTGCGTCGCAAGTGCGCAGGCGTCGGGCCGAATCCGGCGCCATGCGAGGTGCGTTCTGGGGAGCCCTTGTGGCGGCATTGGTGCTGCTGGCGAAAGGAGGCATCGAAGATGTGGCCCTCACCATTGCGCTTGGCGCATGGTTGGTGGGCATAGTCGTGGGTGCGCTACTTGGCGCGTCAAGGCGACCCACGCAGCTTGAGGTGGCGCGAATTGCCGACCACGCATTCCAGATGCAGGACCGTATCGCGACCACGATTGAATACTCCCGCCTCGATCGCCCTGAACCGCTTGATCGC
>CAMDFL010000293.1 GCA_945897475.1 Bordetella parapertussis
TCCATCGCTGGCTAATATTACGCAATCCCAAATACAAAAGTTTGATCGCCGCCTCGTCACTGGGAAATGACGCCCGCGTCTTGGTGAGTCTTCGCAAGCTGTAGTTCACGCTCTCGATAGCATTGGTGGTGTAGATCACTTTGCGAATCCCCGGCGCATACGCAAAAAAGGGAATGACGCGCGCCCAGTTACTGCGCCACGATTTGGCGATCTGCGGATACGTGGCGTCCCATCACTTTTTCATGGCACATTATGTGCCATGAGGTCACATGGTCCTTGCGTTACAGTCAATTTTCAAGTGGCAACTGACGCCGCGTAATCCAGTTGCGCGGGCTTCTCGTCGAAGATGCTGCGCGAATGAATCCAGTTTTGCGTGCGCTCGAAGGTCTGTTGTGTGTAGGGCAGGAAGACGATGCGTTCGCCCGCGGCTAATTTGCGCACATCGACCTTGTCGCGGTACTTGGCCGGCAGCATGCCCGCGTAGTGCTTCTTGTAGGGCTCGGGCCACAGGTCGAGTTCCATCTGCGCGCGTTTCAATGCGCGGAAATATTTTTCGACGTCTTCTTCGTCCACGCCCTTGGGGAACATGAAGGTGATCATGAAGGTACAGTCGGCCACCTTGCGCAAGCCCAGTTGTTCCGCAGCAAGAAAGGTAATGCCCCAGAGGCTTGATGCAGGCAGGTCGCGATCCACCGCCACGTCCACGCGCTGCCACGGCAAGCCCACGAATTTCAGCTTGATCTGGTCCAATGGGATGAAGGGTTCCAGCGCCTGTATGGTGGTGTAGTGGCTGCCGGACTGGTAACCGACCGCGATTTCCTTGCCCGCCAGGTCTTCGGGATTTCGGATGGGAGAGTCGTTGGGCACCATGATGCCGCCGGGGGTGACCACGTAGGCCTTGCCGTACATGGTGCCCAGGGAATTTGCTGCGGCGTTATTGACCGTCCAGTGGCAGGCGCAGGAGATATCGGATTTCTTTCCCTTGTTGCCTTTGCCCGCTTCGTAGGACTGATAGGCGCCGGAGCGAATGTCCTTCAGCTTGCCGGTTGCCGAATCAATATCCTTGGATTTCATGTCGCTGCCGTCGCTGAGTTCGTAATCAAGACCCTCGTCGGCGAAAAATCCCAATTCATGGGCGATGGTTTCCTGCAGGCGCCCGTGTTGCTGAATGACGAATTTGCCCATGTCTTCCCTCCGGTTGAGCCAAATGGCATTGCGAAGTGTACGCATTCGCATCATTATCTGGAATACATATGTTCCTTATATCGGAAATTGACGCAATGAATAGTAATCCGGGGAGTGCAAAATCCGGCCGGCCCGTAGACCTCAACCTGCTGCTGGCCTTCGACGCGCTGATGCAAAACCGCAACGTGACGCGTGCCGCGCGAACCATCGGTCTTTCGCAGCCGGCGATGTCGAACGCGCTGGCGCGCCTGCGCATGCAGTTCGGCGACCGGTTGTTCGAGCGTGGTGCGGGGGCGATGATTCCCACGCCGCGGGCCGTCGAAGCGCATGCCGCGATGAAAGAGTCGCTGGCGGTGATTCAATCCGTGCTCGACAACAGCGCCACGTTCGATGCGGCCCGCGATGCCCGGCACTTTCGGATCGCGATGGCCGAGGACCCTGCGTTTTTCATTTTGCCCCGCCTGGTGAGCGGCATCGTCCAGACTACGCGCCAGGTGGAGGTGCAGGTGCTGTCCACCTCTCATATTCCCGGAGCCGAACTGGTGCTGTCGGGGGAGGTGGAGGCCGCCATCGGCATTGCGCCGAAAACCCTTCCCAAGGAACTTCGCGTGAAGCCGCTGTTTCGCGAACGACTGGTGTGCATCGGGCGCAAAGGCAATCCTGCCTTCTCCTCGCGCGCGAAGGCACTTTCTATGAAGGATTTTCTTGCCTGCCCGCATGTGGTGGTGCGGCCTTCGGTGCACCAGTCCTCACAGGTGGATATGGCACTCGCAAAATCCGGCAAGAAGCGGCGCGGCGTTGTCGAGGTCGCGCATGTGCTGCTGGTCCCCTACCTGATACAGGACACGGACATGATCGCGTGCTTTCCCGAACGGCTGGCGCGCCATTTCTGCCCGCTGCTCGGCATTGAGATGCGCGAACCACCGTTTGTGCTGCACGCCTACCAGGGCAGCCTAATCTGGCACCGGCGCTTCGATCAGGACAGCGGGCACGCCTGGTTGCGCGAGCGCATCGCGGCGCTTTGCCCGCAGTAATCTATTCGGGTGATCTATTCCTGCTCGAACTTGATGATCTTCGCCAATTGAGACCACTTGCGCATTTCCCGGTCGAGCCGGTCAACGAGTATTTTCGTGTTGCCTGGCACCGGTTCCGCGACGTTGCCAGCCAGGAACTTGCGCGTTTCGTCCATGGCGACAATCTGATTGAACCAGCCTTCCAGGCGCGCGACCGCGGCCTGCGGTGCTCGCGCCGGCAGGAAAGCCGCCCACCATGGAAAGATGTCGAACTCGGGTATGTTTGCCGCCTCGGCCATGGTCGGAACGTCCAGCAGACTGGAGCGTTGGCCTGACGCGATCGCCAGCGCGCGCAGCTTTCCGGCGCGCATCTGCGCGCTGCCGAAGGTGCCGTCGATGAACTGGTAGTCAAGCGCGCCGCTGTACATTTCCGGCAACGAAGCCACCGAGGTCTTGTAGGCGATGCCCACGGTCTGGAGCCCCGCGCGCACTCTGTACAGTTCGGACGCGGCCAGCGCCGTGGGGCTGCCATAGCCATAGCTCGCCTTTGAACCCGCCGCGCGCAGCGCCGCAGTCAGCTCGGCCACGTTTCGATGCGGCGAGCCGGTGTTCACCATCATGAGAAAGTTTCCCTGGAACAGCGTGGTCACCGGTGTGAAGTCCTTCACCGGGTCGTAAGGCAATTTTTTGAACAGTACGCTGTTCGCGCCGTGCGATGACGAGACCCCGGTAAGCAGGATGGTGTATCCGTTCGGGGCCGCTTTTGCCACCGCGTCGGCTGCAAGGGAGCTCAGCATGCCCGGCCGATTCTCGACGATCACCGGATGGCCGCTGAGCGCCGCCAGCTTGGACGAGAAAAAGCGCACGTTGGTGTCGGCGCCGCTGCCTGCGGGAAAGCCGACAAACACCTTCAACTCGCGCCCGGGTTCGGGCCAGGTCTGTGTCAGTGCGGCAATCGGAT
>CAMDFL010000294.1 GCA_945897475.1 Bordetella parapertussis
TGTCCCGCGCCATTTCGGCAAACGCATCAAGGCAGCCATGTCCAGGGCGGGCATCGACTCGTCAAAAGAAGCGGCAGTAAAGCTGTACGGGCTCTGGCAAGCCCGTTACCCGGACATCCCCATCAGCCGTCAGCGCTGTTACGACTGGCTGGACTCGGAAACAGCGAATATCCGCGCCGACCGCCTCTACTGCCTCTCCGACATGTTCAATGTCAGCGCACGGTGGCTGGCCAAGGGCGAGGAATCCATAGTTCGGTTGAAAGAGCTTGGCATCGTGGAGCGCGAGCTGCTGGAGACCTATTTCGCCTTACCGCAAATCAGCCGGGAGAAGTTATTCGCTGAAGCGAGATTCCTGCTTAAAACCACCGGCAACCGCGGCCAGGCCAAGCCCTTTGGCCGCAAATAAATCACTACCCAAGGGCGCCATCCAGCAAGGACTTTCCCCCTGCCAAACGGTAACTTTTTCTTGATCCAAAATTAAGTCTTATTTACAAGAAATTTACGCAACACTTTCAAGAAAGCAATACCGATCATGGATGTCTTGCTCGTTGACGATCACCCCCTATTCACGGCCGGTATGCGCTGCCTGCTCCACGGGCTGGACAATGCGCTAAGCATGGATGAGGAGAATACTTGCGAAGATGCGCTCAATCGACTGAAGACCACACATTACGATTTGCTGCTGCTGGACCTGAATTTGCCGGGCATCCAGTTCATGGGTGCGCTGGATAGACTGCGCGCAGCCGCCCCCGACACCGCGATCGTCGTCATAACGGCGGAGGACGACCCGCGCATCGTGCGCGACGCAATCGAGCACGGCGCGCTGGGCTTCATACCCAAATCATCGACGCCAGAACTGCTCATTCACGCGCTCAAGGTGGTGCTCGCCAAGGGCATTTACCTCCCGGTCACGGCGCTGGCGCTGGTGCGGCCGCACAGCGCGCCCCTCCCCGCCCAGACCGAGGCCAATACAGCACAAACGAAGTTGCCCGCTCTGACGGCGCGGCAGATGCAAGTATTGCGCGGCGTGATCGCCGGCCAGTCCAACAAGGCCATCGCCAAATCGCTGAATCTTTCCGGTGCGACGGTCAAAGCCCATCTCACGCTGACATTCCGCACTCTGGGGGTAAGCAGCCGCACCGAGGCGATTTACGCCTCGGCAAAGCTGGGGCTGCGGCTGGCGTGACGCTTTGACGCCACATCATCTCAGGCAGACTTGGCCGGCCTGGGTCTTGCTCTGCGCCAGCCTGCTGGCAACGACCCTCATCAGCCTGAATGTCAAACGGGGAATCGAAGCCGAAACGGTAAAGCGCTTTGCCTTTGCCGGCGACCAGGTTGTGCGCAGCATTGAGGAACGCCTTGCCGTGCACGCGCTCGCACTCCAGGGGGGCGCCGCACTATTCGCCAAAACAGGCGAGGTCTCCAGCGAGGAATGGCACGCCTACTTTGAACGGCTGCGCGCGAGCCAAAACATTCGCGGCCTGCAGCGCATCGGTTTTGCCAGGCTCGCGCCTGAAGCGCGTGATACCTACGCGCCGATTGTCTTTCTCGAACCCTTTCACGCCCGCAACCAAAGCCTGATCGGAACCAACATGCTGGCCGAGCCAGTGCGACGGGCGGCGCTTGAGCGCGCGCGCGACAGCGGTGAGGCGACGCTATCGGGAAAGGTGAACCTGACTTCATCGGCCGAAGAGCCCGCCCAGGTCGGGGTCCTGATGTATGTTCCCGTCTACCGTACGCGCAAGACTGCGGACGGCATCGAGCAGCGCCGCAAGGAACTGCTCGGCTGGGCTTTCACGCCCTACCGGTTTGGCGAATTCCTCGACGGCATCCTCGAGCAATGGCGTAAGCACAACGAACATGACATTGATCTGCACATCTACGACGGCAGCAAAGCCGCGCCTGCAACCCTGCTGTTCGACAGTGCGCCTAAGAACACCCCGGATGCCGGCTCGCTGTTCTACCAACAGCGGGAAATTCGTTACGGCGACACGACGTGGCGGCTTAGCTTTGACCTTCCCGGCGGCTCCAGCAGAATCAATTACGCCTTCGCCTGGGCGGCCGTGGCGGGCGGCCTGTCTCTCAGCGCGCTACTGTTCGCGCTGATGCTGTCCTTAATCAGGACCCGTGCCCATGCAACACACATCGCCCACCACCTGACCGAAAAAATCAGGCAGCGGGAACGCTTGCTCGAAGAAAGCGAATACCGCTGGAAGTCCGCCGTCGAGGAGGCCGGCGACGGCCTGTGGGACAAAAATATGGTCGATGGCGCCATCTACCGTTCCAAAAAATGGCAGGAGTTCTGCGGTGTGCGTGATGCCCGGGAGCTGACCGATTTCGAACAATGGGGCGATCACATCCACCCCGACGACAAGACCCGCGTGCTTGCCACAATGCAGGCACACCTCGATGGCAAAACCCCGCGCTACGCCTGCGAACATCGCCTGCTCTGCGCTGATGGCAGCGTCAAATGGATGCAGGGACGCGGTATCGTCGTCAAGCGCGACGCAAATGCCCGGCCCCTGCGCATGATCGGCATGGCCACCGACATCACGGCGCGCAAGCGCGCTGAAGAAGCTCTGCGTCTCGCCAGGATCAGCGTCGACGCGGCCCACGACGCGCTCTTCTGGATAACATCGGAAGGCCGCATCATCGACTTAAACCAGGCCACCTGTCATCTCTACGGTTATACGCGTGAAGAATTTTTACGATTACATATCAAAGACATAAATCCGGTTGCCGACTTCTCTCCTGTGGCATGGCAGGCGCGTTTCACCAAAATCGGCTTGCTCGGCGCACTGAAATTCGAAACCACACATCGCGCCAAGAACGGAACAACGTTCCCGGTGGAAATAACCACCAATCGCGTACAGCTCGACGGCAAGGAACTCAACTGCGCATTTGTGCGCGATATCAGCGAGCGCAAACGTAGCGAAACAGCGCTGAACGCCGCCCTGGATCGCGCCGACAGCGCCAACAATGCCAAATCGCGCTTTCTCGCGGCGGCGAGCCACGACCTGCGCCAGCCGCTGGCGGCCCTGTCTTTATACGTCGCCGCCCTGCAACGCGCAGCACCGGCGGGGGCCGCCGAACTGGCCGGCCACATTAACGACTGTGCCAACAGCATGTCCGATCTGCTCACCGATCTGCTGGATGT
>CAMDFL010000295.1 GCA_945897475.1 Bordetella parapertussis
GCGGGAAGGTAGTGATCGGTGATGACGACGATCTTGTCGGGGTCCCAGGGTTTGGCGCCGAGTTCCGCCAACAGCGGCGCAATACGCCGCGGGCCGCCCGAGTCGTGCATCATCGCCAGATCCACTTTGCAGGTGACGATTTCGCCGGGATTAACGCGTTCAACTGGTAGTCAAATCGAACCCGAGCTGAACGTATGGAGGGAGCTAAAATTCTCGAATTGGTTATGTTTGGAATTTTTGAAAAGCGTACGTCATCGATTATGTTCAAATCCTGTGTTTGCCGATGCCCGATCCCGGGCTTACTGGGTAAGCCTGATTTTCTGCCGCGCGCAGCAACAGCATGCGGACATCGAAAATTTTGGCCAAAGGCTCGTCGCGCTAGTCGATGTAATGAAAAATGCCGAATTTCATTGCCGCATTGCTCCTTGTTGTTCCCCAGGTCGCTTCATCGCCGTCGATGCCATCAAGCGACAACCCGCGCGGGCAAAGCATGGTAGCGTAAAGCTTCCAGCCACATCCGGTCTGGTGCGCGCCAAATCTTCCATGGAGAAAGACGATGATTGAAGTTTCACTGCTGTCGCGTTTCGGTCTTGGCTTGACTGCCGCGACGCTGTCTTCGCTGGCGTTTGCGCAGGCGTTTCCCGCAAAGCCGATACGAATGATTACCGAATTCGGCGCGGGCTCGGGTGGCGACATCATCCTACGTGTGGTCACCACGGTGATGGCCGAGACGCTGGGCCAACCCATCGTGGTGGAGAACCGGTCCGGCGCGGGCGGTGTGGTCGCGGCCGAAGCGGTGGTGCGTGCCGCGCCCGACGGCTACACCCTGGGCACCTATTCGCCCAACGCGCTGGTGACACGCCGCGTGCTGGCCAAAGGCGGATCGCCCATCGACGTGCTGAAGGATCTCACCCCGATCACGGCGCTTGGCGATGCGGTGATGCTGGTGTTTGTGCAACCCAACGGGCCGATCAAATCGTTGAAGGAATTGATCGACTACGCCCGCGCCAATCCGGGAAAACTCAGTTATGGCTCATCGGGTTTCGGTTCGATACACCACCTTGCGCAGGAGCAGGTGGCGATGATCACCGGCGCCAATATGCTGCACATTCCTTACAAGACCGGCACCGAAGCGGTGACCGCGCTGGTTTCAGGGCAGATTCCGGTGACTTACGCGATCCTGGGTTCGATCGGCCCGCATCTTCGCGCCGGCAAAGTGGTGGCTCTCGCGCGCGTGGGTTCGACGCGCCTGGAGAGCATGCCGCAGGTGCCGGCGCTTACCGAAATCGCGCCGGGCTTTGAGCCGCCGCCAGGATGGGAAGGCATGTTCGGGCCGGCGGGTTTGCCGCAGCCCATCCTTCGCCGCTTGAACGCCGATGCGGTCAAGGCGCTCGGTTTGCCGCAGTCCAAGGTGAAGCTCAACGAACTGGGCTTCGACATCATTGCCAATACCCCGGAAGAATTCACCGCCCTGATCAGGAGTCAGATCGAACTGGTGAGCCGTATTGCGAAGTCGGCGAAGATTCAGCCGATCGAATGAACGCATTGATCACCGTGCCTTCGACGAGTGCGGGCACCTCGAAGTTACATTTTGACCGTCGACGGGTGATCGTATGACCGTCGGCTGGGCATTGCTTGGCACCGGGCGACATGCCGTGAAAAACGTGTTGCCCGAAATGAAAAAAGCCGCCGGCACGCGTATGGTGGCGGTGGTCTCGCGTGATGCCGTTCGCGCACAGGCATTCGCCAAGGAACACGGATTCGCACGCAGCTACTGCTCGCTTGCACAGGCATTGCAGGACCCCGAAGTGCATGCCCTGTATCACTGCACCCCCGATGGCGTGCATGCGCGCGACGCCATTGAAGCGGCCAAGGCCGGGCGGCATTCCCTGATTGAAAAACCGCTGGCGATAAATCCTGGTGAGGCGGCGGCCGCGATTCGCGCCTGCGATGCGCACAAAGTGGAACTCGGCGTGGTGTTCCAGCAACGGCACGAAGCGGTGCACCTGGAAGCCCGGCGCATGGTGGCCACGGGCGAAATCGGCGAGGTACTGATGGCACGCGCGCATCTGGCGCTGCGCATTCCGGCGCCGCCGGCGGGCGTTGCAGTTGCCGCGACGTGGCGCAACGACCCGGCCATGCGCTCGGGCGGCGTGATCATGAGCATTGGCGACCACGCCTTCGACACGCTTGCCTGGATTGTGGGTCAGGAGATCGTCGAGGTTGCCGCCATGAGCAATGCCACCAGTAATGACGCGCCCAACGAGAAGATCGGCAGCATGCTGTTGAAGTTCAGTGCGGGCGCCGCGGGCGCCGCCTCGGCGAGTTTCAGCATGCCCTACGCCCAACGGCCAATCGAAATTCACGGCAGCAAGGGCTCCCTCGTTCTCAATAATACTTATGCCTATCTGACCGGCGCCAATGAAGATCCGCGTCCGTCGATTGAATTGCGCTCCTCAAGCGGCAGTTCGACCCGCTATTTTCCGTTGAGTGAATGTTTCCGGCTGGAGATCGAGCGCTTCAATCGTTGTATCGAAAGCGGGGAGTCGCCAATGACCAGCGGCGCAGAGGCGTTGCACGCGCAACGGGTGAGCGAGGCTGCTTATGAATCGGTGAAGGGTCGATGTGTTTGCCGGATATTGGCCCGCGCGACGTAGAATCGAAAACTGATGCAATATGAACCAGCTAGACAATCCTGCACGGATTGTTCCGGTTCAAGTGCAAGCATAGGGATGAAAAATCAATCGGCACGCACGACGCGTGGGCGGATGGAATGCTCTGCCATGTTGTGATTCAGGGTTTCAAAATCGAGCACAGTTGCCGATTATGTTCAATCCGGTGGGTTTTTCGATGCCGATTCCGGGTTTGCTGGGTAAGCGACAGCCCGCTCGCATCGACGATGCGGCGCACATTGATGTGCACGTCTTCGAGGCCCGTGATGCCCAGATCCGGGTAGCCGAGCGAACCGGCCGCGACGCCACCACCTGAGAGATACAGCGCGCGATAGCCACAGGCATGAGCCTGGCGCGCTGTGTAGGCGTTGAGCACGCCTACACATTGCAGCGGCGCTTCCTCTGCGAGCGCGGTGCG
>CAMDFL010000296.1 GCA_945897475.1 Bordetella parapertussis
GCCAAACACTTTGTATCGGAGAAACTGGTCGCGATACTCCCGGTCAAGCTGCCTTCGGTATTCGGACCGAATTCGGTCATCACGTTTCGCGAGCGGGAGATGACTCGGGCGATGCGCGATTTCATTGAATGCTTGAAGAAGATCACCCGTAAAAAAACGAGCCGCCGCAACTGAGCGCACAAGGCGTGCAAGAGGTTCTCGACCCAGCCATCGCGACCTTGTCCATCGCCGCGACCATCTCGTCGCCGGTCACGTGATCGGGCCAATCAGGGACCGTGTGCCATGGCCGTTTGGGCGTGTTCGCCTCGTAGGCATGCACCTGGGAATCTATGATCGCCATCGGGACCTCCTTAGAACCTATTCAGGTTGCAGTCCGATGGCTTTGACAACCTTCTCGACTGCGTTGATATCCTGGCGCAGAAGGGCTGCCAGTTCATCGGGTGTGCTGCCAACCACCGTCATGCCCAGTTCATCGATTTTTGGCAACACGTCCGCTTGCAGCATCGCTTTTTTCGATTCCGCGGCAAAGCGGGCTGCTACCGGCCCGGGCAAACCCAGCGGGCCGAAGAAACCCCACCAGACCACAAAGGGCTCGTAGTTTGGCAGGAGTTCGCTGATTGGCTGAGCGCCGGGAATGTGCTTGCCACGCTGCCGGTCGACAATGGCCAGGACGTTGAACTTGTCGATCTGAGCCCGGTAACTTGCCCAGGTGGCGAGCCACAACGGTATGCGACCGCTCGCCCAGTCGTTTTGCAACTGCGGGAAATTGGCCTGCGCATAGGGAATGTGCAAGAGGTCGATGCCCGCGGCGGCTTTCAAGCCTTCCGTGGCAAGGTGGAAATAGGAGCCGCTGCCGGTAGAGCCATATTCGATTTTGCCTGGATTTTTCCTGGCGTAATCGATGAATTCCTTCAGGGTTCTGATGCCCATGGTCTTGGGCAAGCCGATGTAGGAGGGCGAATTCAGCGACATGCTGATGGGGGAGTAATCCTTCAGTATGTCGAAGGCCATGTTCTTGAATAGAAACCTGCCGTAGACAAAAGTTCCGGAGGTCCCGAAAGTGACGGTATGCCCATCCGGCGCGGCCTTGGAGACGATCGCATAAGCCTGCGCACCGCGCGCGGCGGTGCGCAGCTCGACAATCACCGGTTGCCCCATGCTCTCGGTCATCTTGACAGCCATGAGGCGCAGGCCCGCGTCGCCGCTCGACCCTGGGGATGCCGCATTCACCACCAGAATCTGTTTGGTGGGATAGGCTTGTGCATGACCCGCCGGGGAGACAAGTGTGCCGGCCAGTGCAAGCACGCCGGTCAAACTTCTCTTTGTAGCTGCGCAGACTCCATGGTCGCTGGAATTTTTCATTGCGAACCCCCCGGGAAGCGGTTGAAAATGCGACGCGCGAAAGTGTACCTGAAGGCGCGACAGGCTATTCCGGCGTGTTGATGATTGCGGGCCCCTCATCGGCAATGGGCGTCAATTTCCTGCTGATTCCCAATCTGCCCTGTGACCCCAGGGCTCGCCGCGTGCGAATAGTTCGCCGATGTGGGCCGTATGGAGTAACCGTCCGGCTTGGCATTGCGCGCTGATGCGATTCGCCCTACGCGCTGGCGCGAATCTCATTGCTCAATCTTGATCCCCGACTCCTTGATGACGCGTATCCACTTCGCCACTTCAGCTCTAATCAAGCTGCCGTATTCCTCGGTGGTGTTCGGCGCCGGTTCGCTGCCGGTTGCCAGAATTCGTTCGCGAACATCGGGCTGGCGCAGAATCCGGCCGACCTCGGCGTTGACGCGATTGATCGTGTCCGGCGGTGTTCCCGCAGTCGTAAACATGCCAAAGGAACCCAGCGCCTCCCATGCGGGCAATCCGGCTTCAGCGGTGGTTGGAATGTCCGGAGCCAGGATGCTGCGCTGGCTCGCGGCCACGGCGAGTACCTTGATGCGCCCCGATTTCAGGAAAGGCCCGGTGGTCCCAAGATCCACAAAGGCCATTGGTATCTGCCCTCCGGCCAGATCCTGCAAGGCCGGACCATTGCCCTTGTAGCCGACGTGCTGCAGTTCGTCCAGCCCGAATATTCGTTTGAAGTTCTCGCCCGCAAGGTGCATACCCGAGAAATTGCCGCCGGACGCGAAGGAAATCGGCTGCGGTTTGGCCTTGAGCAGAAGAAGCAGTTCCTTGACCGATCCCACGGGCAGCATGGAAGGGTTCACGGCGACGACGAAAGGGGTGGTGACCAGACGCGTGATAGGAGCGAGCTCCTTGGGGTCATAGGGCAGGTTGGGAATCAACAGCGAATTGAGGCCCATCACCGTTGTGGCGCCGGCAATCATCAACACGTGGCCGTCCGCCGGCGCCTTGGCAATCACTTGCGCAGCGATGCTACCGCCCGCGCCGGGACGATACTCGACCACAAACGGCTTGCCCAGCCGCTCCAACAACTGCGGAGAAATAATCCGCGCGATTATGTCGGATGAGCCGCCCGGCGGAAAGGCCACGAGCATGCGCACCGGGCGATTGGGATAGGTCGATTGCGATTGCGCAGGCGCCACGGCGAGCGCGGTGCAAAACGCAGTGCATATAAGCGCGGGCAGCAATGACAAAACGCGATTCATGACGGTTCTCCTCGATTCATTCCGGCTTCAATCCGGTTTCAACATACGCCTCCCTATTACAGAGCGCAGGCGCAGCACCGGTTCGCCTGGAATTCATTTAATCACAATGCGCGGCGCCCGATTCGAAAGCGTCCTGGCCGCAAAAGGCTTGTCTGAGCAAGGACACTTTAAGTAGGATATAAACAACGAAATTGAAATTCGTTGCAGGCGTCGGAAACCGAAACGCGGCAACGCGCGCACAAAGGAGAAAAAATGAAACACTGCGGGCCTGGACTTTTCGCGACATTGCTGTTGATTCATCCGATTGCCGCACTGACACAGACCTGGCCCGAACCCGGGCGCGAGTTGAAGGTGTTTGTCGGCTTTCCCGCAGGCAGCGGCGCCGACACCAACGTGCGCTTTTTCTCGTCCAAGCTGGCGGCGCTCAGCGGCCATCCGGTGATCGTC